>NZ_CP101134.1:4284905-4590970 GCF_024296865.1 Sphingobacterium sp. LZ7M1 | reverse complement strand
TCTGAATTTGTTAATAACTTGAAAACCAATAATTGACAAAATTTCTGTTCATAACTTTTGCCTACAACGAATATGACAAAAAAAAATGAGCTAAAAAATTAAATTGACAAAAAAAAGGTAAGTAACTAAAAAACAACATTTTAATTGTAATTTTTAGCATATTTTGTCCAAAATATTAGTGCAAAATTATTTTATTAACACATATATTTTGATACCCTATTTATAGGAGTTTTTAAAGCAAAAATTAAGCAAGGAAAAATAAATGTGGAAAACTTTTAATAAAAAAGGAAGCCTGTGGGCTTCCTCTTGTAGACGCTTGATTGTCTTTGAAATACCTGCTCTAATAGAGCAATTATCCTACCAAAGTTTCGGTTTTTATGCCTTTTGTTAATTTCCTAACCTGAGCCTCAATTCCAGCAGCATCATATCCACATATATGCCATAATTCTGCCTGCTCACCGTGCTCCACAATACCATCTGGGATTCCCAAACGTACCACCTGAGCCTCGTAATGATGGTCTGCCATAAACTCTAGGATTGCAGATCCAATCCCGCCCGGCAAACAACCGTCCTCTACGGTAATCACTTTGCTATACTTTTTAAATACTTCGTGTAACAAAGCTTCATCGAGTGGTTTTGCAAACCGCATATCATAATGTGCAGGATGGATACCATCTTCACGCAGTTTCAAGATAGCCTTACTGGCTTCATTACCGATATGGCCGAAGGATAAAATAGCTATTTCTTCACCATCACAGATCTTTCTGCCTTTACCGATCGGAATTTCCTTAAACGGAAGCTTCCAATCCGGCATCACGCCATTGCCACGAGGGTAGCGGATGGTAAAGGGGCCTTGATCCGGCAACTGAGCCGTATACATCAGGTTCCGCAGTTCCTCTTCGTTCATTGGCGAAGCCAAGACCATATTCGGAACACAGCGCATAAACGCAATATCGTAAGCACCATGGTGCGTAGGGCCGTCAGCACCCACCAAACCGGCTCTATCCAAACAGAATACCACATTCAGCTTCTGCAAGGCTACATCGTGGATAACCTGATCGTATGCCCTTTGCATAAAAGATGAATAGATATTACAGAAAGGAACCAAACCTTGAGCGGCCAGACCTGCACTGAATGTAACAGCATGCTGTTCCGCAATGCCCACATCAAATGCCCTATCCGGCATTGCCTTCATCATGATGTTCATAGAAGATCCACTCGGCATAGCCGGAGTAATCCCCATGATCTTATCGTTTGTTTCCGCCAATTCCACCAATGAATGACCAAATACATCTTGGTATTTCGGTGGTTGGGGTTTCTCAGAAATAGATTTCTTGATTTCTCCGGTGATCTTGTCAAAAAGACCGGGAGCATGCCATTTTGTTTGGTCCTTTTCTGCCAATGCATAGCCTTTACCCTTTACGGTAACCACATGCAACAACTTAGGACCATTGATATGCTTCAGATCCTCGATGGTTTTCACCAATTTATTGACGTCATGTCCATCAACAGGACCAAAATATCTAAAGTTTAGGGATTCAAATAGGTTAGAGTTCTTCAACAAGGTACCTTTAATGCTCTGCTCGAGCTTTTTAGCCCAGCCATAAGCATTTGGACCCTTCTTGGAAATCTTCTCCAATACGGACACCAAATCATCCCTAAATCGATTGTAACTTTTTGAAGTGGTTATACTGGTCAGGTATTCTTTCATCGCCCCTACGTTCGGGTCAATGGACATACAGTTGTCGTTCAGAATAACCAATAGATTTGACTTTTCGATCCCAGCATGGTTCAATGCTTCAAAGGCCATGCCGCCGGTCAAGGCACCATCACCGATTACAGCAACATGCTGCCTATCGGTTTCACCCTTATATGCAGAGGCAACTGCCATTCCCAAAGCAGCAGAAATGGAAGTGGAGGAGTGTCCTACACCAAAAGCATCGTATTCACTTTCACCACGTTTAGGAAATCCAGAAAGCCCGCCTAAAATACGGTTCGTATGGAATTCTTCCCTTCTACCCGTCAGTATCTTGTGTCCATAAGCCTGATGACCGACATCAAAAATGACCTGGTCATAAGGAGTATTCAATGCATAATGCAACGCTACGGTAAGTTCCACTACACCTAAACTAGCTGCAAAATGTCCGCCGTTTACAGAAACGATATCGATGATAAACTGTCTCAGCTCTTTACAAACCTCTTCAAGTTCCGATTCCTTCAAATTTCGAAGATCAGATGGAAATTGAATTTTTTGTAATAGCGGTCCTGCTTCTACCTGCATAAATGAAAAAATTTCGAAATAAGATACAAAGTAACAATTTATTCTTTTAACTATGGAATATATATACAATTTAATCTGCTGCATTGTTTTGCTTTATTCGAATGAATTCCATCTTTTTATACAAGCAAATCCTTATTTTTGAGCATATTCTATGGACGCGACAAACTACGAGATTAAACTGGCACAGTTCGAAGGACCCTTTGACCTTTTGCTATTCTTTATTGAAAGGGATGAATTGAATATCCATGATATTCCTATCTCTAAGATCACAGATGATTTCTTGGCCTATATCCAACATATGCAGTCCCTGAACATAGAATTAGCCTCTGAATTTATCTTTGTTGCCTCGACCTTGATGCGCATCAAGGCTAAAATGCTGCTTCCACGTCCTGAACTGGATGAGAATGAAAACGAGATCGACCTGAAAAAGGAATTAGTCCAAAAGCTTGTCCTGTACAAGCAATTCAAGGAAATCTGCGAAGAGCTGAAAGATCTGGAGGACCGTAGGTCCAAATTTTATGAAAGGGGAAATACCGAAATCGACCTGAAGATAGCACGTGAAGCCAAGGCTCAGACCATAGATGAGGAACTTTCCAGCTTTGACCTATATAAACTGATGTTGGTCTACGAAAGGGTGATGTTCAATTTTTCCCATCGCGTACAGGATGTCACGCATACCGTAGTGAAATACCCCTATAGCATAGAACAACAGAAAAAAGCGATCGCTGAATTAATTGAGATCAATAAATCAATGGATTTTTCAGCATTGGCAAAGAATTCTGAAAACAAGGTACAGTTTGTCTATAATTTCTTGGCCATCTTGGAGATGTTGCAACAAAAACTACTGGATATAGAAGTAGGCCTTGGATTCAATAATTTCTGGATAGAAAAGAAGGTCTCTTAGTTCTTATTGAGCCTTTCAGCCATAAATTTCTTCACTTCATCCCTATCCTTTAGGTTCTGCAGAGACTCCAGGAGAAAGGCATACTGCTTATCAGACTCCATGTCACGGATAGCCTTTAAGGCCTTCATCCCTGCCTGCATGGCATAAATGCTCTTATCAGCAAAGGAAGCAATCAAATCATCAATTTTATCCTGTTCCAAATAGCCGTCGACCAATCCCAGTTCTATAGCCTTATCGGTCTGGAAAGGGCTTGGGTCAAAACATAATTGCAAAATCTGTTTTTCAGACATGATCTTCTTCAAGCCAGCCATCACCTGGAAAGGAAAGATGCCCAGAGAAATTTCCGGCAACCTAAAATTCAGTTCTTTTTTCGCAAATACATAGGTACAGCCCAAGATATAGAGAAAACCTCCGGCGATGACATCGCCTTCAACGATAGCTATTGATGGCTTACTGAACTGATCAAAGATCTCGCCCAAGGAACGTTCCATATTAACGATAGCAGGATTTGGACTATCCATTTCCGGATTTTGATAGGTCTTGAGGTCCATTCCGGCACAAAATACAGGGCCATTTGCCCTTAGAACCAATACATGGACCTGATCATTGGCTTCCGCTTGCTCCAGGGCATGGGCCACCTCATTGACTGTGGTAGGGGTAAAAGCATTGCGCTTAGCTTCCCTATCCAAGGTCAAGGTAAAAACATGTTCCTTTATTTCGGTTTGAATGAATTTATAATTCATGCTTGATCAAATTTTGAAATCCCTGCATCAGTCCAGACATTGTATCAAAGTTAGCTTTATTGAACCGATCCACTAACAATTCCGAAGGAATATTTCCAACCAGCTCATCTTTGGCAAATGGACAGCCTCCATAACCTAATACAGCTCCTTCAAAGCGTCTGCAACCCGCCGAATAAGCCGCGTCTACTTTCAATAGGGCACTCTCGATCGGCGAATGGAAATGCGCACTGAAAGGAATATCCGTAAATTCCTTTGTAATTTTATGGAACAGGTCCTTGATGCTATCTGGAGTAGCCTCAGAAGTGGTATCAGCAATAGAGAAGTTCTTTACACCAATGGCATTCAGGTTATATATCCATTCCGAAACCAGATCCATGTCCCAATGGTCACCATAAGGATTACCAAATGCCATGGATATATAGACGACCAACTCCTGCTTTTCATTTCTGCCCATGATACCCAAGATTTCCTTGACAGCTTCATAGGCCTGCGAAATACTGGCGTTGGTGTTCTTTTTCTGAAAGGTTTCCGAAATGGAGAAAGGATAACCTAAATAGTCAATTTTCTCCATTTCGGAACCTATTTCAGCACCTCTTTTATTCGCGATGATTGCCAATAGCTTTACCCGATCATCCTTTTCCAGGCCTTCCAATACAGCTTGCGTATCACTCAATTGCGGAACCGCCTTTGGCGAAACAAAGCTTCCAAAGTCTATGCAATCAAAGACCTGGCTTTTTATCAACTGATTGATATAAGCAATTTTCTTTTCTGTTGGAATCTGATAAAGGATACCTTGTATGGCATCTCGAGGGCAATCCACTAGGGTTACCTGTTCTTTATTGTACATCTTTTTTTATCTCTCTTGCAATGACCATGCGTTGGATAGAGCTTGTTCCTTCACCAATAGTACATAATTTAGCGTCCCTAAAGTACTTTTCAGCAGGAAAATCCTTGGTAAATCCATAGCCACCAAGAATCTGTACAGCATCGTTTGATACCTCAACAGCCGTTTCCGAAGCATATAATTTAGCCATGGCGCCTTCTTTGGTCACTTTTTGACCATGATCTTTCAAATCACCCGCTTGTCTGATCAATAGTTCAGAAGCAGTAATTTTCGTAGCCATATCCGCTAAATTAAAACCAACCGCTTGAAAATCAAAAATTTTAGTCTGGAATTGTTCCCTTTCATTGGCATATTTCAATGCACATTCATAGGCACCTCTCGCTATTCCCAAGGATAGGGCGGCAATTGAGATCCTACCTCCATCCAATAATTTCAGGGCCTGCACAAAACCATCACCTATTTCACCGATCAATTGATCCTTATGGATCCGGCAATTATCGAAAAATAAAGAACCTGTTTCAGAGGCACGCATTCCCAATTTATCCATCTTCGCTCCAGCGGAAAAACCTTCCATTCCTTTTTCTACGATAAAAGCAGAAATTCCTTTTTTATCGCCTTTTTCACCCGTCCTAGCCATAACTACAGCTACATCACCAGAAATGGCATGGGTAATAAAGGTTTTATCTCCGTTTAAGATGAAATAATCTCCGTCTTGGACCGCTGTGGTATTCATGCCGCCAGCATCAGAACCAGAGCCTGGCTCTGTCAATCCCCAAGCGCCAATCCATTCTGCCTTAGCCAGTTTCGGAAGGTATTTTCTTTTCTGCTCCTCATTGGCAAAGCTTAGGATATGATTGGTACACAATGAATTATGGGCAGCCACCGATAGACCAATAGAACCACATACTTTTGAAATCTCATCTAAAATGGTAATATATTCTTGGTAGTTCAGTCCAGATCCACCATATTCTTCAGGAACCAAGATGCCCATGAAACCATGATCACCTAAGTTTTTGAATAGTTCAACAGGGAAAATTTGAGCCTCATCCCACTTCATCACATGAGGTTTTATATAGGCATTTGCAAAATTACGGGCACTCTCTCTAACTAGTGTCAATTCTTCTTTAGAACCGAGGTTATACATAATATTATTTTAATTAAGTTTATATTTGGGTTACAAATGTTTCTTACAAATATTATAAAAAACAAATAATATTTTATGATATTTATAATAATTTAATATTTCAGAACCTAATAAATTACATTATTTCAATAAAGCTATGCGAGGCCAATTAGAAGAACTCCAAAGGAAAAGAGAAAAACTACTGTTAGGTGGAGGCTTGGACAAAATCCAAAAACAACACGAAAAAGGAAAATTATCGGCATGGGAACGGGTCCTATACCTATTAGATGAGGATAGGGATTTCACCGAGATTGGTGTCTTTGCTGCCGATGGGCAGTACGAAGAACATGGTGGTTGCCCAAATGCTGGGGTAGTCGTGGTCTTGGGCTATGTTAAGAATAGGTTATGTGTGATTGTATCAAATGATGCTACGGTCAAGGCCGGAGCCTGGTTTCCGATGACCTGTAAGAAAAACCTGAGAGCTCAGGAAATAGCCATGGAAAACCATATTCCCATTATCTATTTGGTAGATTCTGCCGGTGTCTTTCTACCTATGCAAGCTGAAATATTCCCTGATAAAGAGCATTTTGGAAGGATCTTTAGAAATAATGCCAAGCTTTCTTCCATGGGTATCCCCCAGATTTCTGCCATTATGGGTTCTTGTGTGGCTGGTGGTGCCTATTTGCCCATCATGTCTGATTATGCACTGATTGTCGAAGGTACCGGATCTGTATTTTTAGCAGGATCTTACCTGGTGAAATCATCTATTGGAGAAGTCATTGATAATGAGTCCTTAGGCGGAGCAGATACGCATTGTGAAATTTCAGGTGTTACCGACAATAAATATCCGAATGATGAGAGTTGCTTGGATGCCATCAAAAATATAGTGGATAAATTCGGTTCTGAACCTACCTATCAATATTCAAGGATAGAAGCGAAGGAGCCAGAATATCCGATGGAAAAACTCTATGATTATATGCCTGAAGATAGATTGAAGCCCTACAATATGGTTGAAATCCTGAAATGTATAGTCGATAGTGGTTCCTTAGAAGAATATAAAGCAGATTATGGCAAGACCCTGATCTGTGCCTTGGCTCGGGTAGATGGATGGGCAGTGGGCATAGTGGCCAATCAACGGGAAGTGGTTAAGGCCAAGAAACCTGGAGGTTCAACAGAAATGCAGATGGGTGGAGTGATCTATTCAGATTCAGCTGATAAGGCAGCCCGTTTTATCATGAACTGTAACCAACAGAAAATACCATTGCTATTCTTTCAGGACATCACCGGTTTTATGGTGGGTTCCAGGGCAGAGCATGGTGGAATTATCAAGGATGGTGCTAAAATGGTGAATGCCATGGCCAATTCCGTAGTGCCAAAATTCACGTTTATGGTAGGAAATAGCTATGGAGCAGGTAATTACGCGATGTGTGGCAAAGCTTATGATCCTCGATTGATCTATGCATGGCCTACCGCCAAAATAGCGGTAATGAGCGGTGCATCTGCAGGTAAAACTTTGTTGCAGATCCAAGAAGCAGCCTTAAAATCAAAGAATATCAGCCTGAGTGAAGCGGACAAAAACAAGCTTTTACAGGATATCGAAAAGACCTATAATGAGCAATTGAGCCCTTACTATGCAGCCTCCAGATTATGGGTAGATGGAGTGATCGATCCAGCCGATACCAGAAAAATTATTTCCATGGGTATAGAAGCTGCATCGCATAATACAGAGATCGGAAAATACAATGTTGGCGTGATCCAAACTTAGCGGTAAGCGATTGTCAAAATCATAAAATTATAAAAGGAAAGCCTTGTTTATCATAACAAAGCTTTCCTTTTTCTTTTCCTATAAAGCCACTGTACAGTACCTGAAAATTCCATAATCTATAAAATTTTTAATAAATGTGTTTCTGTTCGAATAGAGCAGTTTTTATGGACTTCCTTTTACTCTCATTCGAGACACATTGCGAAAATTCGCAATGTGTCTCGAATGAGAGTAAGGTCAAAACAGGATAATCATAAAAAGAAAGAGCCATTTAAAATGGCTCTTTCTATAATATTTTAATAAAGAATTTTATGCTTATTCTTGATTTCCAAAGGCATTCCAACCTTGGGCTTTGATTTCATGTACATTACCTGATTTAGAAACCATGGTACATCCTTCGGCAGCCTCTGTAATATGACCGATAATGCTGATTTCCATATTGTTTTTCAGCTTATCATAGTCACTTTGCGGTACAGTAAACAGTAATTCGTAATCCTCTCCACCACTCAGAGCACATACCGTAGGATCCAGACCAAATTCACGGGCAGTTTCATAGGTCATTGGATCGATAGGGATCTTTTCTTCATATAATTTACAACCTACATTGGAAGCTTTACAGATGTGTAATATCTCCGAAGCCAAACCATCAGAAACATCGATCATCGCATGAGGCTTAACAGCTAAAGAAGCCAGTAATTCAACGATATCCTTTCTTGCCTCAGGTCTCAATTGACGCTCGATAATATAATCCTTTCCTTCCAGATCAGGCTGTATATTAGGGTTTTCCAAAAAAATCTGTTTTTCTCTTTCTAGGAGTTGTAAACCTACATAAGCACCACCCAGATCACCGGATACACAGATCAGGTCACCTTCTTTAGCAGCAGAACGGTAAGCAATGTTATCTGTTTCGGCATAGCCAATACTGGTCACGGAGATCACCAAGCCTTGGGTTGAGGTACTGGTATCACCACCAATCAGGTCCACATTGTAATTCTGGCAAGCCAATAGTGCACCCTCATAGATTTCTTCAACGGCTTCTAGGGGAAACTTAGAAGATAATCCAATGGAAATGGTCACTTGGCTAGCGATTCCATTCATGGCATAAATATCACTCAAATTAACTTGTATAGCTTTGTATCCCAAGTGTTTAAGCGGAACATAGCGTAGGTCAAAATGTACATTTTCCAATAATAGATCGGTGGAAATCAACGTTTTCTTATTGGAAAAATCCAATACGGCAGCATCATCACCAATCCCTTTAACAGAACTGGGTTGGGTCAATACTACAGATTGGGTCAGGTGATTGATCAGACCAAATTCACCAATTTCGTTTAGGTTGGTTCTATCGCTATTTTCAAATATGCTCATGTTATAATCCTAGTTTTGCGGAAAGTTCAAGCATGCGTTCAATAGGTTTTTGCGCACGTTGAATGATATCTTCATCTAATGTAATTTCTGGTTGTTCGTAGTACAGGCAGTTATATAGCTTCTCTAAGGTATTCAATTTCATGTGCGGGCAATCATTACAAGCACATAAATTGTTTGGAGGAGCAGGGATAAATGTTTTCGAAGGACTGGCCTTTTGCATTTGGTGCAAAATTCCAGATTCAGTTGCTACGATATAAGTGTCGGTTGGATCCTCGATGGTAAATTTCAACATCCCAGAAGTAGAACCTATATAATCGGCTTGCGCCAGGATATGGTCTTCACATTCTGGATGGGCGATGAATTTTGCATCTGGATACTCAGCACGCAGGGCATCGATTTTTTCTTGGGAGAAAATCTCGTGGACCATACAGGCACCATTCCAAAGGACAAGGTCACGACCTGTTTTTTTCTTCACGTAATCCCCTAGGTTGCGATCTGGACCGAAAATGATCTTTTGATCGGCTGGAAGGCTTTCCACGATCTGTACGGCATTGCTGGAGGTACATACGATATCTGAAAGAGCCTTCAATTCAGCAGTACAGTTCACATAGGTAATCACTAAATGATCCGGATATTTCTCTTTGAATTTAGCAAACAAATGTGGCGGACAACTATCTGATAATGAACAACCTGCTTTTAAATCTGGTAACAGCACCTTTTTGGAAGGTGATAAGATTTTAGCGGTCTCTGCCATGAAATGCACACCAGCAAAAACGATGACATCAGCATCTGTTTTAGCTGCTTGTTGAGATAGACCTAGACTATCTCCTATATAATCTGCTATATCCTGGATTTCAGACTCTTGGTAATAATGTGCTAAGATAACAGCATTCTTTTCCTTCTTAAGTCTTTCAATTTCTTTGACCAAATCTAGGTTAGGATCTATTGCAACATCAATATATCCCTTAGCCACTAAGTCTGTTTCAAATGTTGTATTCATTTGGTTTTTCTAAGTTGATTCCTGCCTGTTTGACTTTCTAACATCACAAAAGTAAAGAAAGAAAACGAAACGAAATCCACATTCCCTTTTTTCAATAAATAATAATCTTTTTTTTAAAGAAGAATCTTGTTGTTTATTAGTCTGTGGAAAATGGGGATAATTCAGGTGATTTTTATTTTTTTTAGTGGATGTTCTATAGTTATTCACAACTTATCCACAGGTTGGGAAGGGTTAAGTGCTGATTTTCAATACTGTCTTTTTTCGGCTTTTATTTTTTGCATATTTTTTTGTGAAATGATAGTTGTGTGTAAGATGTTAATATTTCGGTGATATTGTCTTAATATTTTGGTAATAGATGTGTGAAAATTGCTAGTATTGTGGAAACATAAGAAGTTTTACATTTTAATTCACGAGTTATTTACACGTTTTGCACATATTTTGTTAATTTGTTGGTTCAGTAGTAATTAACCGTAGCATCTACAATATACATTCAATGCTGGATAGAAAAGTTGATTTTTTGATAATAGGTTCGGGTATCGCCGGATTGAGTTTTGCACTTAAAGCTGCGAAGCTTGGAAAAGTACTTATCGTGACGAAAGCCAATGAGGATGAGTCGAATACGAAATATGCACAGGGTGGGGTAGCTGTAGTCACGGATGAAGGGGATAGCTTTGATAAACACATTGAAGATACCTTAATAGCGGGAGATGGATTATGTGATGCACATGTTGTGGAAAACGTGGTGAAAGAAGGTCCGGAACGTATTGCGGAGCTTATTTCTTACGGTACTACCTTTGATCGTGAGGATTCTGGAGAATATGACCTGGCCAGGGAAGGTGGACATTCTGAACATAGAATCCTTCATTATAAGGACATTACGGGCTATGAGATTGAACGTGCTCTTTTAGAAAAAGTACATGCTGAACCTAATATAGAGATGTTGACGCATTATTTTGCCGTTGACCTGATTACTCAACATCATTTGGGTGTACATGTGGATAAACGTACGGAAGATATCAAATGCTTCGGTATCTATGCCTTTAACACCGAAACGGGACATGTTGAAAAGATACTTTCCAAAATTACCCTGATGGCCACAGGCGGTGCAGGGCATATCTATTCCACCACTACTAATCCGACTATTGCGACAGGTGACGGAATTGCTATGGTGTATCGGGCTAAGGGAAAAGTTAGGAATATGGAATTTATCCAATTCCATCCAACTGCCTTATATAATCCTAAAGAATATCCTGCATTCCTGATCTCTGAAGCTGTACGTGGTTTCGGCGGAATTTTGAAAAGGGTTAATGGTGAGTCTTTTATGGAGGAATATGATGAAAGAGGATCCTTGGCTCCACGGGATATCGTAGCCCGTGCGATCGATTCAGAAATGAAAAAATCGGGTCTTGATTATGTCTATTTAGATATCAGACATCGCTCTAAATCAGATATTTTATCGCATTTTCCAAATATTTACGAGAAATGTCTTTCCATTGGTCTGGATATGACCAAAGACTTGATTCCAGTTACTCCTGCAGCACATTATCTATGTGGAGGAATCATGGTCGATGAATATGGTGCAACTTCTATCAATAACCTTTATGCCTGTGGAGAATGTTCTTCAACGGGACTTCATGGCGCTAACCGTTTGGCTTCCAATTCTTTACTTGAGGCTGCTGTGTATGCCCATAGAATTTTCCAGGATGCGAGTAAACATATTGATAGCATTGATTTTCAGGATCATGTACCCTCTTGGGATGAATCCAATACCCAGTTATTGAACGAAGATATCCTGGTGACGCACAATCTACGTGAAACACAAAAGTTAATGAGTGATTATGTAGGGATCGTGCGTTCGGATTTCCGTCTGGAAAGGGCCATGAGACGTTTAGGATTGCTACATGAGGAAACAGAGGCTTTCTATAAGAATACCAAGCTTTCCGTTAAACTTTGTGAGCTGCGAAACGTTATTCAGATAGCTTATCTTGTTGTAAAATCAGCTATGCAGCGCAAAGAGAGCAGGGGACTGCACTATACTACGGATTATCCTAAGCATGCTGATGTACTGGAAGATACCATTCTTTAATTTTAAGTTTTAAACGCTTTATGGCCACGATATTACCTGTTAAGGACAAATACCCCATCATTGAAGAAAGCAGCTTTATAGCGCCTAATTGTACCATTGTTGGAGATGTGACTATCGGTTCACATTGTTCGGTTTGGTTCAATGCTGTGGTACGGGGCGATGTGAACTATATCAAGATCGGGGATTATTCTAACATACAGGATAATGTAACCATACATGGGACCTATGAAAAGAATGGGACAGATGTTGGTAACTATGTTAATATCGGTCATAACGCTATCGTACATGGTTGTTTCATAGATGATTATGTGTTGATAGGAATGGGGGCAATCGTGATGGACAGGGCCCACATTCAATCGAACGTCATTATTGCTGCAGGTGCGGTGGTATTGGAGAATATGGTTTGTGAGTCTGGTTACCTTTATGCTGGAGTTCCTGCTAAAAAAATTAAGCCGCTCACGGAGGAGCAGCTTAATCTATTGAAAAAATTACCGCACAATTACGTGCTTTATTCGTCTTGGTTTACGGATTAATTTGGGTTTTATTTGAATGATACATCTATGGTTTCATTCTGTTCCCAATTTGCCCGTATCGTAAATGTTCGATCTAAATACCAGATGGGTTCTGCCTGTCTTTTTTGATAGACATCGCCAGCATCCCATTTACCATTTTTATTGCTATCCTCAATCAGCCTTATGCTGTATTTACCGCCTGGATATTTAATATATCGTAAGACATGGTCGGGTGGGAGAGGGCGTTTATCAAATAGTTTTTCCTTGCTTTCATCGATCAGTTCCACCAAATAATCTGTATTATCCTTCAGACCTGTGAAGGTTAGGTTGATGTCGCCGTAATTCTCGGTTTCATTCAGGGTAAACTGCGATTTGAATTCCTTATTTGTCTCGTCGAATGGACCTAAAATGGCACCTTCCTCCAGCACCAATTCGTAGTTCTTGTTAGGTCTCCAATTAAATCGGATGTGGTACATTTCGCGGTTTACCGAATCTTGTTGTAATTGGAAATTTCTACGTGAAACAGAATCTTCCTTGATCAGTACCTTATTTTTATCAATGGATGCAATTGGGTAGTCCGAGCTCAATTCTATGTGTTTTACGCGATCTACCTTATTGCTGATATTTAATTTTGGAACAATGCTATTGTCTACTTTTATGTTTCTAGCTTTTCTAAGGTCAATAGTGTCCAAAGGAATATTTCTTTCGCTTACTTCCAATTTCAGGGAATCAAATTCCAAATTTTCTAGATAGATATTACCGGTATCTTGGGTAGGTTTAAATCTTACCATCTTATTGGCATCCAGTTCATTAGGTGATAATATCCTAATATTACCCTCCTCCAGAGGCCTGTTAAAGGTCAATAGGACCGAACCATTATTATCTACTTTTTTCTCTAAGTTCCTGAAAACCTGCGCAGTACCCTTTGTATATTCTAGCTGTATGCCCGAGACATTCTGGTTCAGAAAAATACTGTCCTGCTGAAAGCCGATCCATTCATCATTACCGTTATAGATCTTATCGTTGTTCATATCCTTCAGTGCATATACCCTATAGGTATCTTCACGCAGGTTGCTGAACTTGAAATTTCCAGATGAGTCGACTGTTGTATAATAGGAAGCTTTTCTTTTTCCAAAAATGGTGTCTCGGCTGCTTGGGATCAGGATGGCGATGACTTCCTTGTCTTTTTCCAGATTGAAGTCTTTGGTATAACCATTCTTGACCTGTCCGGAGATACTTAGGGAATCGAGTTCATCCCCTGTCGCAAAAACGTAATTATAATTGATGAACGGATTACCTTCATTGAAGTCGACCAGACCTTTTCCAAAGTTAATGGTGTAGGTGGTGTTGGCTTCCAACGAATCCGGAAGTTCGATGATGAATCTTTTTTTCCTAACCTTATAGATGGGTTGAGTTTCGACATCTGGGGAAATGTTAAATTCTTTTCCTGGATTTACCGTTTTGATAAATTCATCGAAGGTCATCTCGATCACTTTCTCTTTGAAATTTTTCGAGAGGTTAGGAGGGGTTACCCCCAACAGTTTTGGAGGTAAAGAATCTTTTGGGCCTCCGGTAGGTTTTTGCATGTTGGCACATTGCACAAAACTCAATGCCAAGATCGTAGCAAGACCTAAAAAGATTAGATTTTTAAATAAAGCTATTTTTAGTTGATTTAACGGATTTTTATCTTTTTTGGATACCTGAGTCATAAAATTTAAAATAATGTCTTAAATCGCTTTATTTACGTTCGTTATTTTATTGATGTAATATACTGATATTCAGTTAATTAACTCATATGTACCATTAAAACACTGATATCGGCCGGAGATACACCTGAAATTCTTGAAGCTTGACCTAAAGTTCTTGGTTTTACTTTCAAGAGTTTTTGGCGGGCTTCAATAGACAGTGAAGTTAATGAATTATAGTCAAAATCAGGATTGATTTCTTTGTCTTCCATTTTCTTCATCTTGCTTACTATCTCCATTTCCTTTTCAAAGTAACTATCGTATTTCACTTTGATCTCCGCCTGTTCGATGGTGTCGGCGTCAAAGTTTGCAATGTAATTTGCAAAGTCCTTATCGGCTTTGATGAGGTCTTCGATTTCAACTTGTGGTCTGCTCAAGATTCCGAAGAGTCTAGATTTTTGTGCAATCGGACTTGAACCTTTTTCTTCCAGGATCGGGTTCATCTCTGAAGTTCCGATAGAATTATTTTTTAGGTAGTCAACGATGTCATCGGAATTCTTGATTTTAGCATTGACCTTTTCAAGTCTCTCATCCGATACTAATCCTAATTTATGTGCCATTGGTGTCAAGCGGATATCGGCATTATCTTGTCTGAGCAGGAGTCTATGTTCAGCTCTTGAGGTGAACATTCTATATGGTTCATCTGTTCCCTTTGTTACCAAGTCATCGATCAAAACTCCGATATAGGATTCCGATCTTTTTAGGATCAGTTCGTGCTGATCGTTTATTCTTTGGTGTGCATTGATCCCTGCCACGAATCCTTGTGCAGCCGCTTCTTCGTAGCCGGTAGTTCCATTGATTTGGCCAGCAAAGAAAAGGTGTTTTACGGACAGTGTTTCTAGGGTCAAGTCTAACTGCATAGGAGGGAAGTAGTCATACTCGATGGCGTATCCCGGTCTATACATTTTTGCATTTTCAAATCCTGGGATCAATTGCAATGCTTTCAGTTGTACATCTTCTGGGAGAGAGGTCGAAAAACCGTTGACATAGATTTCTACGGTCTTGAATCCTTCAGGTTCTACGAAGATCTGGTGTCTTTCACGTTCTGCAAATCTGTTGATTTTATCTTCGATGGAAGGGCAGTATCGTGGGCCGAGACCTTTGATCCTTCCGGTGAACATCGGAGATTTTTCGAATCCTGTTTTTAAGATTTCATGTACTGCTGAGTTGGTATAAGTGATCCAACAACATCTTTGTTCCTGTGGAATTTCTACATCGGTATAGGAAAATCTTCCACGTGAATCATCTCCCCATTGTTCTTCCATCAGGGAGTAGTTTAAACTTCTTCCGTCCACACGTGGGGGAGTTCCAGTTTTCATCCTTCCTGATTCGAAACCTAGGGAGACCAATTGTTCGGTCAGTCCCGTTGCTGCTTTTTCACCGGTACGGCCACCGCCAAATTTCTTCTCGCCCACATGAATGACACCATTTAGAAACGTACCATTTGTCAGGACGACTGCATCTGCATTGATGCGGATGCCCATTGAGGTGACTACACCTTTTGCTCTTCCATTTTCTACGATGACTTCTTTGACGGTATCTTGCCACATATCCAGATTGGGAATGGACTCCAGTGTCAGGCGCCATTCCTCCGCAAATCTCATTCTGTCGTTTTGGGTTCTTGGGCTCCACATCGCTGGACCTTTTGATTTGTTCAGCATGCGGAATTGGATGGTGGACTTATCGGCGATGATTCCGGTGTATCCGCCCATGGCATCGATCTCGCGGACGATCTGTCCTTTTGCCACTCCGCCGATGGCGGGGTTACAGCTCATCTGGGCAATGACACCCATGTTCATCGTGATGAGTAAAACCGATGAACCTAAATTGGCAGCTGCTGCTGCCGCCTCACATCCGGCATGGCCGGCTCCAACTACAATAACATTATATTTATTAAACATATATCTTTCTCTAGTTTCACGTGAAACTCTTCCTCTGCTGATTTTAGTTTCACGTGGAACGCTATATAAACTCTGCTAGTTCCATCCATCTCTCGGTCTTCTCGTCGAGAGTGGTTTTTGTCAGGTCGATCTCCTCGGCTATCTTTTGGAGCTCTACGTGGTCGGTCGTTTTCGACAGGTCTTCGGTCAGGTCGTTGATCTTGTTTTCCAGGTCGGCGATTTCTGTTTCCAGTCCTTCGAATTCTTTTTGCTCCTTGAAGCTCAGCTTCTGTTTCTTCTCTTCTGCCTTTGGCTTTTCAATTTTCTTTTCTGGTTTCTTGTTCAGCTCTTCCTGTTCCAATTTGAAGTCGGCATAGTTACCATTATAGATTACGATGTCGCCATTGCCAGGAAAGATGAAGAGCTGTTCGGTCAACTTGTCGATCAAGTAACGGTCGTGTGAAACCAACACCAAAACACCCGGGTAATTTTCCAGGAATTCCTCCAGTACATTTAGGGTGTCGATGTCCAGGTCATTGGAAGGCTCATCCAGAATCAAGAAGTTTGGGTTCGCCATCAGGACACGCATCAACTGCAATCTCTTCTTTTCACCTCCACTCAATTTGCTGACAAATCCAAATTGTTTTTCGGGAGGGAAGAGAAATTTTGTCAATAGTTGGGAAGCCGTAATGACTTCTCCGTTTTTCATTTCTATATAATCCGCAACATTCTTTACAATGTCCAGTACTCTTTCGTCCGATTTAAAGGATAGACCTTCCTGTTTGTAATATCCATATTTGGTTGTCTCCCCGACAGAAAGTTTTCCTTCGGTCGGTTGGATACTGCCGGTAATCAAATTGAGGAAAGTGGTCTTGCCGCTACCGTTCTTTCCGGCCAAACCAATTCGGTCTGCCTTCTTGAAAGTATAGGAGAAAGGGGAGAGGATCTTCTTGTTCGGAACGGAGAAACCTGCACCTTCAATTTCCAGGATCTTGTTTCCCTGTCTTGAAATCTGCATGCTCAGTTCTACCTGGTCTTTCTTGCGAGGACCCTTGGATTTTTCCTCAAGATCGTAGAAAGATTCTATCCTGGCCTTTGCTTTTGTACCGCGGGCTTGGGGCTGTCTTCGCATCCAGTCCAATTCCTTTCGCCATAGGTTTCGGGCCTTGTCAGCTGCTAGGATCTCATTCGATTCCCGCTCGGCTTTCTTCTCTAAGAAGTATGCATAGTTTCCTTTATAGATATAGACCTGTCCTTTGTCAAGCTCACGGATCTCGGTACAGATATTATCTAAAAAGTAACGGTCGTGGGAAACAAGGAGGACGGTCTTGCTACCGGTGGTCAACAACTTTTCTAACCACTCAATGGTTTCAATATCCAAGTGGTTGGTCGGCTCATCCAGAATATAGATATCGGGTTCATCGATCAGGAGTTTGGCAAGAGCCAAACGTTTCTTCTGACCACCGCTCAAGGAGTCTATTCGTTGTTCGAAATTTGTTATCTGGAATCTGCTCAGGATGGTCTTGATGTTGTTTTCATATTCCCAAGCATTGAGCGCAGTCAGTTTTTCAGTGACATCAAGGAATTTTTTAGAGGTAACATCCTCATTATCAATTAATTCCTCATATTCCTTGATTAACTGTTGTTGTTCGTTGTCTGCGCTGAATATAAAGTCATTGATGGTCTTGAGGTCAGAGAAATCAGGATCTTGGGGGAGATAGCCTACCCTCAAACCCTTTTCTTTCACAACCTTACCTTTATTAGGAATGACAAGCTCTGCCAATATTTTCAATAAGGTTGATTTTCCTGTTCCGTTGATTCCCACCAATGCTACTCGATCTCCCTTCTGTAAGGCAAAATGAAGATCGGTAAAAAGCCATTTATCATTATAAGAATGGCTAACTTGTTCTGTGCTTAAAATACTCACCTGATATCTTGACGTAATTATCCAAGCACAAAATTATTAAATATTTGTTACTACTTAACTTTTAATATGAAAAGTATACAGTTAGTTGACCTAGATATCGGTCTAGTTGAGACGGTAGTTAGCGATTAGATTGAATCTTGGGATATGTACATGGAAGATAGAATTGTCCATTTCACGGATCATCTCATAATATCCTTCCATAAAGCCCATGTCACTTTTTAAATTACATCCTGAAACATATTGGTGCATTTCCCCCGGTGCGAGTATGGGCTGTTCCCCAACGACTCCATCACCATCAACCTGCTTGTTCAGGCCAATAGAATCATAAATATTCCAATGACGACGCACCAATTGAACGGTGTATTCACTCAGATTCTCAATGGTAATCCGGTAGGCGAACATGAAGTGCTCGTTTTCCGGATTTGAGTATTCTGATTGATACGTCGACTCAACCGAAATCTTAACTCCTGAAGTTGTTTGTGTTGTCATAGTCAACCAAATATATATATTCTGATCATTTACACAAAAATAACCTAATTATGCATTACCTAAATTACAATTAATAGACAAAAAATAATCATAAGTGTTTGAATTAAAGTAACAAACAAAATAGCTTTTTGAAAAAATGTAAGAAAAAATTTCACCATTGTAATTACATAAATAACGATGGAGTCTGTAAATCTGTATAAATTAATCAGCAAATGATTAGGTTTGTAGCATGGCAAAAGGCAATTTATATCTTCTACCTGTTCCCTTAGCTGAACACGCCGACCGCGCATCCTATACGCTGTTGCATCTGGACATCATCAATCATATCAAAGAATATGTGGTGGAGAACGAAAAAACGGCAAGAAAGTTCTTAAAGGAAGCGGGTTTGAAAATCCCTCAGAGTGAATTGATCATCCATGATTATGGAAAACATAGCCGAGAGAAGATTAACTATAATCTTGTTTTCAAGGCGGTGGAACAAGGATCTGATATCGGTCTTATGTCAGAAGCGGGCTGTCCGGGGGTTGCCGATCCAGGGGCAGATGTTGTTTTTGAAGCCCATAGAAGAGGGATTAAGGTCATTCCTTTGGTAGGACCGAGCTCGATCCTTTTGGGTTTGATGGCGTCGGGATTTAATGGACAGAATTTTAGTTTTAAAGGCTATCTCCCCATTGATAAAGGGGATAGATCAAAGGCAATCAAGGATCTGGAGTTTGTGAGCAATAAGGAAAGGAGTACCCAGATCTTTATCGAAACTCCATTCAGAAACAATCAAATGCTTTCGGAATTACTGAAATCACTTAAACCACAATCCCTTCTCTGTGTAGCCTGCAACGTAACGGGAAAGGATGAATACATCCGCACACAAAGTATTGCCGATTGGAAAAATACGACAGTAGATTTACACAAGAAGCCATGTATATTTTTATTATTTGCTCCATAAAATTGTATTTTTATAGTTCATGAAAAAACTTATCCTGATTTCCTTTCTATTCCTATGCTTCCCTTTTATCCATTTGAGGGCTCAAGAGGCGACCTATGTCTTGGTGCATGGGGCTTGGGGTGGATCCTGGCAGTTCAAGAATACGGCTGAGAGGTTGGAAAAATTAGGAGCTAATGTCTATCGGGTGAACCTGACTGGATTAGGGGAAAGATACCATCTTGCAAACCCGGAAGTGGATCTGAGCACACACATCAAAGATGTAATCAATACTATTTTATTTGAAAGATTGGATTCGGTGATTTTGATGGGCCATAGTTATGGAGGAATGGTGGTAACAGGGGTGGCAGACAGCATTCCTGAAAAGATCAAGAAAGTGTTATATCTGGATGCTTTTGTTCCTGAGGACGGCGAAAGTGTGGCTGCATATTTCAAGGATAATCCGTCGGGTTCATTGTTGAACAGTAAGGATGGTACCTATGTATATCCATCTTGGGTGAAGGACACGACCGAATTCCCTAGGGATGTTCCGCATCCTTTGGCTTCTTTAAAGGAGATCATCCAGCTCAAGAACCCCAAGAGACTGCAGATTCCATCAACCTATATCCTGACTTTCGAATCGTCGCAAGGAGGGGCAGAGAAGGATTCTTTCTACTTCTTTTCTACGAGGGCAAGAAAATACAATTGGAAGGTGATAGAGATGGAAGCGGACCATAACCCGCAAATACACAAGTTAGAAGATTTGGTCACGATATTAAATAATGAAAAATAGATGAACGACGTACTTTCTCCCGAATTGACAGCCGAAATCGAAAGAATCAGTATCTTTTTTGTAGTCGTTATCCTTATTATTTGGGCACTTTTTGCCAATACGGTGAGGAATACCTTGAAATTGATTTCCAAAGAAAACCAATGTATCCTGCCAAACCAAGCCTGGTTTTTGGTCGTTCCGTTTTTTAATATCTATTGGAACTTTGAAGTAGCCAGAAGGCTTTCCTATTCCCTAAACAATGAATTTTTTGACCGCAAGATAGCCGTAGAGGACAACCCTTCCTTAGGGGCTGGTATGACTTATGCTTGGTCATTTTTGATATATAATTTCCCTTTCCCTCTTTTTTGGAGGATACTGGGGATGATCGTTAGTTTCGTTTATTTCATCACCTATTGGTTTAAGATCAATCAATACCGTGTATTGTTGATGGAACACAACAAGTGGTTGGAAGCGGAAGCAGAGAAAAACAACAGAAATGAGAATTAAAGAGGTAATAGAACATCTGGAGGAATTAGCTCCATTAAATTATCAAGAAAGCTACGATAACTCGGGATTGATCGTTGGAGACCCCAATCAGGAGGTCAGCAAAGCCCTGATATCATTGGATTGCACCGAAGAGGTCGTTGATGATGCAATTGCCAAAGGCTGCAACCTGATTATTTCTCATCATCCTATCGTGTTTTCCGGACTGAAGAAGTTCACCGGAAGGAATTACGTGGAAAGAGTGGTAATCAAAGCGATCAAGAACAATATTGCTCTATATGCGATCCACACCAACCTAGATAATGTCGTTGGGGGTGTGAGCAGCAAGATGGCCGATAAACTTGGATTAGAAAACCAGGCTGTCCTTCGTCCAAAGGGAGGGCTGTTAAAGAAACTGGTCGTATATGTACCTAGGGCAAATGTTGAAGAAGTGAGACAGGCATTGTTTGATGCTGGCGCTGGCGCAATCGGTGATTATGATCAATGTAGCTATAATACAGCAGGTTATGGTACTTTTCGTCCATTAGAAGGAGCAAATCCTGCTATTGGTAAGGTAGGTGACCAGGAGCGCGTCGAAGAAACAAAGATTGAGGTCATCTATCCGGCTCAAGCGGAGCGGAAGATCTTGGTTTCCATGCTTGCCGCACATCCCTATGAGGAGGTTGCCCATCAAATCTTTAACATTGAGAACTCTTTTTCCTATGTAGGATCAGGAGTAATTGGAAATTTAGAGGAGCCCATGGAGGAGTCAGAATTCTTGGCTTTCCTAAAGGACCGAATGAAGCTGAACGTCATCAGGCACACGAAGACCTTGGGCAAGAAAATAAGCCGAGTAGCGGTTTGTGGTGGTGCTGGGGGCTTTTTGTTAGGAGACGCCAAGCGCTCGGGGGCAGATATCTTCATCACTGCCGATTATAAATACCATGAGTTTTTTGATGCAGAAGGCGAAATAATCATTGCAGATATCGGACATTTTGAGAGTGAGCAATTTACCCAAGAATTATTGTTAGATATAATTCAGAAAAAATTTGCTAACTTTGCTGTCCTATTGACGGAAATAGACACAAATCCAATAAAATACTACAGTTAATGGAACAAACCGTAGAACAAAAACTAAAAGCTTTATGGGCGTGGCAATCAATCGAAACACAGATTGACAAAATTCGCCAAGTACGTGGAGAACTACCTATCGAGGTAGCTGACCTTGAAGATGAAATCGCAGGTCTAGATACACGTATCGAAAAAATTCGTAATGAGCTGGACGAATTAGAAGATTCTATTGTGAAGCGCAAAAACATGATCAAAGATGCGCAGACAGCAATCAAAAAATACGAGACACAACTAAACGAAGTAAAAAATAACCGTGAATACGATGCAATTTCTAAAGAGATTGAAATCCAAGGGTTAGAGATTCAAGTTTGTGAGAAACGTATTCGTGAAGCTGAGTTCGAAATCAAAAACAAAACTGAGGCTTATGAAGCAACAGCGAAGAATGTAGATTTCAGCAAAGGTGAATTGGATGCTAAAAAACAAGAATTGGAAACAATTACGTCGGAGACTCAAAAAGACGAAGACAAATTGGTTACAGAAGTAGAGAAATCAGAGAAAAACATCGACGATCGTCTTCTTAAAGTGATCAAGAAATTACGTAAGTCCTTCCGTAACGGGTTGGCAGTGGTATCTATCGAGCGTGATAGCTGTTCAGGTTGTCATAACAAGATTCCACCTCAATTGCAATCGGAAATTCGCCAAAGAAAGAAAATCATTATCTGTGAACACTGCGGTAGGATTTTAGTTGACGAAGAAATTGCGTCTGAAGAAGCATAGTCCTTAAAAAACTATATAGTGAACGCCAGCACATTGTGCTGGCGTTTTTTATTGTCAAACAATTTATCCCACGGTCTTCGAAATATTTTATTGGCCAGAGACCATGGGCTCCAAATTATCCCTATTAATTCCTATTTTTATCCAACACACCAATTTATCACTATGCTGAAAAATGTTTTTTCCATTCTTGCATTAGCTGTCAGTCAAATCAGCTTTGCTCAAAATAGCAATGAGACCTTATTGTTGAGAAATCCAAGCATTAGCCAGAACCATATCAGTTTTGTTTATGGGGGCGACATCTGGATTGCCGATAAGAGCGGTCAGAATGCACGCAGACTTACCGTCAACCCTGCTGTAGAACAGAACCCAGTTTTTTCTCCAGACGGCTCCAAAATAGCTTTTACGGGAAACTATGATGGAAACACCGACGTATATGTAATTTCGATACAGGGCGGTGACCCACAGCGCGTCACGAGCCATCCTTCTGCAGACGTCCTAAGGGGTTGGTTATCCAACGATGAGGTTTACTTCACGACGCAACGCGAACTGAATTATTCACTTGGAGCAAGATTATACCGCAGTAAAATCAATGGTTCTGTAGATTATCCCTTGCTGATGCCAGAGGCAAATCAGGGATCTCCATCTGCTGATGGTAGGTATTGGGCCTATATCAAGAACGGGGATCCTACCGAGAGGGATCGCGTGGCATTTAAGCGTTATCGTGGTGGGGGTATGCCGTCGATTTGGATCTTCGATACCCAGAGCCATGATGTACAGGTCGTACCGGGCGAGAAATGCAATGACGTTAAACCTCTCTGGCTGGGCGACAAAGTTTTCTTCCTGTCGGACCGAGATAAGATTGTCAATGTTTTCAGTTATGATGTCAAATCAAAACAGGTAGAAAAATTAACCAATTTTACTGATTACGATGTTCGCACATTGCAGGGAAGGGGCAATGAATTGATCTTCGAACAGGCCGGCAAGCTGCACTTATTGAATACTACCAATAAATCAAGCAACCCGATTTCCATCAACATCAATGCCGATGCCTTATCCAAGCGAGGACATTATGTCGATATGAAAAAAGATATCCGAAATTTTGAAATATCCTCAACCGGACAAAGGGCACTTTTTGAATCAAGAGGAGAGATCTTCTCGGTGCCTAAGGAAAAAGGTGATGCCCGTAATATTTCAAGTTCGCCAGGGTCACATGAAAAGTATCCAGCATGGTCTCCAAACGGGAAATGGGTTTCTTATATTTCAGATAAGAACGGAAAATACGAACTGGTCCTACGTGATCAAAAGGGCATGGATGAACCCAATTATATCAGTTTAGGAGGCAGTAACTTCTATTTCCAACCGACCTGGTCGCCAGACAGCAAGAAATTGTTCTATACAGACTCCCACTTAAATCTCTATTATGTGGATATTGACTCTAAGAAAGTCACCAAAGTAGATGATGATTACCTAGGGTCCCATACCGGACGTAATTATAATTATTTCCAATCCAGCTGGTCACCAGATTCGAAATGGATAGCCTATATCAAGACCCTTAACAATGGTCAGAATGCGGTTTACATGTACAATCTGGATTCCAAGAAAACACAACAGGTTACCGACGGAATGAGTGAGGTTACCCAGCCAATCTTTACCAGAGATGGTAAATACCTGGTGTTCTCAGCGAGTACCAATGTGGGGTTAACCAATTCAGGTCTGCACATGACTGCTTATGACCGTGATACCGAATATTCGCCTTATGCTTTTATCCTATCCAGCGATTCCCCTTCCATCTTCAAGAATGAAAGCGATGAGGAAACCGTGAAATCGGAAGGTTCAAATGAAGAAAAGGACAAAGAAGACAAAAAGGACAGCAAAAAAGATAAAAAGGGTAGCTCCAAAAAAGAGGATTCCAAAGAAGAAGAATCCAAGGAAACTATCAAACCGATCAAGGTAGATTTTGAACAGATCAATAATCGCATCATTCCCCTTACCATTCCAAAAGGTTCTTATGCATTTGATGGATCGGTTGAAAACATGTTGATCTATAAACGAGGAAGCAACCTATATGCTTATGACCTGAAAAAACTTGAAGAGAAAACCATTGTAGAAAATGCAAACGGTTATTCGATCAGTAGCGATGGTAAGCAGATGATCTACAGCAACAAGGACGGGTATTACATCGTCGAGGCAGGAAAGAAGCCCGCTGGAGATGCAGGTAAGCTGAAATTGGACGATATCAAATTACGTGTTGAACCTTCACAAGAGTGGAACCAGATCTTTAATGAAGTATGGGCCATGCAAAAGGACTTCTTCTATGTAGAGAATATGCATGGTGCAGATTGGGCTGCCGTGAAGACGAAGTATGAAAAATTCCTTCCTTATGTCAATCACCGTTCCGACCTGAGCTATCTGTTGAACGAGATGTTAGGGGAGTTGGTTGTAGGCCACAGCTATATCTATCCAGGAGACGAGCCTAGCGCCCCATCTGTAAGCTCAGGTGTATTGGGAGCAGATTTTGTAATAGACAACAATCGTTATAAGATCAAGAAAATCTACAATAGAATGGATTGGAACCCATCATTCAAAGCCCCACTTGCCGAACCAGGTTTGGGTGTGAAAGAAGGTATGTACATTCTGGCCGTAAATGGAAAAGAATTGACTGCAGATATGGATATCTATAGCCTATTTGACTTCACCGTTGACAAACAGATTGGCCTGAAGGTAAATGATAAGCCTAGCTTAGCAGGAGCCAAAGACATTACCGTTAAGCCTATTTCATTTGGAAACGAGGTCGCTCTGAGACGTCAGTACTGGGTAGAAAACAACCGCAAAAAGGTGGATTCATTAAGCAATGGGCAGATTGCCTATGTCTACATGCCAAATACAGGCAGAGAAGGCTATGTGTCCTTCAACCGCTATTACTTCTCTCAAATGGACAAAAAAGCCCTGTTGCTGGATGAAAGAAATAACGGCGGAGGATCAGTGGCCGATTATGTCATCGATCTATTGTCGAGAGAATTGATTTCAGGCTGGGGAATCCGCGATGGTAAGAGCTTCACTACACCTGGAAACGGGATCTTTGGTCCAAAAGCTATGATCATCAACGAATTTGCCGGTTCAGGTGGTGATATGATGCCATATATGTTCAGGTTCAAAGGCCTAGGTAAGCTGGTCGGAAGGACCACCATGGGTATTTTGGTCGGTATTTCTGGCTATCCGCAGCTATTGGACGGCGGAATGGTTACTTCGCCAAACTTCGGAATCTTCGATCTTAACGGTAATTATATCATTGAAAACGAAGGTGTTGCTCCTGATGTTTTTGTAGAGCAGATGCCGAAAGAGCTTCTTCAGGGCAAGGACCCGCAATTGGAAAGAACTGTTCAGATCCTTTTAGAGGAGATGAAAACCTATCCGTATAAAGAGCTTAAAAAGCCTGCGGATCCAATCCGGGTAAATTAAAAAATAAAGGAAAGCCAGGGGGTAACTCGTGGCTTTCGTTCTTTTTACTGATTTAAAAGAGTATTTTTGAACATGTTAATAGAAATCTGGTCCGACATTATGTGTCCTTTCTGTTATATCGGAAAGCATCACTTTGAAAAAGCGCTTGATTCATTTATTTTTAAAAATGAGATTAAGGTAGAATATAAGAGTTATCAATTAGACCCTAACTATCATTATCAAGATGGCGATAGCACGTATTCCTACCTGAGCCGCTCTAAAGGCATGCCAATGGAGCAGGTCAAGGAGATGACCGGGAATGTGGAGCAAATGGCAAAAAATGCGGGAATCAACATTGATTTTGCAACAAATATTCCTGCCAATACTTTCAAAGCACATGAACTGATTCATTTTGCGGCTACCCAAGGTAAAGGTGCTGAAATGAAAGAACGCCTATTCCAGGCACATTTCTCCGGCGGGCTGAATATCGAAAAGGATGAGGTATTAGTATCCTTGGCAGAAGAAATCGGATTGGATAAGGAACAAGCCAAAGAGGCGCTGAACAGCGATCAATATGCTTATGAAGTCAAACAAGACCTTGCAGAGGCACAACAGATCGGTATTCGTGGCGTTCCATTTTTTCTTATTGACCGTAAATATGCGGTATCTGGCGCTCAACCGGTAGATGTTTTCGCTGAAGTTCTAGAAAAAAGCTTTTCAGAATGGAAAGAAAAAAATCCACCCATTATTTTCTTTAAAAGTGATGATTCTGCACCGAGCTGTACGGATGATAAATGCGATATTTAATCTGATATGAACAGCCAAATGTTTGAACCCAAAAAGAATTCAGCTTGGATGTCAATGATGATCCTTTTGGGATTAACATTTGCTTGCGCCTTTGCCGTTCAAGTCATAGTCATTGTTGGCATATTAATCAGTACAGGAGATATTAAAAGTATGCTGGAAGGCGGAGGCACCTCCATCTTTTCAGAAAACGTCTATGTCCTGTACACGATATTGGCGGCAAGTAGCATTTCTACCTTTTTATTGCCCTCCGTATTCCTACAGATTAGCGAGAAAAACCAATACCGGTATTTCCCATCTGAACCTTTCCAGCTTAAGAACTATCTAGTCCTTATTTTCTTGTTTCTGTTGGTCTGCAACCCCATGATGGAGCTGGTGAGCCGTTGGAACATGGACATGAAATTGCCGGATTTCTTAGAGAAGACGGAATTATGGATGCGTTCTCAAGAAGACCAAATGAAGGAATTGACGGTACAATTGGTCATGGTGGACAGTGTCGGTAAGTTGATGATGAACTTGCTGGTCATGGCGGTCATTCCGGCCATTGTGGAAGAATATTATTTTAGGGGCGCTTTGCAGAACATTTTAGTTAGGCTCTTTAAGAACGTACATGTGGCTATCTGGGTTACGGCGATTATCTTTTCTGCCATTCACGTGCAGTTTTATGGTTTTTTCCCGAGAATGTTATTGGGCTTGTTCTTTGGCTATGCTTTTGTGTGGTCCAAGAATATTTGGGTACCGATATTTGCCCACTTCCTGAACAATGCCTCGGTGACCATCATCGCATTTGTATATACGAGAAATGGAAAGACCTATGAAGACCTGCAAAATGCAGATCCGTATACCATCCCTTTTTATATCAGCAGCATCATTATAAGTGTTGCCATCGCTTTCTACTTTTATAAGATTTCGAACCAAAAAACTAAATCAAATGAACTCAAACTGGACTAAAATAAAAGTTTACAACCAAGCCTTTGAGGCTGAAATTGTAAAAAATATGCTTCTTGAAAACAATATTCCTGCTGTGGTATTAAACAAAAAGGACTCATCCTATCTATTTGGTGTGGTGGAACTGTATGTGGAGCATGAAAATGCAGACAAAGCAATGGAATTGATAGGTTCATTTGGAGACGAAGAGGAATAAATGAAAACAAGAGCTATTACAGGATTTTTCTTTGTGGTTGCATTGGTATGTGCCACGATTTTTAACCAATATGTTTTTGCCACATTCTTCAGCATTGTGGGTATCCTTTCAGCAAGGGAGTTTTTCACCATCTGTAAAACAGAGGAAACAAAACCCTTAATGGGCTTAGGGATATTGACGGCAACAGTGCTTGCAGCGCTGTCTTCTGCCTATTTCTTGGGCGTGTTGGAGCTGAAATACCTGATGTTGGCTTTGCCACTCTTCTCCCTGTTGTTTATTTCATCTTTATACCTAAAAAGAGAAAAACCCTTTCATGATATAGCCTATACCGTATTGGGAATTTGGTATGGCACAGTTCCATTTCTGTTTTTCATAGGACTGGGCTTCTTAAAGGGAGATTTCAATCCCTATATTCCTATGGGATTCCTGATCATACTATGGTCTAATGATACCGGCGCTTATCTTTCTGGAAGGGCATTAGGAAGAACAAAACTGTTTGAACGGATTTCCCCGAATAAAACCTGGGAAGGGTTCATCGGTGGGGTTATCCTGGCCATGGGGGTGGCCTACAGTTTGGAGCACTTCTTTGGAAGCTTGTCCAAAATAGAATGGATTGCCATTGCAGCCATCATCGGAATCTTTGGAACATTGGGCGACTTGGTCGAATCCATGCTGAAAAGAAGTCTTGGAATCAAGGATTCTGGACAGATATTACCCGGTCACGGCGGCTTTTTAGACCGTTTTGATGGGCTGTTGATTGCCGCACCTTTAGTCTACGTACTGCTTACTTTATTATAGAAGAACATGAAAATAGAAAAGTCAACCTTCGATTTTCTAAACGACCTGAAAGACAACAACAACAGGGAATGGTTTCAAGAGCACAAGCCTGAATATGAGGCCGCATTGAAAAATGTCACTGAGTTTATTGAGGGGATAATCATGAAGCTTTCTGAGCTTGATCCACATATCAACCAGGAGATATCTGCAAAGAAGTGCCTGTTCCGAATCTACAGGGATGTCAGGTTTTCGAAGAATAAAGATCCTTACAAATCATGGTTTGCCGCTGGGATATCTGTTGATGGCAGAAAATTAGCAGGACCAGAATATTATATACATATCGAACCAAACGGCACTTTCATTGCCGTAGGCTACTGGCGTCCCGAAAAGCACCATTTGGATGCAGTTAGGCAAGAAATTGACTATAATGCCGAAGAGCTATTCAAAGCTTTGGAAAAAGGGGGCTGGAAAACCGAGGATATGTCTGCTGAGGATAGGTTGCAGAGACCTCCGGCAGGATATGCCGTCGACAACGAGCATATAGAGCTCCTGAAGCACCGAAGCTTCATCTTGTCGACTAACCTGAGCAGAAAACAAATGGAATCGCCTAAAGCCTTAGATACGGTAATTGAGCATTATGCCAGTATGATTCCTTTCAAGGAATTCATCCATCAGGCAATCGATCAATAGGGTAGACTGATCTTACCCATGCAAACTGCAGGGGAATCCTTGATATTGGAAACAGATTGAGGATCTCCCGCCAAGGTTTCATTCGCCAAAACGGCAAACAAACAAGCTTCCTTTGCGTCAGGATCTAAACCAAGGGCCTCAAAAGATTCAACACTCTCAGGGAATTCCTCCTTTAACTGCTCCATCAGCAAGGGATTGTGCAATCCACCACCACTGACATATATCTTCAAGTTCTCCAGGCCTGTTGTGGCTTTTTGTATGCCTTTTACCATTGTTTTTGCCGAGAAACTGTTAAGGCTGGCCATAATATCCTCATGACTTAGTTGAGGAGAACCGATCTTTTCCAGGGCATTATCCAGGTAAGCCAGGTTAAACAATTCGGGACCTGTTGTTTTGGGGAAGTCAAGGTTCAAGAAGGGTTCGCTTTCCAGCTCATGCAGTAAATCCAAATTGGTCTGACCCTTTTTGGCCGTTCCAGCATCTTTATCCATCTCAACCCCGAAATGCTTCTCCATATATTGGTTCATCATCGTGTTTCCTGGGCCCAGATCTGTCGCATAGGCCTTTAGTCCTGAACCTAAAGCCGGAAGAAAAGTGAAATTGGAAATGCCGCCGATATTTAATAGGATGCGGTTTTCAGTTTCCGAAGAGAACAATAGGTAATCACCATAAGCCGCTAAAGGGGCTCCTTCGCCACCAGCAGCAAGGTGTTTTTGCCGAAAATCGGACAAGCAGATGATGCCAGTCCTTACCGCCATGTGGTCCCCATCGCCCAATTGCAGGGTACTGTTTGGCAAAGAACGATCATGGGTCAATGACTGCGGAGCATGAAATACCGTCTGCCCATGGCTAGCGATGGCATCAACTTCAGAAACCTCCATGTTCCATTTCTGGAGGGCCTCCAAAACCAAAGCTGCATGTACCTCCGCGATATAGGGATTAAGCCCACAAAGGATCTGTTGGTCAATGTTTCGTTGAGCAAATATCTTACGGACCCAAGTCCTGAATTCAGGCTTATAATCCATCGTTTCAAAGGCCAGAAGTTCAATTTTACTATGGTTTCCATTTCCTTGAATTTTGCATAGGGCAATATCCAGCCCATCCAAGGATGTTCCGGACATCAAACCGATGATCAGACGATGGTCTTTCTGCGCTATTTCAGCTAATTTGGCAATGCTAGGGTTCATAGGATAAAAATACAATAACTTTTGTATTCTCCTTTCTTAATCCTATTTTTGGAGAAATACAAATAGAAAAGACATGAATTTTCCTTCAGAATTAAAGTACACCAAAGATCACGAATGGGTTCGTGTAGAAGGTGATGAAGCAGTAATTGGTATTACGGACTTTGCTCAAAGAGAGCTTGGTGATATCGTATTTGTTGACATCAACACAGTGGGTGATGAGGTAGCAGCAAATGAAGTGTTTGGTTCAGTAGAGGCGGTTAAAACTGTTTCTGATCTATTTATGCCAGTTACTTCTACTGTATTATCAGTAAACGATGCAATCGATGCAAACCCAGAATTGGTTAACTCTGATCCTTACGGTGAAGGTTGGATCATCCGTGTTAAATTGAACAATGCTGCTGATGTAGACGGGTTGATGTCTGCAGATGACTACAAAGCTGAAGTTAACGCTTAATCTAGCAATAAAACATAAAAAAGGCCATTTAGCATTGCTAAATGGCCTTTTTTAATGATATTAATATCTTATTTAAGGACGGTCATCGTTATATCCGAAGTTACTTTTTGTCCTTCTACGTCCATTTGCATTTTGATGGTAGCCGATTTGGTAAACAAAGTTTCCGTGTCTGCAATATAGGTACTGCTCATTGTTCCGATTTTAGTATCTGAATCATTGAACATTTCACCGGTTGTCTCCACTTGGTATCCTTCTGCAGTTTTCCCAACATATTTATTGATCGCTTTGGTCTTGATTCCTTTGTTTGTCGACTCCGAGGTCCAAGTATCACCCGGTTTTACCGGTTTATCAGGGTAGGTGGTGGTCATGGCAAAGTTTTCAAAACTGCTATCCGTTCCTTCAACCCCTTCCATACTGATCATTTTTCCTTTGTCTGACGTAATAATGGTCATTTTTTTGCCTAGCAACTTTTCAAACTGAGCGGCCATGATTGCGGCCGTAGGGTCATCCGAAGGTTTTTCAGAATCATAGCTGATGGTCATCATCCCAGCATCCATATCCACCTTAATGGCGTCTGTGGTGTTTTCCATGGTATAGTTCGGACTTTCGTATTTAGACACATTTATGGTGCTTTTCATTACCATATCCATGATCATGCTCTGCTCTCCTTCAATATCCATTTTCATGTTGGTAACGGACTTAAATGGCTTGTTCAAAGGCATCTTCATAGTAAAATCAACTTCCTGAGCTTTAGAAACTAATGCTGCTGAAGTAAGTAGGAAAAGGATCAGTAATTTTTTCATTCTTTTGAATTTAGTTCTTTAAAAATACTATTTTTTTGCAGAACACAAAGTTTTCAGTGCAGAAACTCTATAACAAAAAGCCCCGGTATTTTCATACCAGGGCTTCCATTATCTTGTATTTCTTATTTTTTGATATAAGAAACTTCTTTTACCGCTTTAACCACTTTCGCAATACTTGGCAATGATGCCTCAACTAAAGTAGGTGCATATCCTAGAGGAACGTCAGCTGAAGTAACACGAATTACTGGAGCATCTAGGTAATCGAATGCATGTTTTTGAACGTGGAAAGTAATTTCAGAAGAAATTGAAGCCAAAGGCCAAGCTTCTTCTACGATTACTAAACGATTTGTTTTCTTAACAGATTCGATGATGGTAGCGAAGTCGATTGGACGTACCGAACGTAAGTCGATCAATTCCACACTTACACCGTCTTTCTCCAATTCCTCAACTGCTGGAATAACAACACGAGGAACCATCTTACCGAATGAAACTACAGTTACTGCAGTACCTTCTTTTACTACATTTGCTTTACCGATAGGCAAGTAGTATTCCTCTTCAGGAACCTCGCCTTTATCACCGTACATCTGCTCAGATTCCATGAAAATAACTGGATCTGGATCGATGATCGCTGATTTCAACAATCCTTTAGCGTCGTAAGGGTTTGAAGGAACAACCACTTTCAATCCTGGTGTATTCGCATACCAGTTTTCAAAGTTTTGAGAGTGCTGCGCACCTAATTGACCAGCATTACCGGTCGGACCTCTGAATACGATCGGACAAGAGAACTGACCACCACTCATTTGGTGGATCTTTGCCGCAGCGTTGATAACTTGGTCAATAGCAACCAGTGAGAAGTTGAAAGTCATGAATTCAATGATCGGCTTTAAACCGTTCATCGCCGCACCCACGCCGATACCTGCAAAACCAAGCTCAGCAATTGGAGTGTCAATAACACGTTTTGCACCAAACTCATCAAGCATACCTTGACTTACTTTATATGCACCATTATATTCAGCGACTTCCTCGCCCATTAAAAAGATTGTTTCGTCTTTACGCATTTCTTCGTTCATCGCTTCACGAAGCGCTTCTCTGAATTGTATTTCTCTCATCAGTATTACAGATAGTGAATTTTGTTTAGATACGCAAAAATACTATTATTTCTCGAATTTTCGTAGTGGCATTGTACTATTTTCGATGTAAATGGGTCTACACAATCGATTTACAAAAGGGGTTTTTGATCTTGTAGAGCAATTAGGAACCGCTGTAGCCAAGAATTCAGCTCATTTAGCGCCAAAGGGATGTTCCAATTTTCTACATTTCTCTTTTCCACTAGGTTGGAAATTGACCGTACTTGGACACAAGGAATCCTCAATTTATTCGCTGCATAGAAAAAAGCAGCACCTTCCATGCTTTCCAATATGTTCAAGCCATGCTCCTTTTTGATCCTGTCAATGCTGTTTTCAGATCCGTGGGACTTATTGACCGTAATGGCATCCACATAAGGGATTTCATAAAACTCGGCAGGCAAGGCTTGCTCGGGTAAGCTTTCTACAAAGATAGATTGGCCAAAGCCAAGGCTATCGATCGGGATAAAATCCTGATCATTCTCAGCTCCAAACTCAAAAACCTGGTCGGTCTTGATCTTCAGCATTGCCCCTAGTTTATGATAAGGGTTAAATGTTCCGGCAATACCCACGTTGATCAGCAGGTCATAGGATTTCCCCTGAAGGTATTGCCCCAAAGAAAAGGCCGTGGCGACCATACCAACGCCAGTTACCAAATAATCTGTCTTCGTTTCTATAAATGTGGGAATGGATGCGGCTATTTCTAGTTCCGTTGCTGCTACTACGAGAGTTTTCATATATGTGGCTCAAAGTACTAATTTACGGTAATTTACTTTATCTTTGTCATTATGATTTATATAACACGACGCGAACGCTTTAATGCTGCCCACAAGCTCTATCGTGAAGACTGGTCACTGGAGGAGAATGAGCGTGTTTTCGGTAATTGCTCAAACCCAAACTGGCACGGTCATAACTATGACTTATTTGTGACTGTTAAAGGCCTGGTCAATCCTGAAACAGGGTTTTTGATCGACCTGAAGTTGATGAAGGATATTATTATCAGAGAGGTTATTGACAAATTGGACCATAAGAACGTCAATCTGGATGTAGATTTCATGCAAGGAAAAATGGCATCTACCGAGGTGATTGCCATTGAAATATTCAATATCCTAAAGCCTTTCTTCGAAAAAGAGAAAGTGTTTTTGCATGCAGTCAGACTCCATGAAACCGAAAATAATTATGTCGAATACTTCGGCGAATAATTCACCTAAAAACCAATCTTAGAATGAGCAAATTTCAACAATTTGAAGAAGAAGAGCAGGACGGTTATTTAAAGATCGACCAATACAACGAAAAGAATGTTGAACGAATTGCAGAACATTATACAGATATTCTTCAAGCCCTGGGCGAAGACCCTAAGCGTGATGGATTGATCAAAACACCTGAACGTGTAGCAAAAGCCCTTCAGTTTTTAACCCATGGATATGATGTGGATGCTGCTGAGCTATTGCGCAGTGCAATGTTCGAAGAAGAGTACAGCCAAATGGTGGTTGTAAAAGATATAGAGGTCTATTCCATGTGTGAGCACCATATGCTTCCTTTCTTTGGAAAAGCCCATATTGCCTATATTCCTAACGGCCATATCGTAGGCTTGAGCAAGATTCCTCGTGTTGTGGATGTATTCGCTAGGAGATTACAGGTACAGGAAAGATTGACCAATGAAATCCGTGACTGTATCCAAGAGACCCTTAAGCCAGCGGGTGTTGCCGTTGTGATTGAGTGTAAACATATGTGCATGGCGATGCGCGGCGTGCAGAAACAGAACTCTGTAACCACCACTTCAGCATTTACCGGTGCCTTCCAAAACGATGTTACCCGATCTGAATTCCTGAGGTTAATTACCGCTTCTTTAGGATAAAAGAATAAATAAGATAAAATTAAGGCCTGGATTTACGGAATTCAGGCCTTTTATATGAACAAAAAAGGCATCCTATTTCCAATAATTTCCATTTAGGATAGGAGATTTTTTCACGATTTCAGCTTGACTTTACCTTGGTCTCATTCGAGACACATTCCGAATTTTCCGAATGTGTCTCGAATGAGACCAAGTCCATACCTAGAGCATATCCTTCATCCAAAAAAATTATCGAATGTCGTTGAGGAAGGGTTGAAACCCAAAATACAAAATGGTCAAAATAATGACGTAATTTAAATAAAAGTTTAAAAATTTCACTTTTTGTGACTTGCGTTTAAAGCCTTTAAATGCTGTTTGATACACTTACTGTTACGAACTAACACGCTGATAATCATCTGTTTGTAAAATATCTCTTGTTTGGATGCGGGGCTAATATTTATCTTTGCGCAGTATGTTTGAAGAGTCTAATCCATTAAACAGCTATCTGGAAGATACTACGGACGAGGAAAATTCGTTGTTAAAAAAGGTCAATAGAGAGACCTATCTGAAGGAGACCATGCCCCACATGTTATCGGGGCATTACCAAGGAAGAGTGCTGTCGATGATCAGCAAGATGGTACATCCGAGGTTGGCTTTGGAAATTGGAACTTTTACAGGATATGCTACCCTGTGTTTAGCAGAGGGATTGGAAGATGAGGGTGTTTTGCATAGCATTGATATCAATGAGGAGCAACAGGAGCGGGTTCAGTCTTATTTTGATGAATCGCCCTATGCAAGTCAGATCAAGTATCATATTGGCGATGCAGCGGAGGTGATCCCAAGTATTGAAGGGACTTTTGATCTGGTGTTCATTGATGCCGATAAAAAAAGGAACCTGTACTACTTCAATACATTGATCGACCGAGTGAGGCCTGGAGGTGTGATCTTAGTTGACAATGTGTTATGGAAAGGCAAGGTTTTTGATGAGAACCCCGACAAGCAAACACAGCAAGTAATCGAATTAAATCAAACCTTGGCAGAGGATAAACGGGTTGAAAAACTTATTCTGCCGATTAGAGATGGGCTTTTTGTGCTACGCAAAAAGTAGTGTTAAACTAAAACAAGTTTTATGCTAGAATATTGTAGAAAGATTTTTGTGATATGTATACTTATCACTCTTTCAACTTTAGGGCTTTATGCTCAAGATTATACGACGAAGTCGTACATTGAGAAACATAGTCCGGCAGCTCAAACGCTAATGCGTGAAACAGGGGTTCCGGCCTCTGTCATCTTAGCAGTAGCAATTCACGAAAGTGCCTATGGCAACAGTAGAATTGCACGCTATCTGAACAACCACTTTGGTATCAAAGGGAAGAACAACAGTAAAAAGATCCGTTCGGCTTATAAAGGATATGGTTCGGTGTTGGATTCTTACCGTGATTTTGTGGGACTTCTCCAAAGAAGAAAGGCTACGCAGCCCTTGTTCGACAAACACAATTCAGAAGACTATAAGGGATGGATTAAGGGAATCGCTAGATCTGGATATTCAGAGACCGGTGATTGGTCGAGAAAGGTAATCTCTACGATCGACACTTATGACCTTGAAAAGTACGACGAAAAAATAAATCTTAATTAAGCGAATTTGTCAGATAAGATGAAGAAGTTTTTATTGGCCAGTTTAATATTGGCCTTATTTTTTGTTTCCTGTGGAACTAAAAGAAACACTACACTGAAGAACCCAAACGGCAGACCGAACAGCTCCGCCAGTTCCAGCTCTTCATCATCTAGCAACAAAGGAACCTCAACAAGTGGTCTGGACTATATCGATCGCTACAAAGGGATCGCCATTGAGGAAATGAACAAATATGGTATTCCTGCCAGCATCAAATTGGCCCAAGCCCTGTTGGAGTCTGGAAACGGCAATAGCTATCTGGCGACCCGTGCCAACAACCACTTTGGAATCAAATGTGGCGGTACTTGGAACGGCAAGTCGGTAAACCGTCCTGATGACAGCAACAATGACTGTTTCAGGGTTTACAATGATCCGGAGCAATCTTTCCGTGATCACTCCCAATTTCTTCTCCGAAAACGCTATGAGAACCTTTTTACATTAAAAAAGGATGATTACAAAGGCTGGGCGAAGGGATTAAAGGCCGCAGGATATGCGACCAACCCTAGGTATCCAGAACTATTGATCGACCTGATCGAGCGATATAACCTGCAGCAATATGATCGTGCCGAAGCTCCGGTGGAGGTCATTGCCCGCGTGGAGAAAGTCGAAGAGGTAATCGAAGAAAAAGAAGTGGAAGAGCCTCAAGTTCCTGTTGAGGAAATCAAGAAACCGGTAGCCATGCTGATCTATGAGGTTAAGGCGACCGATACCATGTATTCCATTGCCCGAAAATATAATGTAACCGTGGAAACTATCAAACAATTGAATGGCCTGAGCAGCGATGCTGTAACGGTTGGACAGTTATTGGTCGTATCAAAATAGTTACAAGTCCCATTAAAAGATGTTAAATATTAGCAAGCTATTCTTCTAAGACGTAGTTTTATAGGAGTGAAAATTCTTGTCCGTATCTTTATTTTATGCTTTATGCTTTCTCCGGCTTTGCTCTATGCACAACAAAGTCTGGAGGGAATCGTATATGACAAGGAAAGCAAGCGAAGGCTCGGGGAAGTGCAAATTAGAAACCTAAACACACAGAAATACATTTATAATGATGCAAGAGGCGAGTTTAAGACGCCTGTACATGCTGGGGATGTCTTGGTCTTTAAGAAGATGGGTTACTTTAGCGATACGGTGGTTGTCAATAACCAGAGTGCGCTGATCATCAATTTGAAGGAGAATGTAGCCAATATTGAAACCGTTACGGTCATTGGTCGCAAGAACCCGGATGATGTTTTAAATGAGATAAAAAGAGATTATGGCAAGGCTTTTGAGTTAGCTAAGCCTGGCGATTTGTTTTCGGTGGGAATGACAGGAGCAGGATTGAATATTAATTCGCTCTATGGCATGATCAGCAAGGAGGGGAAGGACGCGAGGAGATTTACCCAGTTTATCGGGAAGCTCCATGAAGAAAACATTATAGACTTTAATTTTACACCGGAATTAGTACATAGTCTGGTGGGGTTGGAAGGTGATGACCTGAAGGCATTTATGCAGTTATTTAGGCCTACATACGAGTTTGTGTCTACCGCCAACTATTATCAGATGGTAAAATATATAAAAAGTAAATATGAAGTGTTCAAACTACACCCAAATTTACGACCTTTGCGAGAATTGCCAGATATTCAATTAGACGTAAAAAAAGAAAATTAACATGAATATAAAACTTTACCTATTACCTGTTTTCATTTTTATTTTCGGAATCAGTATGATTCAAGCACAGGATTTGCGCGATCTGCGTGTAAAGCCGGACAGCAGCATTTCGCCGGAAACGGATGGGAAAGCGCTAGGTATCAAAAATATCAATGTGCCGATCCCTAAGTTGGACCTACAGGTCAATTACTGGAAACATTGGACAAGGCTAGGGGTTAACTTTAACCAAGCGGCCTTTTCTGAAAACTGGAAACTGGGTGGTTTGAATTCATTTGCCATCGGTGGTATCCTTTGGCATAAATCGGAGTTCAACAGGAACAATTTCAACTTTGTTTCCGAGGTGGACCTGAAGTATGGTAAGGTAAAGAATGAGGGACAGTTGGCCAAGCCAAACAATGACCGTATTTTCTGGGATAATAAGTTGGCGTATAAGTTGACCAAATCATGGGCGGTCTATTTATCCCTAACCTATGAAACCCAATTTGATAATGCCTTCCATTATGCGATGCAAGATGGTGAAGAGGTCATTACCGGTTTGAAATCATCATTTATGGCACCTGGATATTTTACGGAATCATTCGGTTTGGAGTATAAGCCAGATGATACATTCTCATTGCGTTTCGGTACAGGTACGGCTAGACAGACCTTAATCTTGGATAACCGCTTGAAGCCTTATAATGCCTATGATTATTATCAGAAACATGGGAGATACTTCGACCCTAAAGACGTGACCAAAGGAACCGGACCAATGTTTGGGGTTGCCGAAGGAAAGAACTTTAACAATGAACTGGCTTTCCAGTTAACCGCAAACCTAGATAGGAACCTGACAAAAAACTTGCATTTAAAATCGCGTTACAACCTATTTGCAGACTACGAAGACATTACCGATCCAACCCATCGTTTGGACGCAACCTTAACGGCTAAAGTGACCTCATTGATCAATGTGGCATTGGGTGGTGTTATTTTGTATGATTCTGCATTGGACAGCAAGGTTCAGTGGAACCAGATGCTTTCCATGGGGGTAATGCTTAATTTACCAAAATAAGATAGATGATTAAAATTTCAGTGAGACTGATTGCTGCGTTGTGTGGGGTAATGTTCTTGGTTGGTTGTTCTACGGCCAAGAAGTCGAAGGTTTTGCAATCAAATACAGCTGTAATTACTCCTTCTGTAATCGTTGAGAATTCTGCGCCGAAGCTGGATACCCTGAACAAGCCTGCAGAGGTCATTGAACAGGCAAAAGTAGCGCCTACGCTTTCGGTTAATTCGGAATTGACACCGGAGCAGCAAGCTTGGAACATGTTTTTGCAAGGGACCAGCAAACAGTATGACTTTGCAAACGCCATCCATTTTGATGTCCGGAAACCATCCTTTGTGATGATCCACCATACCTCCCAAGCCAATCTGGCCCAAACGATCCGTACCTTTCAGTTGGCACATACCAAGGTCAGTAGCCATTATGTGATCGGTCGTGATGGTCGCGTGGTGCAGATGTTGAATGATTATTTGCGGGGTTGGCATGCCGGAAGAGGCAAGTGGGGAAGCATTACGGACATGAATTCGGTGTCCATTGGGATTGAACTTGACAACAATGGCTCTGAACCTTTTCCAGACGCCCAAATAAACTCCCTGCTGGTCTTATTGGATACCCTGAAGACCAAGTACAGTATTCCTCAAAAAAACTTCATAGGACACGCTGATTTCGCGCCAGGAAGAAAAGATGACCCCAATGTATTCTTCCCGTGGCAGCTTTTGGCCGAACGAGGATTTGGAATTTGGTACAATCCTAATTATTTAATGGCTCCTCCGTCAAACTTTAATCCCATCGATGCCCTTAAGCTCATGGGTTATGACCTGACCAACCAAGATGCCGCCATTAAGTCCTTTAAACGAAAGTTCGTGAAATCTGATCTTTCACCTATCTTGAATGATCGGGACCGAGCGATCTTATATGATCTCTACCGAAAGTATTATTAGAATATTTATAAATGAAAATTGCTGGTTTACGGCATTATACCTGAGTAGGTTCGATATCCTTTTTCGGAGTACTGCCCATGAAGTACTGCAGGATAAGTCCAATGAGGATCAGTAGTACACAACCGATCAGATTCAACCACAGAAAGGCGACAACGTTCATCTGCCAGATCCCAATAACGATAACCTCGGTTATTACAGCAGACCAAAAAACTGCTTTTCCACCGATTCTTCTGATATAAAAAGCCACTAGGAATATTCCAAGGATGGTTCCATAGAAAAGGGAGCCTAAAATATTAACGGCTTCCAAGAGGTTTCCCAATTGACTGGAGTAAAGGGCTATCCCAATGGTAAAAATCCCCCAGAATAAGGTGCTGATACGCGAAGCCTTTAAATAATGGGCATCGTTGGCATCCCGTTTTACGAAGCGTCTATAGATATCGATCACTGTTGTTGAAGAAAGTGAATTGATGGCACTGGCCGTTGCTCCCATGGAAGCTAGGAAGATAATGGCGATCAATAGGCCTATCAAGCCTTTAGGGAAAGTATCGGTAACAAACCTTAGAAAGATATAGTTCGTGTCATTGGTGTCCGCATTTGGATCGTTTTTCTTGATCAGGTCCACCAATTCGGTTCTCAATCCCTGGTCTTTTTCATTGAATTGTTGTAGGTTGATCCTGGCATCGTCGATTTTATCATCTTGCTTTTCCTTCAATGCACTGGTCAGCTGATTGATATAAACGGTTTTTTCCTGGCTTAACTGTTCATGTCTTTGCTTGATATCCTCATACTCCTGTTTATGGGAGCTGTTTTCCAGTTTTTCAATGACTTGCTCATTAAAGAATAGGGGTGGGGTATGGTACTGATAATACGCAAAGACCAAGATACCGATCAAGAGGATACAGAACTGCATAGGCACTTTAAGCAATCCATTCATCAGCAATCCCAATCTGCTCTCTTTTACCGATGATCCTGTCAAATAACGTCCCACCTGGCTCTGATCAGTTCCGAAGTAAGATAGCTGCAAAAAGAAACCACCGATCAATCCGGTCCAGACGGTATACTGATTGTCCAGGTCAAACTTAAAGTCAATGGCATTTGCTTTTCCGGACTTTCCGGCAATGTGTAGGGCTTCTTTAAATCCTATGTCCTCAGGCAGAAGATGGACCACCAAGACTCCCGCCAATAGCAGGCCGGCGAATATGATGGACATCTGTAAGAGCTGAGTGTATGATACCGCTTTTGTGCCGCCGTATACCGTGTATATTACCACTAAAGTACCGATGCCGATGGTGGTCATCACCAAGTCGATATTCAGGATGGTGGAGAGGATAATGGCCGGAGCGAAGATGGTGATACCTGTAGAGATCCCTCTCTGGATAAGGAAAAGGGATGCGGTCAGGACCCGGGTCTTGATGTCAAATCTTTTTTCCAAGAATTCGTAGGCCGTATAGACCTTGAGTTTATGGAAGATCGGGACGAAGGTGATACAGAGGACAATCATGGCCAAAGGCAGTCCAAAGTAGAACTGGGCGAAGCTCATTCCAGAAGAGTAAGCAAGTCCAGGCGCGGAGAGGAAGGTAATGGCACTGGCCTGGGTTGCCATTACGGAGAGTCCTACGGTGTACCAAGGTAAGGAGCGGTCACTGAGGATATAGCCGTCAATGGTTTTGACGTTCTTGCTTTTGTAAATCCCATAGACCACTATGGAAAGCAAGGTAAGGATGAGTACTATCCAATCGATACTACTCATCCAAAATATCTAGTAAAAATATACATTAGAACTATGCAAACGACTAACCAGATGACAATAATCCAATAGAATTGTCTCCAGCTTCGTACGAATGGCGGTAGTCCTTTATCTGTCATGCGATTTTTGTGGCAATAAAGCGGAAATGAAGATGATTGCAAAAATAAAACCACCGATAAGTCCAGCAATTAAGGATAAAAATGTACCACTTGCAACCCAAGCAGTAAGTGCACCTAAGATAGTACCTACTAATAAGATGATGCCTTTTACGTTGATTTCGTTAGAGTTTTCGATTTGATTTTCCATTATATTTATTAATTTTTTTCGTTCTTAGCCAGCAAATTTACAAATAATCTAGTAGCTCCGGGAACTCCTGCCGGCAATTGTCTGAAAAAGGCCAAAGGTGCATAGACAAACTTCCCTTTTCCATAATTCGCTACCAATAGGGACCCCTTGTTTTGCTCTTCGTTTTTGTCTGCCATACTCAAAGGAGTGCGGTATTCTGGGGATATATTGGTTGCAAAATAAAGACCTCGTTCCTGTACCCAACCTTCAAAATCCTTGTCTGTAATTTTGTTGGGATAATTCAGGATGGGGTCATTTGGATCCGTAAAGGTTACTTTTGCATCCTCTTCGGTTACCCTTTCGCGATTGATTTCAAATGGATAGGGACCCAATTTATTGGTACTCATCCTGGAATTCACGTTATATTGTGCCAAGACCGTTCCGCCCTGTTCTGCATAATCCAATAGGATCGGCAACCATTGATTGGTATTCGGACTAACGTTATAGGCCCTAATTCCCACTATGATAGCATCGTATTGTTTTAAGTTAGTGCTGGCAAGCAGATCACTGTTCAATAGGTCGACCTGAATGCCAATGTTTTCCAATGCTAGGGGAACCAGATCCCCCGCACCATGAATATAGCCAATTTTTTTCAATGGATTGTTAATTTCCAGCGCTTTAACTTTTAGGTTGATTGCCGGAAACCAGGTGATATCTGGAATATGCTGGTAGGCAATTTTTTTGAAACCATAGATTAGCTCACCATTCAGTAGGGGCTGGACCTCACTGCTAGCTGTATTTTTGGGATTAGAGATCTCGAATGTCTTAACGACCAGACCATGTTCAGGGATGTCAATGGATGCCTTGTTAGGAACAATATTTAAGCCATCAGACTGCTTAAAGCTTAATTCCGCTTTTTGGGGCTGCTCACTGTTGTTGCTGATGGTTAAACTAATGGTTTTCTTATCACCCGTTTGCAGCAGGGCTTGTGATGAGCTGATCGCCGCGGTAAGGACTGGTGATATGGAGACTGGCTGATAGATTTCGCCTTGTACGGGATCTACATATCGGTATTCCACGGGCTTGTCAACGTTTATGGCCAAGCCATCAACCTCGATTACAAACTTAGTCTGCGGATTATTTGTGTTTTCAGGGTTTCCAAAATTACGGTCTTCTATGTCAAACTTGCCTAATGAGTTTGGCTTTTCTAACCAATAGGGCTGTGTCCAATGGTCAACCTTCTTTTCAGAAGCGTATTTTTTGGTTTCATTGGCAGGAAGAGTTTCTTCTATCCGTTTGCCATCAATGGAAATCAATTTTACCGCTACATCTGCGGCTCTCTTGATGATTTCATTGTTTACAGAAAAAGCTTGATTAACCACAAAATTCGGCTTGGAGGCAATGGATTCTGCAACTATGCCGGCAGAGGATAGGATAATGTCTTCAATATCCTTGATTTTCTGATCCCTGTATACAGAAGGCTTCAATGCATTAACCAATTGATGCAGGGCTACCAATTCCTGGATTGATTTTTCAGGATGGTTGATATTAAAAGCGCTCTGTATAGATTGGATCTTGGTCTCGATGTTCTTCACGGGTTCGCCTAGGCGCTCCCAACTTGTGTTGATGCCTTCAAATAGGTCTTTTGTTGCTTTTTCGCCAGCGACATGGTCAAAATACTCGGTTGTTTTACCTCGGTTGGAGGCAGCACCAAAACCTTGGCTTTTGTGCTGGGATCTGCTCATGGCAGATATTTCACCATATGAATAGCCCAATAAAGGGTTGTAGTCATTCAGAACGACTTTCAGTTGCTCATCCGATGTATTGTTCATGCCTCCAAAATTGGCGGTATTCCAGACAATACGCTTGGCTTTCCATGGTTTCAGTTCTTTCAGCTGTTCGGGAAAGCTGTTGGGATCTGCTGCTGCTTCGTAGGCCTCCTTGGCCAGGATGGCAGAAGCCTGGTGATGTCCATGGCCGCCACGGCTATCCGGTGGAAAGCGGTTTATGATCACATCCGGTTGGAGCTTACGGATCATATAGACCGCTTCGCGGAGGATATCCTCCTTTTTCCAGAAGCTGAACGTTTCTTCATGCGTTTTGGAAAAGCCAAAATCGTAGGCCGCACTGAAGTATTGTTCCCCTTTGTCGATAGCGCGGGCAGCCAATAATTCCTGAGTACGGATCAGACCAAGTTCAATTCCTTGTTCTGTCCCTAGCAAGTTTTGTCCGCCGTCACCACGGGTCAGGGAAAGATATGCAGTTCTATATTTGCGGTCATTGGCTAAATAGGCAATGAGCCTGGTGTTTTCATCATCTGGGTGGGCCGCGAAATAAAGCGCGGTACCTAGTGTTCCAAGTTTATCGATCTTGAGCTTAATTAAGGAAGCCGAATTGCTCTGCTGTGCAAAAGCAACCGAAAAAGATGATAGGAATAGGAAGATTAGGCCTAAGAATCTGTGAATCATCCTTAAAAGTAATAAGATTCGTGTAAAAAAATAAAAGGAATCAAAATAATTTGATTCCTTTTACCAACAATTAAAAATCTTCGACTTTAAACCTTGGTATTAATTCCGTTGGTTTAATTTTTAGCAGGATGATGCGCTTTATTTTGGTCTAACCTTTAATAAATATAAAAGTAATATAAATCAATTTGATTAGTCGCGGTATTTATAAAAAACTTTTCCACAAAAACACAGTTATGCACAGGCTTTTGTGGAAAAGAAAAATGTGGTCAATAGCTTGACCTTATGATTGTTTATGCGAATTACTTGTCAATGGAGCCTAAAACACGCTTCATAAAGGTGTTCAGGGCTTCTTTTTGTGGCATTCCTTCTTGAACCAATTTGTTGACCTCGATGGCGCCGTACATATTGGAGATCAATTCACCAATTACATCTAGCTCTTCGTCTTTCAATTGAGAGACTTCGGTCAACGATTCCAAGGTTTCGATTGTTTCCAATACGAAGTCTGCGTCGTTTTCGGCTATAAATTCCGTAAGATGTTTAATTATTGGTAACTTCATTTAATAGTTCTGTTAATCCTTCGATTTTATTTGTTTGTACTTGATTGATCAACTTTCCGCCTTTAAAAGCAGCGAAAGTTGGTAAGTTGTTTACATTAGCAAGTTTCCTTGATTCTGGGAACTTTTCTGCATCTACGATTACAAATTTCACGTTGTCGTTTTCTCCTGCTAATTTTTTGAACTTAGGCTTCATAATGCGGCAGTTACCACACCAAGAAGCAGCATATTGAACCATCACCGTATCATTGCTGTCGATGACCTCTTGTAGATTGTCTGAGCTTAATTCTTCTAACATGATTTTTGATTTAAGAGTTGATCTGAAAAAATAAGAGGAGGTTGTCCCTCCTCTTTCAGTATGGGGGAATATTAATTGTGTGACAAGTATGAAGCAACGCCATCACGTGTAGCGTTCATCGCTTCTTTACCTTCTTCCCAGTTTGCTGGGCACACTTCACCGTGTTTCTGAACGTGCGTATAAGCATCGATCAAACGGATGTATTCTTTTACATTACGGCCTAGAGGCATATCATTTACTGACTCGTGGAATACTTTACCAGTCTCATCGATCAAGTAAGTAGCACGGTAAGATACCGCAGAACCTTCAACTAGAGTTCCGTATTCAGGGTGTTCAACCTCTTTCATTTCTAAGATACCTAATACGCTAGATAGGTTGCGGTTAGTATCAGCAATGATCGGGTATTCAACACCTTCGATACCGCCGTTGTCTTTTGCAGTGTTCAACCATGCAAAGTGAACCTCTGCAGAGTCACATGATGCACCGATTACGATAGTGTTTCTTTTCTCGAATTCAGCAACAGCCTCTTGGAATGCGTGTAACTCTGTAGGACAAACGAAAGTGAAGTCTTTTGGATACCAAAATAATAAGATCTTCTTGTTCTCTTGTTGTGCTTTTTCGAACAAATTCAAAGTGAAATTGTCGCCTAAATAGTCAATTGCATCTACTGTAATGTTCGGGAAATTTTTACCTGTAAAACTCATAATAATTTTCTTTTCTTTTTTGTAGTACAAAGATACACTTTTTAACGCCTAAAAATAATCGATAATACTTATTAACTATCGGTTTTATCTATTTAAAACCAGTATCACATATAAGAATGATTTATATCACAAATAGCCTTCTTTTTGATTGTCAGGGGATTATTTGATCGGCTGGGCAGGGAAAAATATTTTGATGGGCAGAAAGGTAGGTTTGACAGTTAAGTATATTTTTAATAGACCTAAATACAATCAGTTGAAAATAAAATTTGCTCTAAGTCCATAAAATATTAGTTTTGCAGCACGGCCCTGTAGTTCAACGGATAGAATAGATGTTTCCTAAACATTTGATAGCAGTTCGATTCTGCTCGGGGCTACAAAAAAAGCAACTCATTGAGTTGCTTTTTTGCTATCCAGCTTAATGCTCTTCCACAAACCTTGGCCTGGCCGACCTTCTACCAAACACCGTCATCAGTACAATCACCAATAACAGGAAATAAAATGAATAGGACCAAGAGAGGGCATAATCGTGCAACTTGCCAAACAGGGGTGGGCCAAAGGCTGCAATCAGGTAGCCAATAGACTGTGCCTTCCCTGAAATCTTTATGGTGCCGACCATGGTTTTGCTCCTTGAGGACAGAAACAAAATAGCTAAACTAAATGCCAGGCCTCCTGCTACCCCTAATAGTATGGCCGTAAAATAGATGTATTGATCCTTCAGTAACAACAGCATGAGTATACCGGCAGAGTAGAGAACTCCGATTAAATAGATCATCGATTTAGGATCTTTCATCTTACTGGCAACAATTGGACTGATGAGCATAACGGGCAGCATCGCCAACTGAAGGATGGAAAACACCCAGCCTGCAGCGGATTTGCTCATTCCATATTCCATCAGTACGGTCGGTAGAAAAGCGACCAGGCAATAATAAACTAAAGATTGCAAGCCCATAAATAGGCTTATGTTCCAAGCTTGTTTGGAACGGAATATATTGAACTTTATGTTTTCCGAGGTATTTACTTGCCGGTTTACTGGTTTTTTGCCCCAAAATAATTCAGCAATTACAATCAATAAAGCTATGACCGCGACAACGATCCAGACCGACAGGGATCCTTTCCAGCCGGCACCGGTCCATTCTCCGATGGAAATACTAAAGCCTGAAGCCAGGGCTGCCACCAAGTTCATGGAAACCGAAAAGATACCGGTCATTAGCCCGATCTTTGCAGGGAACTCATTCTTGATATAGGCAGGAGTCAAAACATTACCCACGCATATTCCTAAACCTATTAAAACTGAGCCCAAATAAAGGGTTGTGACACTCCCTGCTACCCTTAAATACAATCCTAAAATCAAGATCGCTAAGGAATAGATCAGGCCATGCCGGATATTTAGTTTTTCAGTGGCTTTACTCACCAAAATAGAACAAGATGCAAATACGATGAGCGGAATGGAGGTCAGAAAGCTGGCCTGAATATTATCCAGATCCATTGCCGATTTGATTTCATCCAAGATGGGACCTACGGCAGTTATAGGCGATCTAAGGTTGCTGCCTACCCAAATGATGAGCAATATTCCCAACCATGAATTCCTTGTCGTATGATTTTGTTGCATTTTTTCGTCCATGATTTTACTTGTATCTGATCTTGGCCACAAAGATAAGCTTGTCGTTTTTATTAACTTTGCCATTTACTACATATACAACGACATGGAAAAGCTAGGTCATCCGGATAAACAGATCGGGGAATACGTAGATAATATCAGTGCTGATACCTATGTATGGTATGATGCGCAATGGAAACATGATGATAAAGAGCATCAGCACCTCAGTTTTCAGTTAAACTATGTGACTGAGGGGTATCAGTATTTCCATATTGACAAAAAGATCTATTTAGTTCCCCAAAACCATATCATCTGGATTCCCAGCGCAAAACCTCATAAAACAACCACGGAGTCAAGTTCGGTGAATTTGATGTCAGTTCTTTTTAAGGAGGTTCCAAAAGGGGATTTTTTCAGGAAGACCCATGTTTTTCCAGCGCCAGCAGTGTTAAAGGAAATGTTGCTATATGCATCAAAATGGAATAGGGTACTTGATATCGACATGGAACAAAAGCTCTTTTTGAAAGCTTTATTATACAGCCTGCCTAACTTTTGCGAAGAGAGCATGGCCCTAGAAATCCCAGTTCCTTCTGATGAAAGGTTGATCCCGCTATGTAATTACATCAATAGCAACTATAAGTTCAGTTTTGATATCCATGCCTTGGCGGAAATGGCAAACCTATCGGTCAGGACCCTGCAAAGGGTCTTTAAGAAAGAAACAGGTATTACATTGCAGAAATATTTGCAGTTAGTGCGGATATTAAAGAGTATCGAACTTCTCGATACCAGGAAATATACCCTGACGGAGATTGCCTATAAAGTAGGGTATCAAAGTTTATCTGCTTTCAGCCTTTCCTATTCCAGTTTAATGAAGGAAGGACCTAAGCTTAAGCAATGATCCTTTCATATGGGGGTGCAGAGAGAAAAGGCCTTCTACCTTCTCTCGGTCAAATTACCATCCACGTCAAAGTAGAGGTAAACATCTTTTCTAGCTCCAGAGATGGAAGAATACCAATGCGTCACATCCATATTGGCAACCTTCATGTGGACAAAATAGATATGGTCTGAAGGGGTACCGCCCTCAATATCCTTGGCTTCTTCAATCAAGGTATCGTGGATTTTCTTTACGGTAGAAAACTTAACTTTATCCAATGGGTACAAAAGATCGACCATCTTTATGTTTCCTGAAATCTTTACAGGAGTAGGATCCAACCACATCCCCTTTGAGTAGGTATAGGTATCGATGTTTTCGGGCTTATCGGGATCTTGTATCTTGATGCTGATTCGGCCACCTTGGAAATCAAAGAAATATAGGTCCTGGTGCATCATGATCTTTTTTCCTTTGAACTTCGGCAGGTTCATCAGATCTGCCTGGATCTTGTCCAATTCTTCAGCACTTGCATATACGCTATGCTCCTTTTTTTCATCAGGGGCTGTGACATCAATTGTTACCGAAGAAGAACTGCTTGTCCTTTCCATGGAATGGTCACTTGCTTCCTTTTGTTGGCGAGGTTTCATGGTGTCCTCAAAACTTTTCTTGATCTGCTTACAGGAAGAAAACAATGCAAGGATTGCAATGCAGGATATAATATGATAAAAAGTCCTTTTCATAGATTAATCGACAACTTCAATGGATTGCGGGTCTTCCGCATCGTATAAGATATTTATTTGGTTCCCAACAGCAATTCCGGAAATGTCCAGGAGGCCGTACAACTTCTTAAAAGAAGCTACAATGGTTTTTCCCTTGTCCTGAAACTCTATTGTAACCATTATTTGAGGCTTTTCATTGACTGAAAGGTTCGTTTCTTGAGTCGACACAATGGTCGCGATAGCGGGTTTTCCATAGAGAAGTAAACGATCCGAATTAGTAGATTTAGGCAAAAAAGAATTGATAAAAGAGAAAACCCCGAGATAGATCAATGCCAGTAATGGCGAGAGAATAAAGGGATGCCCAAAGGACAGATAGCGCCATCCAGCATCTTGGCTCTCATAAAGCATTCCATAAATCAATAGCCCTATGGGCGTCAATATCAAAACGGCAAGTACGGAGTAAGCGTAGATCAACATGCTTTTGTCGATTTTTACCTTTGCGTCTTCCAACATTATCCTTGGTTTTTTTGGATCCGTGCTGACCAACAATCCAATATCTTTTCCTACTTGGTAACGGTTCATTTCAGGCTTGGTATCGACAAACGGTAAACTAAATGTCAACTCTGATTTTACTAGGTTCACAAAGGAGATCTTGATCATTTTGCTTTCTCCATCGGCAGTTTGCTGCAAGATCCTTTGCTCGACTATTTTGCCTTTAATTCTTTTACCCTCTTTTATTAGGTCTTTATAATCTCTTTTAGCTTTTAATAGGTTGGAAAGGGATCTCTTAAAAAACAGATAGATTACGGTAAGCCAGAGGAGTAGGCCCAATCCTAAATAAAAGAAAGCGGTTGCTGGAGATTTATCTAAATCGTATTTCCAATCGCCTTGTTGTGAATGGATTAGGATCGGAAGGCCGATGGCCATCAATAATAAGAAGATGGTCCCAAAGGATAATCCTAAGACTACATTGAAAGTCTTAGCAGGATTTGGTCTGTGGTTTAAGCTACTCATTTTAAACACAATATAAATAAAATTAATCCATGAATTAAAACAAATGTTATTATTCTATAGATTTTTAATTTTGTTGAATCTTTTGGCAATTAATATCAACAAAGCAATCTCAAAAAGATCAAATTTTCGTATTCTTACTTCCGCATTCAATCCGCTTCCATGGGAATAGATAAAGAACATATTCTTCCAGCCTACAATTTCAGCAAGCTTTCCGTATTTGAAATACTCAAGCATGTCGAGCGGGCAAGCTTTATGGACAGCAAGGATTACAGGAACATATATCCCGTCAGCATAGAATTAAACTGTGGAGTCTTTACAAAGGCTGCTGTTGGACTTGAATACCCAAGGGTATCCGTGGTTCAGATGTCGGATCGGATTGTAACAAGTTGTTCCTGTGGAAACTATTCCAAGAAGATGTGTGAGCATCAGGGAGAGGTCATACATGCCATCTTGGAAAAGGAAGAATACCGGGTTTTCTTTGATGCCGAACTTCGGGAAAAAACATTGAAACAATATGCAAAGCCTTATGGCTTAGATAATGAGCCCGATCTAGACCGCTACTTTGATCTGCACTATGTGGATGGAAAACTGTCGGTAGAGCCTAAGATCCAGGGTTTGTTGCCCTATGACAAACAGGCCATGGCAAAGGGTCTAAGTCCAAAACAAGTCAAACTAAAAACCACAGCTCAGGATATTTTAACAAAGAAACCCTTTATCCTGATTGACAAACACCGGTATTATAGCCAATTGAACTTTCAATTGATGAAATCAGATCAGACTAAGGCCGGAAAGATCAAAAATCCTATTGAGACGATGGATCCTATGGCCCAAGTTTGGAAGACCAATGAGCCAGAACTACTGAAGTTTTATACAGCGATCCATAGCTTTCAGAATAAATACAACGATGATGAACTTGATCTGGATGCCGAACCCTTAAAACAGATCATAAAGAACCCTTTGGGTTTAGACTTTTACATCCATGACAGCAAAGTATCCGAATCACTTTCTCCCAAATCCCTAGCCTTAGTAAAGTTTGAACAGCTGCAAGCTGAAATCAGGCTAACGGTCCTTAAAAAAGAGCCTTTCTATGAAATTACAGGTGAATTGCTATTCAAGGACAACATATTAGGATTCAAAGAGCTGAACATCCGCAACGATTATCTGCTTTATTATCGCAAGACCCTCTATTTTATCGACAATCCAGACCTATTGCGGGTCATCAAATTTTTCAAGGCCAATAATGAAATCCTGGTCCTTCATGCAAACAAGTATGAGGAGTTCTTCCAGGATATCCTTTCGCCATTAGAGCACATCCTTCACGTCAATTACAGCTACATCAAGCAGGCGACCCCTGCACAGTTGAAGGAGAAGAGCTATGAGCAACAGAAGCTCATCTATCTCGAACAGGAAGGCAATTACATTTCCATAGTGCCAGTCATGAAATATGGGGAAATAGAAGTACCTACAACCTCTAAAAAACAGCTTTTTGATACCGATCAAAACGGCAATGTATTTCAGCTCGAAAGGGATTATGTAGAAGAGGATAAATTAGTTTCCAGTATTATGGAAAAGCATCCGGATTTCGAAAGCCAGGTCGTGGAAAGGAATTATTTCTATCTGCATAAAGATAAGTTCTTGGATGACGATTGGTTTATTGAGGTCTTTGATGAGTGGCGTGAGGAGGATATTTCCATTTTAGGCTTCAGTGAAATCAAGAACAATAGGGTCAATTCGCATAAAGCCAAAATCTCGATAGAGATTATCAGCGGCTTGGACTGGTTCAATGCCAAGTTGAAGGTCGGATTTGGAAACCAACAGGCAGCCCTGAGGCAGATCCACCGGACCATACGCAACAAAGGCAAGTATGTACAGCTTGATGATGGCAGTCTGGGATTGCTTCCAGAGGAATGGATCGAGCGAATTGCAGCCTTTTTCCAGATCGGAGAAATAGACCAGGAAATGATTACCATACCGAAGATTAACTACTCTGAGGTTTCCGATCTGTTTGACAAAGAGATCATGAGCAAGGAAGTGCAGCATGAAATCGAATTGTTAAAAAGCGACTTTTCATCTGAACTGAAGATCACTCCGGTCACAACCCCGAAAGACCTGAAGGCCGAATTAAGGGAATACCAACAAGAGGGCCTTAACTGGCTCAATTTTCTTGATACTTACAACTTTGGAGGTTGCTTGGCAGATGATATGGGATTGGGAAAAACCATACAGATCCTTGCCTTTATCCTTTCCCAAAAAGAAAAGCATGGGCAAAAAACCAACCTGATTGTGGTTCCTACATCGCTTCTTTTCAATTGGGAGGATGAAATAGCAAAATTTGCACCTTCGCTGCAAGTAATAAAGCATTATGGACCAGACCGAGTTAAGGATGTCGACCACTTTGAAAACCATGATGTGGTCCTCACGACCTACGGGATGTTGCTTTCAGATATCAGGTTCCTGAAGAACTTCAAGTTCAATTATATATTCCTGGATGAATCCCAGGCAATCAAGAACCCGAATTCTGAAAGATATAAAGCAGCCCGGCTGTTGCAGGCAAGGAACAGGATCGTGCTGACTGGAACGCCAATCGAGAACAATACATTTGATCTCTATGGGCAGCTCTCCTTTGCTAGCCCAGGCTTATTGGGCAGCAAGCAATTTTTCAAGGACACCTATGCTATTCCTATCGACCAATTCCAGTATACCAAAAGGGCGATAGAGCTGCAGGAAAAGGTGAAGCCCTTTATCCTTCGCCGAACAAAGAAGCAGGTGGCTAAGGAGCTTCCGGAGAAGACGGAAATGCTCATCTACTGTGAAATGAATGATGAACAGCGGAAGATCTATGAGGCTTACGAGACAGAACTGCGCGAATTTATATCGGCCAATGAGGATGAGGATATCAAGAAAAACAGCATGCATGTCCTTACAGGGCTTACCAAGCTGAGGCAGATCTGCAATTCTCCAGTATTATTGAAAAAGGGGCACTCCGCAGAAAATGCCGTAAAGGTTGAAATCCTATTGGAGCAGATTGAAAACAAGTCCAAGGAGCACAAGATCTTGGTCTTTTCACAATTTGTGGAAATGCTGGATATCATCAGGCCCGAATTGGAAAAAAGGAATATCCCCTTTGAATACTTGACGGGACAGAGCAAGGATAGGGGCAAGAAGGTCCATAACTTCCAGAACAATGAGGAAGTCCGTGTCTTTCTGATCAGTCTAAAGGCCGGTGGGGTAGGCTTGAACCTTACAGAAGCAGATTATGTCTACCTTATTGACCCCTGGTGGAATCCTGCTGCCGAAAATCAGGCAATCGACCGTTCCTATAGGATTGGACAGACCAAACATGTGGTGGCCGTACGACTGATCTGTTCTAATACCATAGAGGAAAAGATCCTGAAGCTTCAGAAACGGAAAAGCCAACTTGCCCAAGATTTGATACAATCAGAAAACGCCTTCTTCAGCTCTCTCAGCAAAGGCGACATTTTGGATATTCTTTAATAGGCAGGCTTGATTATCAATTAATTGATAATAAATCCTTTGGAATAAATTTTCCTTCGATTCAATTATTTTGTACATTTCCCTTAATTTCAATAATTTAGTTGATAATAATTAACTACGCTAGCTGATTTCTCAACCTTGACTATGAAGTATATTATTTCCCTTTGCCTATTATGCTGCCTGACCCTATCTGCTTTTTCACAATTGGTTATCCGGATTGATGAAGACCATGAATACCTGAAAACATTAGAAAAGAGACTCCTGGATGCCAAGACGGATAGTGCCAAAGCGATGACGGCTTTCCGGCTATCCTATATGTACAAGAAGTATAGGAACATGGACCTTGCCAAGCAGCGTCTGGAACAGGGGGTAAAGTATGCACAAGGAAATAACCTCCTAGAAGGGATAGCCAGTTACAACGAAGCCCTGTTTGGTATCGGTCTAGAGGACATGAGCAAGATTGAAAACAACCTTAACCGTAGCGACAGCCTGCTTAAAGACATACAGGATCCAGAAGCCAAGAAGACCTTGAGCGGCCTATGGATCATGCGTGGCGTCCTCAGCCAGCTAAAAGGGAACGAGAAAGGCGGTCTAGAGTCCTACATTAACCATGCGCTTCCCTATGCCAAGGAATCCAAAGATAAATTCAGCATTGCCAATGCCAATAAATTCGTGGCCACCAGTCTTTTAAACGCGACTGAACGGGTACGCGGAAATGACTACCTCAAAAATGCACTTGCACTCTTCAAGGAAGCTCCTGCCGAAAGTGAGATCACGAAGTTGGAGGGCATATTGGAAGTAACCATCTTGCTTGCTGAAAACAACCTATACCTGAATGACCTGCATTCCAGCAAAGCCTATTTGGATGCCGCCTATGCAGTATTGAAGGACTATCCTGAATCCAATGTTTTCCTGTTCTATTATTTCCCCGAAGGGGTTTATTATGAAAAGATGGGTAAATATGTACAGGCGATCAACAGTTTTGACAAGGCCATTGCTTTTCAAGGCTCCGGTCCTGAGAACTTCTACATCAACCGTTCGAAATTTGCCAAGTTCAACCTATTGCGTAAGATAGGCAGGAATGCGGAAGCCATCGATGTGATGCAGGACCTGCTGAAAAGTACAACCCTGTTGCCTAGTGACCGTAATTCCTATGCCAACCTCTTGGCCGAGACCTATGCCAATACCGGAAACATGAAGGAGGCCTATGAATGGTCCCAAAAATACATCACGGTAAATGATAGCTTGCATGCCGCAGATTACAAAAAGGATATGCTGGATATGGAAAACAAATATCAGTCAGCAGAAAAGGCCAAGCAGATTTCCCAGTTACAGGCAGAGAAACAGGCTGCCGAGCTGGTACAGAAGAACCAGAGGCTTTGGGTGCTGCTCCTTGCAGTCGGTGCTGCGGTGCTCTTGTTGGCCTTCCTATACCTGAACAATATCCTGAAAAACCAGAAAAGAGCCAATGAATTCAAGTTCAAGGAACTGGAGCAACAAAGGGAATTGCAAGTAACAAAAGCCTTCTTGGAAGGGGAGGACAAGGAACGGCAAAGGATCGCCCAGGACCTGCATGATGGCCTTGGAGGCGCACTCTCTGGCATCAAGATGAAGCTATCTGCCGTGCAGAACAACTTCCAGGAACCTGAAATAGACAGTTCCGTCGATCAGCTTGACCGATCCATAATAGAACTGCGTCGAATTGCCCACAATATGATGCCGTCCAATCTCCTGCGAAGTGGGCTGGATGTTGCCTTAACGGACCTCTGCAGTGCCCTTTCCAGCAGTAAGACCGAAATAGAGCTGCAAACCGAAGGCTTAGACCCCAACTTAAACCAGCATTATCAGGTCAATATCTATCGGATTATCCAAGAGCTTCTGAGCAATGCCCTTCGTCATGCAGATGCCAACTATATCTTGGTCCAATGCATCCAGAATGACGAGCAGATCTTGATCACCGTTGAAGATAACGGCAAAGGATTCGACCTTTCAAGAGCAAAAGCCTCCAATGGAATGGGCCTCAACAATATTCAGAACCGTGTCGACATCATGAAAGGAAGTTTGGATTATGATGTTATGCCAGAAGAAGGAACCATAGTGAATATTGAACTGACGGTGTAAAAGCTACATTTACGATATTGCGGGCGTATTCAATACGCCCTTACACTGCGTAATACCATTCTAGGGTTATTTTATTTTTCCCACGCCACGATCATGGCCCATCCTCTCATCCATTCCATCCTGGTTCAAAACCCACCCCCCCTCACTACACAATCACCTTTGTGCCCTTCAAAGCCTTAACAAGATTCACTTTCTCCTCCTCCGGAATAGGATTGGTACTGATGCGTAACTTTTTCAGCCAGGTCATCTGCTGCATGGATTCCGGAAGGTGCTTTACCTTGTTGTTGTCAATATCCAGCTCTCTTAAGGAAGTCCATTCGGCAATGTTTTCAGGAAGCTTAATACTGGTCTGGCAGCTCCATAACTGCAGGTCCTGTAGGTTAGCGAGCTCCTTGATGCTATTGAACAGGTTTTGGAGATCGATCGGAGGATTGAAATTCGAATTTATTTTAAGGGTCCTTAACTGGTTCAGGTTTTTTATATCGGCTGGGATGGTCTTGATTCCGTTCTGTCCTAGATCCAACAGTCTTATGCCACTCAACTCAAAAAGCGCCTTAGGAAGGACCTTAATGCCATTACCACTTAGGTTCAGTTCCTTTAGCCCTTGTAGTTTATTGATATTTTCAGGAATGCTTAACATTCCACTTAGCGAAAAGCTCAAGTTCTCCAGTTTTGGAAGGGTAGAAAGGACCTCGATTACAGCTTCAAAATCAATTGGCTTAGCCTTTCCTTCAAACAGGAGCTGCGTCAATGTAAAGGATTTTAAGTTCACCAACTTCGAAAAGCTGTCGGGGATACTGGTTAACTTTGGGGTATAAAATTCAATTTCCTCTAGGGAAGTAAGCTCAAAGAACTCCTCCGGGAAACCATAGATCTGTTCATGGATCACCAATTTCTTGAGCTTTTTCAATTGGGCGAGTTCTTTCGGCAAGGCCTTCTTGATCGGTGAATCAAAAGCAAGGAATTCCAGGTGCTGCGCCTTAGTAATATTGGCCGGCAAGGTCTCCATGTCATTCAGGGAAATATCCAGTTTCTTTAAATGGGGAAGCTGAAATAGCCAGTCAGGAATTTCGTAGATATTGTTTCCGGTCAGTTTAATCTCCTCAACCAACTTACATTCCTTTAGCACCTCTGGAACGTCTTCCAGCCATTTCTCAGATAAATTAATTTTCTTGATCGTATCCTTCTCTTCGACTATCTTTTTCAGGTATTTTTCCATGCGGTAGATGCGGTTAAATGTGAATCCTGCAGCTTGCAATTACTCTTTATATAGCAAAGCCTGTTTCTTAAATATATTGAAATTTTTCTATTCATGACAAAAATTAATTGGTCACGAGTGGAGCGATATTTCCTTGATGCAGGGGTTAAACCTTGTGGAAATCCCTATTTTCATTATATTTGAGTTATCACAAAACCTAAACCATGTACAATAAACTAATTTCCATTTTGGCAACCCTATGTTTTGCATTGACGGCTTCGGCCCAGCAGGACTCAGCCTATGTGTTTTCTTATTTTAAGGGAAATGGGGAAGATGGCCTTCATCTCGCGTACAGTGAGGATGCCCTGAAATGGACCGCCTTAAAAAACGATGCCTCTTTTCTCACACCGAAGCTGAGCCCCGATAAATTGATGCGCGACCCTTGTATCATAAAGGGTGGCGATGGGCTCTATCACATGGTCTGGACCGTTAGCTGGACCCAGAAAGGTATAGGACATGCCAGCTCAAAAGACTTGATCAATTGGTCTGAGCAGCAATATATTCCCGTGATGGAACATGAAGAGAATACCAGGAATTCCTGGGCGCCTGAAGTCACCTATGATCCAGAAAGCAAACAGTACATGATATATTGGGCTTCCACCATTACCGGAGAGTTTCCCGAAACACAGGTAGAGGCAGATAATGGCTATAACCATCGGATGTACTATACCCTGACAAAGGATTTCAAGACATTCTCGGAAACCATGCTGCTCTATGATCCAGGTTTCAACTCGATCGATGCCACAATCCTGAAAAATGGAACCAACTGGATGATGGTCATCAAGGATGAAACCCGCGAACCTAAGGCGGAGAAAAACCTAAAACTTGCTTTTGCAGATAGCTTAGAGGGTCCTTACAGCGATGCCAGCGAGAAGATCACCGGAGATTATTGGGCCGAAGGACCCACCGTAGCCAAAATAAACGGGGAATACTATGTTTATTTCGACCGGTACATGGACAATCATTTTGGCCTGATCAAATCAAAGGACCTCAAGACCTGGACCGATATCAGCGATCAATTGGAATTGCCAAAAGACCTGAGACATGGCACCATACTAAAGATTTCAAGAAAAGAATTGGACAAGCTTAAGGCTGTAAAGCCTTAAGCCTTTATTGCTCCCTAAAGATTTTCAGTCGGCTGGTCATGATGAACATCAAGAAGCCGAACATAGAAAACAGGGCAAATGAATATCGTAGATTGAATATCTCGGCTACATATCCGATCAACGGAGGGCCCATTAAGAACCCGAGATAGGAGATACTGGAAACCATGGCCAAGGCCACACCGGCAGGAATGGTCTTATGCTTGCCAGTTACGCTGTAAACCGTAGGCACATTGCAGGCAACGCCTAATCCGACCAGCATAAAGGCCAGTGTACAGACCCAAAGGTTCGGAAACACAACAGAAGACAACATCCCCACAAACATCAGGATTCCACTGATCTGTAGGGTCCTTTGTCTACCAATTTTGCTGATGATGGCATCTCCGATAAAACGGCCGGTTGCCATCATGATCATAAAGGAGGCATATCCCAATATCACTAAGTTCTCTGGGGCATGTACAACATCACTGAAGTACACTCCGCTCCAATCAAACATGGCGCCTTCCGTTGCCATACTGAAGAAACCTATGATACCCAGTTGTACGATCAATGCATCCGGTTTAAACTTGGTCTTTTCTTTTTCCTTCTTCTCGGTACTGACTTCCGGAACCAAAAACTGTTTGTTCAACAGGATATTGATGGTCAAAAGGACGATAACCCCGATGAAATGGCCATAGGTGTTGATATTGAAGTTCAAGGTCAACAAACCGATCAATGCACCGGTGAATCCCGCCAAGGACCAAGCCCCATGGAAGGATGACATAATGGACCTTCCGTAAAGCTCCTCGGCCAATACGCCTTGGGTATTGACGGAGATATTACAGATGTTGCCCGTTACCCCAAAAAGGAAAAGTGCAGCACCCAAAAACCAGGCGTTTGTTGAAAAAGCGATGAACAACAATACCAAAGCATAGAGGAATGCCGCCCAAGGCAATATTTTATGGCTACCGTATTTGTTGACCAAGGCTGCCGAAATAGGCATGGTCAGCAATTGGCCAATCGGTAACATCAATAAGATGGTTCCCAACTGGGCTTCAGACAGCCCCAATGCTGTTTTGATGGTCGGGATACGGCTTGCCCAACTCGCAAAGCCCAAACCTTGACCAAAGTAAAATAAGGCTACCGCCCACCGGATCCTGCTTTTCATGGATTGAGAGACATGGTTGCCTGCCTCACCTAATGATGTCATCGTTGATAAATTTGTAACAAAAATAGCACATTTTTCAGATAAGTAGTATAGATAAGTGTAAAAAATACACAATTCTAACTATTTATTAATCTTGCCGTTATAACCAGTTTTCATTCTGTTCCTTTTCATGGTTTCGTTGAAATCCGCAAATTCCAAGTTCAGGTTTTAATATTACTGAAATTGAATTGTACATTTGTTTTGAATCAATTCAAAATTGACCCAATTTATGAATAAAACACTACTGTCACTAGCCTTGTTGTTAGGGGGATCCATGCAATTGAAGGCTCAGGTTCAACCGACCTTTTTGTCCAATCCTACCCTCAGTCCCGATGCCCAAACCATTGTCTTCAGTTTTGAGGGCGATCTATGGAAAGTAGCAACAGCTGGCGGACCGGCTCTGCGCCTAACGGCAATGGAGGGCAATGAAGTCATGCCAAGGATCTCTCCAGATGGGCAATGGCTGGCCTTCTCTTCCAACCAAAATGGGAATATGGATGTCTACATCATGCCGATGGCCGGTGGAAACATCAAACAGATTACCTTCCACGAAGCTAGCGATGAGGTCGATTCCTGGAGCTGGGACAGTAAACAGCTATATTTTACCTCTGGACGCGAGAACCGCCTCAGCAGCTATAAGGTAAGCAAGGATGGTGGTACCGCAGAGCGTATCTTCCCACATTTCTTCAACTATATCCATAATATGGTGGAGACACCAAGCGGAGAATTGCTTTTTACCGACTCTTGGGAAAGCTATAGCGCAGCCAATAGAAAGCGATATAAGGGCGCATTTAACCCCGATATCAAGGGTTACAACCCTAAAACAAAAGCCTATAAGGAGTACACGACCTATGAAGGCAAGGACCTTTGGCCAACCGTGGACAGCAAAGGCACGATCTTCTTTGCCTCCGATGAAGGTAATGACGAATACAATCTTTACAGTATAAGCAATGGGCAAAAACAAGGCCTGACCCAGTTTCCTGAGTCTATCCGTAGCCCGCAGGTTGCGGCGAATGGTGCTGCGGTAGTCTTTGAAAAAGGATATCAGCTATTTGTCTATGACGTGGCCAGCAAGAAAACCACGCAACCCGCCATTAGCCTGAGCCGAAACCAGGTATTGGGCAAGTCCAAGGAATTTGATGTCAAGAGCAATATCAGCAATTTTGATGTCTCTCCCGACGGAGAGAAAATGGCCTTTGTGTCGAGGGGCGAACTGTTTGTCTCGGATGTGGATGGCAAGTTTATACGGCAGATGCCTAGCCAAGGCGAACGGATTTCTGAGGTCATGTGGCTGAAGGACAATAAAACCTTGGTCTACAACCAGACCCTGAACGGCTATCTCAATTGGTATTCCCGCTCAGCAGATGGGAAAGGCGAAGCAAAGCAACTGACCCAGGACAACAGGAACAACCGTGATATTAACTTCAATAAAGAGAATACCAAGGCGGTTTACCTGAGTGGACGCGATGAAGTCCGTTTATTGGACTTGGGGTCCCTGAAGAGTGAAACCATCGTCAAAGACGAGATCTGGGCCTTCCAGAACTCTTCCCCGTCTTTCTCTCCTGATGGAAAGTATGTGCTCTTTACGGCCATCCGCAATTTTGAACAGGATATCTTCGTGTACAATCTCGCAGATAAGAAAACGCTGAACCTAACGAATACCGGCGTAACGGAAGCTTCACCGGCATGGTCGCCTGATGGTAAATATATCTACTTCTCCAGCAACCGAACCAAACCATCCTATCCAACGGGAATGGAAAATGCCAGTCTCTACCGGATGGCCCTTGAGAATTATGATGAACCCTACCGCATCAGCAAATTCGACGAAATGTTCAAGGAAACCGAAAAGGAGACGGTAAAGAAAGATAGCACAGCGACCAAAAACGAAAAGAAAAGCAAGGACAGCAAAGCAAAACCAGCCGCAAAGGAGGAAAAGAAAGATGATAAAAAGGTTATCGTAAGCATTGACGTACAAGGCCTTTCTGACCGGATAACCCAAGTCAGTCCGCAGGCTGGTACCCAATACAACCCTATTTTGTTTGCAAAAGGGGATAAAACATACCTATTCTACCAATCCAACCATGAGGGCAAATGGGCAACTTACCGCATTACCTTTGAACCTTTTACCAACAGCAAAACCGAAAAGGTATTGGACGGTGGTCTGCAAGCCCTTCAGGAAGTGGATGGTAAATTCTTTGCCATCAGCAATGGTAACATACAGAAATACAATATTGACCAGAACAAGCTTGAAAATGTAGATATCAATTTCAAGTTCAACCGTGATCTGGACAAGGAATTCAAGCAGATGTTCTATGAAACCTGGGCCAATGTGGAAGAGAACTACTATGACGAGAAGTTCCATGGCATTGACTGGGAAGGGATGAAAAAGAAATATGGAAACTACCTTTCGGGCATCAACAACCGTATGGACCTTCGAATCCTACTGAACGATATGCTGGGTGAACTGAACTCCTCGCACATGGGCTTCAGTACCTTTGGTACCGACGAGCGGAAGCAATATAATTTCATCACGAACGAACTCGGGGTCACCTATGACGCCAAGGATCCCTATAAGATCGCGCATATCGTTGCCAAGGGCCCTGCTTCCAAGAAAGATGTCAACCTGAAGGTTGGGGATGTCCTGGTTGCGGTAAACGGAAACAAGATCGATAAATCGCGTGACCGCGACTCCTATTTTACCTGGCCATCACTTGCCAATGAAGTACAATTGACCGTAAACCGTGGAGGTAAGGAAGAGATCATCAATATCCGTCCGCAGAGCAATGCTGCTTTCAAGGACCTATTGTACGATGAGTGGATCAAGGGAAATAGAAATAAAGTGGATCAGTTGAGCAAGAATAGGATTGCCTATTCGCACATGAAGAACATGAGCGGGGATGAACTGCAATCCTTTTTGATCGATATGGCAGAGCAGGAAAACAACAAGGATGCTGTTATCCTTGACCTTCGCTATAATACCGGTGGTAATGTGCATGACGAGGTGCTTAGGTTCCTTTCCCAACGACCTTATCTAAAATGGCAATATCGTGGCGGTAAGTTATCTCCGCAGAGTAATTTTGCACCGGCAGGAAAGCCAATCGTGCTATTGATCAATGAACAGTCCCTTTCGGATGCGGAAATGACTGCAGCAGGTTTCAAAGCGCTCAAGTTGGGTAAGATCATCGGTACGGAAACCTATAGGTGGATCATCTTTACCTCAGGTAAGGGTTTGGTCGATGGTTCGTTCTACCGCTTGCCGTCGTGGGGATGTTATACCCTGGACGGACAGGATCTGGAACTGACCGGTGTCGCTCCGGATATCGCCATCAAGAATACCGTAGCGGATCGCGTTGCGGATAAAGACCCGCAACTGGAAAGAGCAGTACAGGAAATCTTAAAGGACCTGAACTAATCGAATCTACATAAACTACAAAAGCCCTGAATTCAAACTTGAGTTCAGGGCTTTTGTAGTTTAGTATCCTTGGCTTGGATTAGGTGTTTTTTAGTTGCCTATTCTGCCTGATGAGGAGAATGGTCAAGGTAGCAAAGACCATGAAGCCAGTCCCGGCGCAGATTATCCGCCATATCTCCTTATCCAAAGAATCAAGGAGGATATAGAAGCTAAAGGATGCCAGTACCAAATTCAGCAATAATCCAAGTCTGTTGTTTTTCATATCCGTTAATTTTAATATCGGAAAAATATCTCAGAATTCCAGAGGTTAAAGGCTAAAAAACCACATTAACGAACAAATATTAATTAATAGGTAATAATTCGTTAATATTCTCTAAATATTACTGGGTTACATTTGTGCAATTATTAAAATATTTAAAGAACGAGAATCCTTATTCCATTGGTTTTGACCACGTTTGCGATAAAACTCTCCCAGAATGAAAAAGACAAAACTTCAAAATTGAAGTAAAAGAGAAACATACAGCTTCAGTTGCAGCAAACTGTAAGCGTTTTGTAGGTTGTAATTTATATTTGTTTGAGAAGGTTGCCTGTTGATCAGGCAGCCTTTTTTGTTGTGGGTTAGGCGTAGTGCATAACTCCGCTGTCGATGCTGTTCATGCATGGATCTTCCCGACATAGCCAGCTTGAATTCTTGGGATATACCATTTATTAACATTAAATACATCTTCAATTTTTCTTCGTCAGCATAAAAAATTCGAAAAAAATTTGACCATGTGCGCTTAGTCTTGTTCGACCCATATTCGGGACATATTGCGAAAATTCGGAATATGTCCCGAATAAGACCAAGTTCAGAATAGGTGATAATTCCGTATTTTAGAAAATAACAGAGGAATTTTAATATAAGATTAACTTAACAGTGGCTTAACCTTTTATTTAATTACATACCCTATGTTTGGGACAAACAACCATAAACACATGAAAAAATTATATTGGTCTTTGCTAGCATGTTTATTGACAGGAACAGCTTTCGGTCAGGACATGGCAAAGGGAACTGTCTTTATTGATGCAAATGCAAACGGTCGTCTGGACAAAAAAGAGGCTGGCTTAGCAGGGGTAAGTGTCAGTAATGGCAAGGAAGTCGTACAAACGGACAAGAACGGTAAATATCAGATCCCAGTTGATAACGACAACATCATCTTTGTGATCAAACCTTCTGGTTATGAATTGCCAGTAGATGCCGACAATCAGCCTAAGTTCTATTATATCCATAAACCAAACGGTGCCCCAGCTTTGAAATACCCTGGCGTAACGGCAACCGGTCCGCTTCCAAAGTCAATAGACTTTGCCTTAAAGGTGAAGGAAGAACCGGCGAACTTTACGGCTTTCGTATTTGGCGATCCTCAAGCCTATACAGCTGAAGAAATGGAGTTCTTCAAAAATGGCGTGGTAAATGAAGCAAAGACCAGAAAAGGTCCTCTTTTTGGGATCAGCCTTGGCGACTTGGTAGGTGATGACCTAACCTTGCACCCAAGCTATAAACAGACGATCGGTCAGATGGGCTTACCATGGTTCAATGTGATGGGTAACCACGATATGAACTATGATGTGAAGGAAGATAAGTATGCGGATGAAGGTTTTGAGAAATCCTTTGGACCGGCAAATTACTCCTTCAATGTGGGCAATGCACACTTTATCGTGCTAGACGATATTATTTATCCGCATCCAGAAACAGGAAAAGGATACCAAGGCGGGTTGAGACAAGATCAGATCGATTTCGTAGCCAATGACCTGAAGTTTGTCCCTAAGGATAAACTGATCGTCCTTGCTTATCATATCCCATTGTTTCCGGAGAATGCCAAATCATTCCGTCCGGAAGATAGAAAACAACTTTTCGATATCCTAAAGGACTACCCGAATACCTTGGGACTATCTGCTCACACGCATTATCAACAACAAAACTTCTTAACGACTGAGCACGGCTGGTCAGGTAGCAAACCTTACCATGAATACAATGTGGGAACGACCTCTGGCGACTGGTACTCTGGTCTTCCAAATGAACAGGGTATCCCCGCTTCGACCATGCGTGACGGTACGCCTAAAGGGTATGCCATCCTATCTGTAGATGGAAATCAATATAAATTCGACTATAAGATTGTGGGAAAAGATGACAGCTATACCATCGGTCTTTTTGGCCCGGCAGTGGTAAAGGCGAAATATGCAGGTCGCTATAATGTATATGCCAACTTCTTCTTAGGTTCAGCAAATGATCAGGTCCGTTATAGGATCGACAATGCAGACTGGATCGTGATGGACAGGGTTCAAGGTGAAGACCCCGCATATATGAAGGAACTGTTGGCTTATGATGGAGCCAATACCTTGGTTGCCGGCAGAAGACCTAGCGATCCGGTTCAGTCAGCCCACCTTTGGAAATTGAAGCTTCCAAAGCTTAAAGCTGGTAAACATACCATCGAAGTGGAAGCCGTAGATATGTTCGGTAGAACACATGCAGCGAAGAAAGAAATTGAGGTCGTTGAGTAAGCGGTTTTGATGTAAATATCTGTGGTGTAGGTTTTTGTGAAAAATGTTTCACGGGGAGCGTGAGGGGATTTGAACCAGGATGGGGCTCGACTCCGCTCGCCCAACGAGGATGAGAGGATGGGCCAAGATCTGGGTTTTGAACCAGGATTAATGGGATGGGAGGATAGGCCAAGATCTACCCGCAGAGGATAAATTCAATATTTTAAGAAAATAACAAAAGCGGAATTTTTGCAACAAGCAAGAATACCGCTTTTGTGCATTTTGATTCTGAACAATTAGTGAAGAATCCGTACGTTTCTTCTCCCTCAGGTCTTGTCATCCTGGACCGCAGGTTCAGGAACTGTACGCCAATGGAATCCTTTATATTATTTATTCTGAACAATTCGTGAAGAATCTGTACGTTTCTTCTCCCTTGGCTCTTGTCATCCTGGACCGAAGGTTCAGGAAAGTGCGCCAATGGAATCCATGATGTTTTTGATTGGAAAGATTGGCATTTTTCCGAGTCCATTTTGGAAAATCCTACTGTGGCACAAAAGCATTAATTATAGGTTAGTCGGAAATCAAAAAACAAATGTTGATGCCATGTCTATATTAGCGTACAGTTCCTCTACCGAAGATAGAGGATGACAGGGAGGGTGGTTCAAACCCCCATACCCCCCTTATACCACAATTTTTACAATTAATAACCCTACATGTATATACAATCTGTTCATTAATTTTTTATATTAGGGTCTATAAACCTGATAGCTAAAGGCTTGCGTCGCATTATCTTATAGACCTAAGAATTAAAATTTATTGTATATGAACATATTGAGATTTAGTGCCAATCAATGCTGTGCATTGATTTTGCTGTGTTTTTTTGGATGTTTTGGTGTTGGTTCTGCTGCTGCGCAGACGCCGGCTGAGAAGGATGAAGGTTGGATTTCGCTGTTTGACGGGAAGACCCTGAACGGCTGGAGGGTGAATGAGAACCCCGAGACTTTTTCTGTGAAAGATGGTGCCATTGTGGTGAACGGTAATGTGTCGCACTTATTCTATGATGGGGATGTCAATAACCATGACTTCAAGAATTTCGAACTGAAGATCGATGTCATGACTTTCCCGAATTCCAATTCGGGGATCTATTTCCATACTGACTTTCAGGAAAAAGGCTTTCCAGCTGTAGGTCATGAGGTACAGGTAAACCTGACCCATACGGATTGGAAGAAGTCTGGTAGCCTTTACAATGTGGTAAATGTGGATAAGGCCCCGGCAGTGGACAATCAATGGTACACCCAACATATCATCGTAAAGGGCAAAACGGTAAGGATCCTGATCAATGGGCAATTGCTATATGAATATGTGGAGCCAAACCTAAAACAGGATGCTGAACGTGGTCAGTTTATCTCGCACGGAACCTTTGCCCTGCAGGGACATGATCCGGGAAGCAAGGCCATGTTCAAGAATATCCGGGTGAAAGTACTTCCAAACTAACCAACAGCTAAGCCTCTAATTATGAACAACAAGAACCTAACTTCCAGAAGGAATTTTATCCGTACCGTGGCGGGTGTTGCGGTCTCTGCACCATTTTTCCTAGATCAAGCTTTTGCAAATGCTCCTGCCAAGAAACTGAGACATGCCTGTATTGGCGTTGGCGGAATGGGCGGGCATGACCTGCAGCAGTTTAAATCGCACCCCGATATTGAGATCGTTGCCCTATGTGATGTGGATGAAAACCACCTGAAGCAGGCGGGACAGCAGATTCCCGGTGCGAGATTATATACCGATTGGCGAGAAATGCTCGAAAAGGAGAAAAAGAACATCGACTCGGTGAACGTAACGGTTCCTGACCATAACCATTTTATCATTGCCATGGCCGCCATCGATGCAGGCAAGCATGTGTATTGCCAAAAGCCGATGTGCCATGATGTTGCTGAGGTCAGGGTTCTGACCAAGCATGCCGTAAAGGCAGGAGTGGTTACTCAATTAGGGACACAGATTGCTTCATCCATCGGCGATCGGACGGCAGTGCAATGGATCAAGGAAGGTCTGATCGGAAAGGTGAAACATGCCTATTTATGTTCCAACCGTTCGGGGATCGCGGGCTATCGCTTGGAAGGACCAAGGCCAAAGGAAACCTATGATGTTCCAGCGACCTTGGACTGGGATAAGTGGATTGGAACAGCTCCTATGCGCCCTTTTGCGCCGAGCATCTATCATCCTGGAATCTGGCGTACCTGGCAGGATTTCGGAACAGGTTGGTCCGGAGATATTGGTTGCCATATCTTCGATGCGGTCTGGAAAGGTTTGGACTTGAAAGCTCCGCTTTCCGTAGTCGCCGAAGTGCAGGAGTCTTGGAAGGATTCCTCTGAACGCAGGGCAGATACTTGGTCCCAAGGGAACCATATCAGCTGGCAATTTCCGGGAAATGAGAAAACAGCCGCAGGAGTGCTGCCATTGGAATGGTTTGATGGTGAGTTCTACCCTCCAAAGGAGGTTCAGGCGCTTTTCAATAATGGCGAGAAGTACCCCGAAGAGGCCGCAATGTTGGTCGGTACGGAAGGGGCCCTGTTGATTCCGCATGGCGGAACACCGGTATTATTGCCGCAGAGCAAGTTTAAGGACCATCAGTACCCTAAGTTGGAAGAAAGAAATCATTATCACCATTATGTGGATGCCTGTCTGAAAAAGGGGAAAACGGAATCCCATTTTGCGCAGACCGGTCCGATGACCGAAGCGATATTATTGGGTACCGTAGCGATAAGAGTGCCTGGAAAGGTCTTGGAATGGGATGCAGTGAATTTGAAATTCCCAAATGCTCCGGAAGCGGATAAGTTTTTGAAGAGGAAATATAGGAAAGGTTGGGAAGTGAAAGGTTTTGGGTAGGGGAATTATTGCCTCAGAAAAGTTGTTTTTTGTTTCGTCTTGATTTATTAAATTTAATGAAACAACAAACAATATGAAAAAAGAGCAATTGGTTGCAATTTTGGAAGTCCTGAAGTTAGCAGAAAAGTTAAAGTTTGAACTTAGGCACAGCTGGTTGTCTAATGGTAGACAAGAGAGTGTTGCCGAGCATACTTGGCGCATGTCCTTAATGGCGGTTTTGCTTGAACCATTGTTGGATCAACAGGTCGATATGGCTCGTTTATTGAAAATGATCATAATCCATGATCTAGTGGAAGCTGAAGCTGGTGATGTCTCTGTGCTCGACCAAATCCGTAATCCTGAAATCAGAAAAATAAAGCAACACAAAGAGGAATTAGCCATCAATAATCTCCGTAAAAAACTAGCTGCTAGCAATGGTGAAGAGATATACCATTTGTTCTATGAATTCGAGGAGAAAGAGACCTTTGAAGCAAAAGTGGCCAATGCAATAGATAAGCTAGAAGTTCAACTTCAACATAATCATGCCGATATTACTACTTGGGAAGAGATTGAATATGATCTGTCATTTGTAATAGGTAAGCATGTGCAGTTTGATGAAACCTTTGCGATGTTGAAAGACTTAATCGAGCAGGAAGCAGAAGAAAAGCTTAGGGGAGCTGGTTTGGATGTTTCAGAGATTAAGATCAGAGCGATTTCTCAATTTTCGTAAGGGAAGTGGATTCGGAATTGATTTATTTTAATGGATGAGATTTTTACTTAAGTAGATCGGTTCAATGGCCTTCGAAATGAATGCTGATATTGAACAAGATCATGTAGTTTGATTAGACTTATTTAGGATGAATGAAATTAAAAGGCGTGATTCAATGATATATACTATGATACGAAGATTGTATGAGGTGTTTTTGAAAAAGGACTGTGGGAGAGGAATTCCTTATAACCAAACTATTTAATCTATTTTTGAGCTTCTAAAAGCACATCTAATAAATCTGAAGGAGTATAGTTAATAAAATCTTCCATCACAATTTTGATAAATTCCTTTTTTAATAAATCTTCTCTTCCTTTAGAATATGCTTTAAATTTCGGGAAAATTTCTGTTAAATATTCTTCTAATTTATGTCCTTGTAATACTTTAATAAAATATGGAATTTGTAATTCAAGCCCATGAATAGTCTTATATGAATTTAATTCTGAAAAATTAGTATCCATAATTGTTCCCGGATAACTGTCATTAATGACACTTATTATCTTTTCTTGCGTAATTTCATCTTTGATTCTTTCACATATTTTATTAATAATAGTTTGACATTGATCCTTTGTTAAATTAAGAAGAGATTGAAGACTAAATTTATCGTCAAAACCAAAATAATCAGGTTTTATTATTTTTTCTTTCAAAAGAAAAACTCCTACAAATAATGGATCAAAAATATAATTTTCTATACTATATCTAGAATTATAACCAAGGGTAATGATATATGAATTTTCATCTTTTGATTTAGCTAAATCCCAATCAATAATACCATAAATGGAATTATTACCTGCTTTTCTTAAGGTTTTTGCTATCTCTTTTACAACATCACAGTTTGATTTTGGTTGACCATTTTTATCTTTTTGGACATCGCCAGAAGCAATAAAGTTCAGTGAAATTTCCTTGTTTAAATAGTCTTTAAAAATATCATTGATAGCACTATAATATTCGACATCATATTTGCTTTCAACAAATACTTGTTTTCTATTTTCATAATTAATACTGAAAGAAGGAACTCCAATTGTTAATTCTTTTAATGCCTCATCTTTACTTACATGATGTAATAATTTTTCTGAATCTCCTTTTTTTATAATATATAAACTATCATCAGGTGAAAACGCTATTGTAGAAGGTGAATGACTTGAGATAATGATTTTAATACCAAGTACTTTATGAAAATAATTATGTAAAACATTAATCAACCTTTTTGACATTGAAGGATGCAAGGCAGAATCTAATTCGTCCAACAATAAGACCTTTGCAATAACTTTCTTTTTTGTTAATTTATATACAGAGAAAGCTAAAGCGAGCAGTGTTTTTTCCCCTGAAGAAAGGGCGTCTAAATGAGTTTGAAAATTTTCAGTCTTATTAAATAAATACACATGGATATTTTGGTTTAGCATGCCATTGTGGATATCTAAATGTAATTCAGAATTTCTAAATTCATAACCATTTACATCATATTCATTTAAAATATCATTTAAAATTTTAATTGGTGATTCTCCAAAATTATCTTTCAATTCCTCATTAGTAAATGTATGAACATATTGACCTTCAGATTTAAGAAATTTGTTTATATCATTTTGTTTTATAATGAGTTGAAAGCTTTTCTCTTCCTGGGCAATATCATGTAAATTAAAAAAACCATTATCAAATGATATGGAATCAAGTACATTATCTCCATTAACACTTTGAATTTGTTTTAATGTATATTCATCTAATTGAGATTTATAATATTCTTCAACTTCCTTATAAACTTCTTTTAAATCCTTAACAAATTGTGTTGGATTAATACTATTAAAAAATTGTGTTGAATCCCTTAAATAATAAATAATATCTAAAATGAAATGAGGGTATTTATTTCTAATTTCTACATCCCCGAAATCAAATGGAGGAGTTAATCTAATAACGTCAAATACTTCTTGAAATTTAGTTTCATTAAGAGATTTTAATTCCTTACTATAGCCATAATTTCTAATTATAGTAAGTGCTTGTACTTTTGAAGTTGTATCTTTAAAGAATTCAATAAATTTATCTAAATCCTCAATATTATGTACTTCATACCTTGAAATTAGAGATTGAAAATTTACAAATTTATAATAATCAACTTTTGAAGTATCTGGATTATTCATATCAAAAGTTAGATAATAATCTTTATCTTCATCTGACCAATCAAGAAGACCTAAATTTTGCATATTATAAATCAAATCTTCATCTAAATATATAGAACCGTAATTTCTGTTAACTTTGAAAGAACTTATTATATTATTTCTTTTTTCTTGGAATTTTACATTTGATGAATTTGATTTATCTATATAAGCTTGTTGTCTTTGTTTTATACTTGATGTTTGGGAATCTCTATAATTTAAATCAATGTTATAAACATTAAAATCATTATAATTATATAAGATTATATTTTCTGAATCTATACCTTCAATCGTAATATTTCCTTTATCAATTGCGTTTAAGAAATGAGATTTTCCAGCACCGTTAATCCCTGTAATAACAGTAAAATCACTTATTTCTATATCATTAAACTTTTTGATGGATAAATAATCTGAGATGTGTTTTAGTTTCATATTATAGTCAATAATGGTTCCCTGATCAATAGTCTCAAAAATATCTATATTTTAGAGACTTAACAAGGTAAAATTATTAAGTTTGAGGGATGAAATTAATAATTCATTTAATCCTTCAAACTATACCGCAATATATTTCAAACAATCAAGTGATTGCAAACATCAAAATCAAATTCTTTCAGTTCTAGCAAAAGTTAAAATATAAACGAAGCCGGACATTAAAATTTTCAATTGACTCCCCTTTGAGAATTTGCAAGTCCAGAATTTGCCTCGCAAGAAACATCAAAAATTACTGTTAAGCATTTAAGGAGGGAAAATGTGTAGAATGTCAGAAAAGTTCAAAAAACTATAGAATTTATTTGATTTTTTTGTGATGACTTGTACCTTTGATTCATCAAAAGACTTCGTAGCTCAGTTGGTAGAGCAACAGACTCTTAATCGACATTTATTTCCATTATTTCTTTCTAATATATTACTGATTATCAAATTTTTAGTTTCAAATATTGCTTGTTCGGTAAATTTTAAATTTGTTAATAAATCTGTGTTTAAATAGCTTTAAAAAGCCTCCTGTTCTCGCTGTTGTTCTCGCAATTTGTTTTTAATTTACCTCCTTTCATTTAGTACAATTTACAGATCAAAAATTGTATTTCCTATTTATAGAATAGGTGTTGTTTCAGATACAAAATATTTATGTAAGTACCCCATTAGATTTTTTGTAACCTCATAAGCTCGCCGACTGCGAGTTGAACGAAGGTCGTTGAAGAGAAATGCGCAAGCATGATTCAACGATATATACGAAGTATACGAAGACTGTTGGCGGTATTTTTGAGAACGGATTGTGCGATGGGAATATCAAAAATAGTGACAACATCGAAGCCTGAGTGATCAGCAGGCGAGCCAAACTCGAAAAGTTGTTGGATTTTAACCAGGTATGCAATACCTAGTTAAAAGACAAAGAAACTTTTATGAAACGAATCATTATAGAAGAAATAAGTATGACAAACTGCGAAGCAATATAAATAGATTGTGTAAGTACACAATTTATTTATATCTTGGTTTGGCGTATCTTATTCCCCTATAATGGTGAGTGGAATGCCTTATTACCAACCAAATTTATATTAACCAAAAATTTAGTGTAAAATATGAACATACCTTCTCAGATTCAAAATGCAATTAGTAAAAATAAACTTGTAATTTTTGCTGGATCTGGTCTATCAGCAAAATTTGCTCTTCCTTCATGGAAGGATTTGGTAAAGAATGTAATAAATGAAATTGATAACAAAACATTCAGTGATTTGATACCGGTTTTAGAGAGTGGGTTATTAAAACCTATAGAAGTTTTAGACAAAATCCAAGGTGAGCATAAAATAGTTCGATCATATATACAAAAAAATTTCAATATTGATATACAGGAAAATTTAACATTACATAAGAAAATCTTAAACCTTACCGGTTCAATAATAACAACAAACTATGATAATGCATTTGAACAAGCTTCATTAAATAGCATTATACCAGCTAAAAGTACATCTGATTTTAATATTAGCAATATTAGCCAATCAGAAAAACCTTATATTTTTAAAATTCATGGTTGCTATACAGAGCCAGATAATTGTTTGATTTTTAGTAAAGATTATTTAAAGATTTACGACTCAGATTCTTCAATTAAAGAAAAACTAAAGGCAATTTTTATTGATAAAACTATAATATTTGTTGGATTTAGTTTTAATGACCCCGATATTAATTATATATTTTCCAATCTTGATAATGTTTTTCAGAATAACAACCGTCATTTTGTTTTAACTAAAGATGAACATGAATTTGAGAAATATAAATATCTAACAGCTATTCCAATTATGGATTACGACAATGATATCGACTCCTTTTTTGATAAATGTTTAGAAATAAAAAACCAGCAGAAGAACTCTCCCATTAACAAATTATCAAGTGAAATAGTAAAAAAACCAAAAATCGCTTTATTAAGACCAGAGCCCTTAGATATAATTTTTGATCCAGAGATATATTCAATTGAAAATTGCTTAGAAGAATTAGATATTGAGCTCCATACAGGCTTTTTAGATGCAAGAACATTAGAATCAATTGATGACTATGATATTTTAATCATCATTACTAAAGTTTTTAAAGACAAACTTTATATAGAGGATGACAATCAAAAAAGTGATTTAATATCATCAGAAGAAATTTGTTATCATGTTCCAAATGATAGAATTCCCATAATATTTATTACAAATGATAAAATTGATTTAGTTCCTGGTTTCAATACGATTAATATATCGACATATAAAAGATCTGTAATAAAACGGTTTATTTTCAAAGGTTTAAGGAGTAAAAATTTGGACTTCACATCAGACGAACATATAACCATAGGTTTATCGTTTCTATCGATTTTAGAATTCAACAAAGGAAATTCTAAAAAATCATCGATTTATTCAGCAAATAGAGTTTTAGACATTGGAGAAAAATCGTTAAAAAATATCATTGGTAGAATCGAAGAACAATCTTCAATTATCTCAAAAATACAAGGAATAAAAAGAAGTAATAAAGTTTTAAATATTAAAGCTTCAGGTGGAACTGGAAAAACCACTCTTATCAAAAAAGTTGCTTATGAAATGTACAATAGGGGCTATTTTAAAGAAGGGGTTTCGTTTAATTCTTGTGAAAATATAAAAAGTTTTGAAGATTTTGAAGAATTGATTATTGAAGCTTTCAATTTAAGAAACATAATAAATTTTAAAGAATATTTAATAGAAAATTATAGTTCAAGAAAGATTGATTCTCTTGTTATTTTAGACAATTTTGAAACTGTTGCAAATTCTTTACAAGATAAAGCATATGATCAAAGTATTGATTTATTAAAATTTGTTACTGATTTTGCAAACATTGTAATTACTTCAAGAGAAAAAATTTCAAAATTAGATGATTTTGAAGACCTATATTCTTTAGCCCCATTATCAACAGATGATGCTCTATCTTTATTTGAACGTGATTACGGAAAAATTATTAGTGAAGAAGAAATTAGAATTTTACGAACTGAAATTTTAGAGGATTTATTAAATAATAATCCACTAGCAATAAAATTAGTAACAAAATCAAGAACAAGATTTAAACATATTGAGGAGCTCAGTGTTCAAATTAAGGAGCATTTTTTTGAATCTTTGAATGAAGATTTCACCTTAGTATTTAAAAATAAAGAAGATTTAAATATCGAAAGAACAAAATCTATTTACCAATCAATAAACTATTCCTATGCAACCTTAAATGCTAAAGAAAAGATTGCATTTGAACTTTTAAGTATTTTTCCTGACGGAATCAGTTTGACAAATTTTAAAAAGTGCTTTGAGAAAAGTAATTCAACTAATAATATTAGTGATAAAGAGTTAAGAGTCTTAAGAGATAAATCCCTTGTAGAAGATTATAATGGCACATTACAACTTCAGCCAATTATTAGAAGATTTGCAGAATATCAATTTTCTAAAAGATCGAAGGAGACGAAACAAAAATATTGTATGGATGCATATTTATTTAATTGTTATTTACTAGATGTCCTTAGGTTTATTGAAAAAAGAAAAAGCACCTCAGAAGCATTAAAAATTTATAATCATTTTAAAAACAACATGTTAAATGTATTTACATATATACCTAATATTCCTTTAGAGGAAAACGGACCAGTTCCAGGAAAAAAATATTTACTTAATTATATCGATGAAATTCAACAATTTATTGTTAATGATAGACAAATCAAAGAATTCTACCACAAAATTGATTCTATTCAAGACTACTTTAGTGATTTGCCTTATGCAGGAACATTAATTGAAGTGATAAAACTTGCAAAGATTTATTATTTTGAGGAATTCGAGAATTCATATTCCGAATTATGTAATTATTACAATCCCAACGAATTAGAATCTAGAAATAATAAAGATGAAGATTTGATTGAAGAGAATTATAAAGATATTATTGCAAATATACATGATATGGAGGGATACACTTTAAGTTTAATTAAGGCATTTATTAAAAATGAAAATTATTCTCACTATTCAGACTCCAGTTTTTTCTATTTAGGTATTCCAACCATTATTTCTAGAAAAAGAGATGGATTTTACTATTTTGAATACGAACTAATGTTTAATCAATTGGATATAAAAAGCCTAACTGATTATATTGATTCATTATTTCTTGAACAACATTTGGAAATTATGCAATCTACTTATACCCTCTCAAAAGTTATTGAATTAGATAAAAATGCTATTAAAAAACTTGTTGTAACCAATCCTTATACAAGAGGCTTGAAGGATTTAATGTTAGCTTCAATTTCAGGGTCAGAAGAGGAGAAGAATAAACTTTACAAAAGCGCATTAAAAAATTTATTCCACATTAAATACTATTATTTAGAAGCACTATACTTTTATTGTATTTTTTTAAAAAATTCAGAAAATATGGAATATTTAAAATATTTAAGTGAAGGATTGGATTTAAGCAAAAAATACTTTTATCAATATCAATATCATTTATTTAGTAATTTAAACAAAAACAGTCATAATGATTATATTTTTTCATATGACTTTTACTCAGATGATAGATTAGAAACCTTTGTAAATAAACATAACGAAGTATGGGAGAAAAGGTTTAAAGAAAAGAATTTAATTAATGCTTAGTTGGTTTGGAAAAATAAATTAGGAAAATTGAAAATTATTATAAATAAATATTCATACTTAAATTCAAAAACATTATTCAAAGGTATTTTATTATAATAATCTTTAATTTTCCATAAAGCCAATCAAAAGGGAGATATATAATCATAAAAATTAAAACCAGTGGTACACTTAGGATCTTCATAAATTCAAATATTTTATCTCGAATTGGTACAGCAGTATATTCCATTTCTTCCTTTATTAATTTTCCACTTTCAAAGCTTAACTGAAGAACCTTAGGGAATACTCGTTTTCCATCCTTACTATATCTGATAATCTCATAGAAGCCCGATACTAAGCTGATCTTTCCAGAATACCAATCCACAAAAACTTCCTTATGCTCTGGATACAAATAATTTAGGTCAATTGATTTATAATCATCAATATCATTTGGTTTATCTGAACAAGAATTTACAATTGTGCCGTTAAGCCCTATTAAATAGAGTTTGCCATTTTCAATTTTCCATTTACATGTATATGGTGCATGGTATGCAGAATCGATATAAACCATTGAATTTTTGAATTCCACGGGTTTATCCTCTGGTATTTTAATTGCAGGACACCCTGCTATACAACCATAGGATTTTCCATTGTATAAAAATTCATCTTCTGGCTCACCTGTTAATTCATAACCAGATGTTTTGAAATCAAAATCTATAGTATCCATATTGATAGTTCAATTAAAAAAAACAATAACAGATTGACTGAGATTATAATCAATCTGTTATTTAACATATTCCCCTGTAATTATACAGCTAGAACTTAATTAAGTTAAGATTAGGCAGTAAACCTGGTTATAAGCGTGAGTAAAACATCAACAAACCTTAAATTATTATTCACCTCATAATCCTTTCAATTGATAAAAGATTGCTAATAAACTTGTTTCATGAATTTTTGAATTGAACTAGGATGAATCAATTCAGGAAAATTACTATTCCTAGAAGCAATCTCACTTGCAATATTCAAAGTTGTATGCAGAGTGTTAAAAACAATAAAATCTAATGGATATGGTGGTATTGGAAGAGACCTATTTTTAAATGTAAAATTTCTATGAGCACCTAATTTTTTACATTTAATGTATAAATCTAAAGATGGTTCAAAATTATTCCTAATAACATTCCCTAATTCAATTAAATCATTACTTTTAAAACTTTCTCCTTTTTGTTCCCATTCGAAAGTTACTAGCATAATCTTATTTAATCGCTCTGCTAACTCTTGTTGATAATGACTCAATTGGTCACCTTTGAAAAAATTGTCAAAAAAACCCATAGTATTTAAATTTTATTTCTAAATGAAGTAGTAGGTTTAATATGTAAAACAAATTTAAACCAAGAATTTGGAAGCTCTATGGCTTGAAATTGAATTCTACCAACATTTTCAATATATTTATCTGTTAATGCAACAAATTTATTTTCTTGATCAACAACTATATCAAATTTATTCTCTTTGAGCTTCATCGCAAATAATCCAAATTCAGGAGACATGCTTGGATCCATAAGTAAAATTAAAGAAACTAAATTTTGTCCATCCAAAAGATTGTTGGGAACAAACGTGAAATGACTATTATTAGGCTGAATACCAGATGCCGTTAATAATTCATTTATTAATTCCCCATTAGAAACAAACATTGAGTGACTAATATATCCTGATTTAATTTTTTTTCCTTCGTAAATATCATCGATAATATTCCCGCCGATATCATTCAACTTCTTTATTATAAAAGAAGGACCTTTAAATATGAAATCATTGAAAATAATTCCAGTAACAGAGTTTGTAGAAAATATCATATCTTAAATTAATTTAAATATCGAATAGTCCAAATTCGAAAGGTTAATAAATAGAAAGCGTGGGACAAAACAACAGTTAACGCTTTCAAAAGTAAAACGAGTTAATAATAAACAAATACGGTAAACCGTAATTAAACAAATAAAGTTGTTATGTGTCAATCAAGTTCCAAAGATCAACGGGTTAATAAATAGAAAGCGTGGGACGTAACCTAGAGCTGTTGCTGAGAGAGGTACCTAGGAGAACCCTGCACAAACAAACAGATAGGCACGTCCCACGCTCATATATAGCGTAGAACGTTACCCTATCCGTCCTTGTTGTGCAAATTGAAAATTTCCTAGGTTTTCTCTTTCACAAGAACTTCAAGCTAACGCTTAATTTCTTTAATATTTTTACTTTTTCAAAGATAAGAATTATTCATATTCGTTTAGAAATATCCTTCATCTCTTAAACTCATGTAGGAATCCGATGACATCAGGAGATGATCGCAGACCTCTATATCCAAAAGCTTTCCGCATTCGACCGCTTTTTTTGTGATTGCAATATCATGTGAGCTTGCTTTTAACTTTTCCGAAGGATGGTTATGCGCCAAAATAATCTTTGAAGCAGAAGCTTTCAGAGCTATGGAGAAGATGACCTTCATGTCAACTGGTACAAAGTCCTTACCTCCCATTGCTATGTCAACAACTCCCAGAACCCTGTTTGCGTTGTTTAGCAATATGATCTTGAACTCTTCAAGGAATGACATTAGGCCTTTGTCCCAGACTTGGATCAAAACGTCATAGGCTTCATTCGATTTTGAAACCGTGGGACATTGAGAAAGCTTGAATTTAGGTTTAAATTCGACTTTGATTTCTGATACGTTTAATAGATTTTTCATGCTGATGTTGTTAAAATGAATATGGATTTTATATCAGCACAGTCGTGGGGGATGTTTATAGACACCTTTCAAGGGAAAGATACCCCCTATAATGTGAGGGAGGGGGCTTTTTTCTGAATCCGAAGATATCAAGAATTAAATTTAAACCTTATAAAAAGGAACAAACTATTGGAATAAAAAATATCCCCCGAATGGATCGAGGGATAAATGTTAACCCTAAAACACCTAATTATTAAAAGTAATTTAAAAATTAACGTTTTGGACGCATAAATATAAAGATTATAAATGAAAAAGTAAGTTTAAATAATGCCTGATAAATAAAAATTTAATTTTAATTACGTAAACGTCTTAAATCGCACTTTTAACCATTATCAATAGTGATTTATAATTATTAATAAAACAAAATAATTTTTTAATAGTTAGATTGTAAATTGTTTTTCATAATTGCCTCACTAATTTTTTTTAGTTTGAGGTTCTGTTCTTCAATCTAGCCTAAAGTAAGAGTCCCTTGGTGAGTGACTTCCAAGGGGTTCTTACTCGTTTATGTTGGAAAAGGTTATTTAAATTCCATGATGAAAGTGAATTTTTGAATAAATACCTAGACTTAGGTATTTACTAAGACAAATAATAGAAAGATATTTATCCCATATATTTTAGATTTGTAAAATTTGGTAACTGATAGCCATCTCAAGGTAGATGGCTATTTTATTATGGTTTTTTGAAATATTGGGATAGTTCAAAATATGATGAATCCACAATTATGGTAGTGTCATTTTCAAGAAAAATAGTAAACATACTTCCGAGAGATATGTTTAATTGTTCATTGGTATCTTCCATAGAATCTGGGGTAATTATTTTTCTTACAGATTTATGCAGATGATTTAAATTTTCAATGGGAGGTAGGTCTTTACCGAATGCAATCGTAAGATCTAATATCAAGGAATTCGCTTGATTTATTAATAGTTCTTCATTCTTCATTGAAAGTCAAAATTAAATAGAAATACATTTTACGGTTTGGTGGATTTTATGGTATCAACAAAAGTTGAATGGCTCATTTTAAAAGCCTCAAAATATTTAGAAATATCCTGAACAAAAATCCAGGATATTCCTAATTCACTTTAAACTAACTGCAAATATTACTTAAAATAATTGTTTTACAAAAGCGAAAATATATATTATTTCACAGTAAATTGATGTTTTTTTATAATTTATTCTAATAAAAAGAGTTTTTTATCCGATATTGCACAAAATTTTGTTCAACCAAACTAACGTTAAGATTTACAGGATATTAACCAATATCGATTGATTAAAAGTGTTTTTGTAAAACACTTATTTAATACGACGGCTTAGTGATGTTAAGTTACCATGTTTTAAACAATAGTTAAAATTTGCGTTAAAAATTGATTGTGGAAGCTTTGTATTTAAAAAAGAAAATCGAAGAATTAAAAACGTCTTACAAAAAATTTGAAAAGATATATATCTATGAGACTGAGGAGGAGGATTATAAGGATCCGATGACATTAATAATAATTGATTTTTTTAAAATATCATTTACGCTGATGTTAATGATTTTAGCATTGTTATTGTCATAGGCAGAAATAAAGTTATGAGTACCAAACCAATTATTGATTTCTTTACGAGGGTTAAGGAATTAATTAAAATGATTAAGGAAAAGCTTCTAAAAGAGGGCGCACATATTGAACCAGAAAATAGGCTAATTAGAACGGTTTTTTATCTCTTTGAAATAGTTACAATTTTTGCAATGATTTCCTGTTTAATTCTTCTAGTAAAATGTAGTAATTAAAGCTGAAAAGGTTTAATTCTTTTAAAAATTAATGATTTAAAATGTATTTCCAGTTTTTATTAATTCATATTGAGGTTAATTTGAACGAATCCTAAGATATGAAAGAGACATATCCACAGCCTTTATAGGGGGGCTTATATTTAATAAATAACTGTAAATAAAAGGTTTAACTTATTTGTTTGAAATTGAAAGGTAATAACCAATTGAAAATCAATAAAATATCAAAAGGATTTGTTGTTATTACAAATGTCCGATCAATCCACAGCCTTTACAGGGGAAGTCTTAAATGTAAGATTTCCCCTGTAATGAGAGTGGTGTGATGTTTAGAATTTAGGTTACATTTTTTTGGAGGGGTGTTTTAAAGTATTAATTTGTAACCTTATGCATAACCTTTAATTTCGTACCCCCTAATAGTCTTTCCATTAACTTTTTTTGATTTTTCTTCTATTTTAAAATGCATTTTGTACACCCTAGGAGTTGCTTTTACATTCTTGACTTTCCTTTTGTTTAATTGGATGTTGTATATTTCTTTTAATTCTTCGCTAGAATACCAATTTTCGGGAACGATATGTTTATAAAGATCCCCAACAAAATCTTTATTCATCAGATCTTTATCTTTTGTATGTTTCAAATAGAGTTCCTTTAGTTCACCTTCACTTGCGCATTTCTTAAGTGTCGATATGCTTACCGATTCTGTATAAAGTTGATAAATCATTTTGAACAATGTTATATTCTTTTCCAACTCATCAATTGAGATTTCTATATTTCCTTTTTTAAAAGCGTCAATAACTTCTATTAGATCAACTAACTTTTCTCTAAATGCTATTTTACTAGGTGCACTTAACATTCGTGAGGTTATAGAGAATTCCCATATTTTACTTCTCGTTTTAACTTCAAAATATTTCAAATTGGAGTTGTACAACTTGCATTCAATAAAAGCTTCTTTAATGGAATTATACGACTTATAATAGGATTTGATTTTATTAAAGTATGTGTAGCAATCCAATAAGAAGTAACTTCTCTTTTTATTAGAATCGATAAAATAATAATAAGGCATTTGCTTTAAAATTCCATGATAAGCTAATTTTGAATTGGGATTATCCGCCTTTTCAAACTTTTCAAATAACCTATTGTAATCATCCTCACTTGATTTGAAAAAGTCCTTCAACTCATCTTCAGTGAAGAAATCAATATTAGGATCTTGGTTGCAAATCACTTGGATGCTTTTAATTGCATTCTTATTTCTAACCCTCCCAATAATTTGAACAACATCAGTCAATGGATCTAGGGTAGAATGCTTGACAATTTCTGGGTCACTAATGATTAGTATGCTGTAGTTGTCTTTCACATTAATATCCAAGCCAGCAAAATAACGGCCAGTAAAAAAATTATACTTTTTAAATTTGGAAGTGTCTATTTCGGTTCCAATATGATTTAATGTATAACCCCTATAAGATCTGATGTAATCTTTTCCACAAAAAGCAGTACAATCACTTGGTTTGTTCGTATAATTTATTATCTGCTTGATAATATAATTTGAGTTTACAAAAATTAGCCAATTCTTATCCGGTTCTTTTTCGATAATAGATTTAGCAGCAAATATTGTGTTATTTGTCAATACTAGATTTATTGTCTTTGGGGTATGATGTTTTGGGATAATATTGTATACTTTGAAATTGCCAAATCTTGGATCAGAAGGTGGAATGTATGTGGCAGTAATCATTGATTTATTCTTGAACTTAAAGAAGGTATCCATAAATATTGGAAATTCCTTTCTGAAACTTGCGCCTTTAATTATTTTGTCACACTCATCAAGCAAAATAAAGAATTCAGTATAAAGATCAATGTTAAGAGTTTCACATGCATCAATCAATTTGAAAAATGACTCCGGTGTAATCATAATTTTTCGATTTATTTTTACTGATATTAAGTATTGTATGATGCTAGTATTCTTTATCCCCTCTCTAACAATCAGTAAATTAGGGTTTTTAGCGCCCTTATTGTCTATTATAGCTCGAGAATCAACAACTATAATTGAATTTCGATTACAGTTTAATTCTGTTGTTGTTGCACCTATACCAGTAATATTCTTAGAAATGATCGAGTTGCAAGGGAGTAATCCATCGGAAAATGCCTTATCCAAATAATTTCCATCAGAATTATCGAAAACAATATTATTAATATCCATCTTGATCCTCCTCATCCAAAGGGTTTCTTAAGGCATTTCTGAGTCTATTTGGTGAAGCTATTCTTAAGGAATTTATAACATTAATATCAACCTCAATATTTTCTTCTTCGTCGTTGGTTTCAATTAAAGAATTTATCTCCTGACCTAGTTCAAAATGTTCAGCCGTTGAAATTAGTTCCATTAAATCAATCTCAATGATATATTGCTTTGAAATCTCTAATAAACTGTCAAGGATTGGGGAATTAGGAGGGGAGAAGCGGTATATTTTTTCGTCTTGTTTAAATTTTAAAAAATATATTTTTTTTCCATTCTCAAAAGCTATCTGAAAGGTATCTAAATGTTTCAGTCCCTTAAAGAATGAGAAAAGTTTCTTTCCAGATTTATCATCAAGAGATCTAAAGAAAATTAGAAATTGTTTAAAAGTGGCGATAGGTTTTACCTTTTCAGTTCCAAAAATAAATTCATTTATTGAAAATGTTTTTTTCATATTATTATGTTTTAAACAATCAGCTTAATTACTGAATTGTGCCATAAAATTGAAAAAATGCCTAAGGGGGACAATAACAAAAAAAGGGAACTTATTGTACCCCTTTGATAATAAATAGCAATGACTTGATATTATCTTATCAATGCTTTAACAAAATCTTCTTTTTGATCATTGAATGGATGTGAGAAATCAAAATCCTTATAATGAAGTATATTACCCCCAACTAATAAAGCGTTATAAATAAGGAGATGTTTATTTTTTTCATTAAGGTGGTAAGTCTGGCTTTGATCAGAGATAAATCGATAAAGGATTTTTGCAGTTTCTTTTAGGAATTTGTCGTATGGTTTCGTTTTATTATTTCTTTTCCATGCCATTACCTCTTCCTTCAGAGTGTTCAATGATTCGATGGAAAACTCACATTTCCATCCCTTTTTTAATGTTAGATATAAAGCTGATTGAGAAGTAGCTGTGGGGAAATACAATTCATGTAAATACTCCGATTTTATGTTACTATTTGCTGTGTTTAAATTAAAAGTTCTTGCCCAATCATTGTATAACTCTTCTGCTAATTTATCAAAGATTAGCGGATTGGTCTTTAATGGAAAATCAATGACAGATTTCGGTTTGTAATTAGGATTATCTGAATATGTGATTTTTAATTTGGCATTTTCTAAATTCTCTTTAATCAATAAAAGATCTATAAGTTCATCGATTCTTTTTACCTGATCAATTAAATAGTATTCATCATAATTCATATCATGGTAATATGATAATTTACCTTCCCATAGCAATTGTCTATAAATTGCCGTTAAAGTCAAAATATTTCCTAAAATTAAATCTCTGATTTCTTGATTATCTTTGAAAATTATATCATAAATTTTGATTGAATTGAAATCATCCAAGATTATATCACTTTCATCGAATCCTATTATATATGGAACTGAAATGCTTGAAATTTTCTGAAATACATGTTCTTTATCGTCCGTTTCAAAGTTTACATAATCCTTTAAAATTTCTTTGTTTATTTCTGTAGGTACATTTATGTATTCCGTAATAATTTCATTTTTCATAGTGTTAATCCAAATAGCAATAAAAGCCCGATCAAATCAATGATCTTGGGCTTTTAAAGTTACAATTTATTATTGAGGGGTATTAAACTATAATAATGTGGAAAAGCAAAAAAGGGACAAATGTTATAGATCGGGTAATACATCCCTGAGTTCATCAGTATTATGTACTCCTAATCCACGAAGGTATTTTAAAGTGACAATCATGTCTGAATGTCCCATTAATTGTTGAACAATATGTAAATCCTTGGTTTTTTTATAAACGTTTACCGCTGCACTATGTCTAAAGGAATAAATAGTTTGATTGGATTCAACAATTTTGGATTTCTTCATTTGATTAAAGATTCTAGTCCAAGCAGTTCCAAAATAACATCTATTTCTTGGAATGGAGTTCCTGCTAAAAATATTATCATCTGGATTCAGATTTTCAATTTTAGGTAATAGAATTTGGCGAACATAATTTGGGATGGGAACTATTCTAATCTTCCCCCCTTTATTTTCTGTCCCAGAAAGGTGTATCTCTGAAAAATCATTTTTGAAATGACTTCTTTTGAGAATTCGAATTTCGTTATGTGGTCTTAATAAACAACCATAGCTCATAAGACAGCAGAGGTACAAATCAGGGTGCAAAACCTTAATAAAATCCAAAACTTTATGAATTTGGTCTTCTGTGTAGATCTTATGAAGTATAGGTACTGATTTCCTTCTGTCCGTACGTGTAATGATCGATGTGTTAAATTCATAATCTTTATCAATTTCCGAAAATATTGCTCTTAAGTGCCTTCTTGTGTGCATATAATAGGTTCCGCTTGAATTAAATTGATTGAGGAACTCTTGAATTCTATATCTTTTCAAATGATTTATATCACTGGCTAATTCCTCTTCGGTAAGAAATGTTTGAAAATTGATTTTTAGGGATCGTAAATTCGCCAGATACATCTTCGATAGATTCGCCTTGGTTTTGTTTTCAATTGCTTGGTCTAACAGCTCAGATAAAGTTTTTGATTTCTCTATTATTAGAGGGGAATTCTTACTAATCGGATATTTCCCAAAATCAATAGCCTTTCTAAATTCATATTCTAATAAACTTAATTGTTCATCTCTTTCTATTAACGTCCTGCAAGAGTTCGGTCTTATATCAATCCCTAATTTCTGTCCAGTGTATTCCTTGAACTTCTTGTTTCCTAGTTTTATATAGATATAAGATCTCTCTGATAGTGTTAATGCCTTCTTTGCAGTAATCTTTACGTTTTTCATTTTTCTGTTCTCGCACCGTTCTCGCAATAGATTAAAGCTATTTAACTTGAAAATTCAATAAATAATATTGATAAGGAAAATGTAACTATTAAGGTAATTTAATACATAATGAAAACCCATAATTAAAGACAGTTGTCATAAAATCGCAAAAAACTATAGAATTTATTTGATTTTTTTGTGATGACTTGTACCTTTGATTCATCAAAAGACTTCGTAGCTCAGTTGGTAGAGCAACAGACTCTTAATCTGTGGGTCCTGAGTTCGAGCCTCAGCGGGGTCACTTTCAAAAAAAGCTGTTTTTACTTGCGTAAAACGGCTTTTTTGCTTTCCTTAGGGTGGTTTGAAACTTCCTCCCTACACGTTTTGAAAATCCTCAAAGCGGTGTGTTTTGCATAGTATTTTGTTGAACTTCACGTAAAACCGTCACAAATACGTCACAAAGGTTTTCGTGGTAATGAAAAGATTATGGCAACCGTAAGCGCAAAGGTTTATGAACACCACAAAAAAGCAGATGGAACCTACAATGTAAAAATTAGAGTCTATCACAAAGAGGAGAAAAAATTTATAGACACTCCTCATTTCCTTTCCCTAAAACAACTCACCAAGGTGAAAGGAAAAAAAGAATTTAGTATTAAAGATTCTTTTGTCCTTGAAATAGTTGACAAGAAACTAAAGGACTACCGTAAAACGATTAGTGAACTCGAGGAGAAGCTTGACTTTTTCACCGCGGATTCATTAAGGGATTATCTCAAAAATAAAGATGAAGAAATTGATTTTATCAAGTTCTGTGCGAACTATATTAAACAAGAGAAGGATGACGGTCGTGATGGTTCGGCAGCCAACCATCGATCAGTACGTAACCATCTCATTGATTTTTTTAATCGGGAAACTGTCTCAATAAATGAAATACATTTTAATATGCTCGTTCAGTTTGAACGTTACTTGAAATCTGAACGTACAATAACACGAATAAACCAGTTAGGAAAGCCCGTCACTACTGTTTCAAAGCCTGTTTCAGATACTAGTTTATATAATTATATGAGAGATCTTCGCACATTATTTAATGAAGCGTTGAACCATTACAATAATGAAGATCTGGGCATTATATTGATTAAACACTATCCCTTCAAAAAATATAAGGTAGGCTCAGCTCCTCTTACCGAAAATAGAAATAATAATCTTGAAGAGGTTATTAGAATTCGAGATTGTAAAGTGTTACCTAAAACTAGAGCTGAACTCGCTCGGGACTTATATATGCTCTCATTCTATTTGTGCGGGATGAATGCTGTTGATTTATTTAAAATATCTACTGACGATATTCGAAATGGCCGGGTTGACTACAATCGATCAAAAACTAAGGGGAAACGAAAAGACAGAGCATTTATTAGTATAAAGATAATTGATGAAGCAAAACCTTTATTGGAGAAATATATTGGCAAGTTATCCCAAAGATATTCAAGCCGGACCACTTTCAATTCCGCATTAAAGCATGGAATGAAGAAACTCAGAGAACTTTCGGGTGTAGAGGGGGTCACTCTTTATCGTGCGCGCCATACCTTCGCAAATACAGCTAGGAATGATTGTAGGATGAGTAAAGATGATGTTGCTTTAGCACTCAACCATGTCGAAAATGGGAATCGTGTCACCGATATTTATATCGCCAAGGATTGGAGAATTATAGATGACGTCCAAAATAAAGTAATGCAGTTCTTCAGAAAATCAGAGCCTAAAATTTTGGAAATGATTAGGAAGAAAGAAATAAGTAGGCAAAAAGCTGCTTAACTTGATTTGTATGCAACGATTACCATTCGTTGGATACAGAGTTAATTTTTTAAAACTTAAAATTTTATTCATGAAAAATTTACTTTTATTCTTTTTAACGTGTTTCTTATCAACGATTGGTTTCTTTGCTGCTCTAAGTATGAAAACTCCTTGGATAGGATTCTGTGTAGCTTTTGGAACTTGGTTTTTATTTCTTTGGTTAACAACGAAGACACGTAGAAAATATTAATTATTTTATAATGAACTGGTATAATATAAGTCCGTACATCCCCTGTAACCAGGCATGTCTGAAATTTTGCATTTTACTTTATTATTGTTATTTCAAATTTTCCTTAAAGAAGTCTGTCATTTTATCAAATGAACATTGAATTTTGCCGTATATGTCAATGTCTACCGCATTAGTTATTGTCATCTATTCCTTTTGCTATGTTTCTGCTAGGTAAACAATTTTGCTGATATTACCTGAATGTTCTTTTTTTCATTCTATCTATAATATTGTTCTTGGTGACATTTCTGGTGTATAATTCGACATGGGCATGTTCATACAAGACAAATGATGGTTGCTGTCATGAGTTGTTAGAGTTTTAAGAATGTTTGTGATACTCTCATTACCTCAATTCTTGTTTGCGACTTAATTCAAATACCTGTCGAATCTTAGTAAGCAGGCTTTCTACCGCTTCTGCAATTATCGTTTCTATTTGTTTTAATGCGGATGACTTTTCTTCGAGGGCGTTGCTAGTATGTACTAGACCTTGAACTGTTTGAGTAGGGTACCTTGTGGAACCAATTTAAACCCCTATCAAACCGGATTCAAGATGGGTTTGATAGGGGTTTACATTGGTTTGAAAGGGGAGTGAGTTGGCGTTGTTGAATATGGTTGGGAGGAAGAGTGGTGAAGGGGAACAGTGATTTTTAGAAATAAAACTACCGGATCGAACTGCAGCAGGGAAATCTTCAAATAGTGTTTCGCCGTAGACATACCTTAATATTTTAATCATATTTTCTTAACCTTTCGGTTACATTAAACACGGAGATTTGAATGGGCTTAGTTAAAATTATTAACGAATTATGGAAATCTGTATCGACAAAAAGTTAGTTTCTCAAATTAATAATACCGACAAAGGTGCCTTTGATAGATTATATGAATTATATTGGGAGTATTTATTATCTCTTGCAATAAGGAAAACCGGGGATGTCGAAATCTCTATGGATTTGCTGCAGGACCTTTTTGTTGATTTATGGGAGAGGCGGACAGAGCTAAAAATAGAAGTCGCGCTAAAGCCGTATCTAACCTCGGCTTTGTACTTTAAGATCTTTATGTACTTCCGTAAGAAAGGCATAGCGGAATCCCATGTCATGCTGTTTAAACAAATGATTCAAGAAGAGACAGTTGAACAGATTGACTTTGAACAAGATATAGAAAAACAATATGCTGAATTGATGCTTGCAATCGATCAATCTGTTACTCAAATGCCCGAGCGGATGCAGGTCGTTTTTAATTTACGATTTCGCGATAGCCTTAAGATTAATGAAATAGCTAAAAAGCTGGACATATCATCCCAAACTGTCAAAAACCAATTACAAAAATCACTACAGTTTCTTCGGAAAAAAATCTCTCATAAAAATATGGAATTCCTGTCCGGTATACTTTTCGTACTGTACGTCCACCAAGCTTAATTTTTTTAAAAATAATTTATTCATAATTTCTTAACTTAAATAGCGTGGTACTTTTCGTCTTTAATGCAACTACTCTAATGTATGAAGCGAGAAGAAAAGGAATTAAATCGGTTAATATCAGGCTATATCAATGGAACGATTGATCAACAGGAGCGAGAAAAGCTTTTGTTATGGATGGAGCAATTAGAAGTTTCAAACAGTGAGGGACTGATTCATCCAGGATTGAAGGCCGAGTTGAAAGCTCGAATTGATGAGCAGCTATTTGGTACCGAAAAATCGACAACAGCATTTATTAGCAAGATCGGTTTAAGATGGATCAGTGTCGCGGCGGTATTTTTACTGTTGCTCGGAGTAGGGTCATTTCATTTTCTGAAGAAAGCTTCCGACTTAGGATCTCCGCAGCTCGCTATTCAGCAGGCAGAAGACTTTCAAATTAGGGTTCAGAAGGATAGCAGTTTTTACTTAAGTGATGGTTCACTGGCGCACCTACTTGCAGGGAGTACATTGTCATGGAATTCCAAATACAATACAACAGATCGAGCTTTGGAATTGCATGGGACTGCATTTTTTAAAGTGAAGAAGGATACCCTCCGCCCATTTTCAGTGCTCTCGAATTCAATTTTAACGACCGCATTAGGGACGGAATTTTGGGTGAGCGAATATGGGAAAAACACGAGTGTCAAGTTGATAAGCGGTTCTGTTTTGTTACAACGAAAGAATCATGCAGGAGCATTAAGTACCATTGGTACTTTAAAACCTGGGGAAAAATGGTCAATGAAGAAGAAAAGGTCTGCAAAAGAAATTAAGTCTGAGCCTGAAACAGATTTAAAGCATTTAAAGTCGGCTCTTCGCTTTGAAAATGCTGCGTTGAGCAAAGTATTTAAGGAATTGGAAAGTAACTTCCATGTGAAATTTCAGATTGATGCAGACGTGGAAGTTGACATGACGTTCTATGGTACTTTTGGCGAAGACGAACAATTAGTCGATATATTGGAAATTATAAGCTTGGCTAATGATTTGAAGTTTGAAGATCAAGGTCATCCCGGCCAAATACGGGTACTCAAAATAAAATAATTATTAAAGAAACTGTTTAATGAACGGCTAGAAATAGCCGTGAGGAAATGTTATGCCAAATTTTATCAAAAAAATGAAAATTAGACCTTTAATGAAACATGGAAATCAAGCCTTCGTTTTGCTTCTTTTGTTGCTCTGTTGTTGCGCGCCAATTTATGCGCAAAATAAAGCAGTTATGAGTGTGCTTGTCCACGATAGACAAGGAAATCCTTTAAGTAATTCCTCTGTTTTATTAAGTAATGCAGACCTGCAAATTAATACAACTCGATCAACCGACGAGCATGGCTTAGTCGTATTTGAAGGACTTCAGCCTCATGGAAAATATTGTGTGAAGGTGTCTTTCACGGGTTATACAGGAAAAAGACAATGTGATATTATTGTGAAGCCAGCAAATCGGACCAACCTTGTCATCAAGCTTGATCAAGAAGAGATACAAAATATTGACGCTGTTGTGGTAACTGCCTTGGGGATAAAAAGAGAAGATAAATCGCTAGGATATTCTACCCAAACGGTCGATAATGCAGCACTAACAGAAACGAAGACGAATAACTGGACCAGCGCTTTATCTGGAAAAGTTGCGGGATTAACTATCCAAGGGGTTGGTGCCGGGCCGATGGGTTCCAATAGGATAACGCTTCGAGGAGAATCCTCTCTAAATTTAAATAACAATCAAGCGCTCGTTGTCATAGATGGGGTTCCCCTCAGCAGTAAGATTACGGGCACGGGTTTTAATTCTTATTTATCTCAGGATAGCCCTGTCGACTTTGGATCAAATATCAGCAACGTAAATGCTGATGACATTGATAATGTGACCGTGTTAAAAGGGCCGGCTGCAACGGCATTATACGGAAGTCGGGCCGCAGCAGGCGCACTAATTATTACGACAAAATCTGCGAAGCGAAAAGAGAGAGGAATAGGCGTTAGTCTCAATTCGAATACGAGCTTGGAGGAAGTGAACCGCTGGCCTGATTATCAATTTGAGTATGGAGAAGGTAGACAAGACAAATATTACTCTTATGGGAATACCGTGGATGGAGCTAACACAAGTACAACTGTTGGTGCAGGACGAGGTTTCGGACCTAAATTCAATGGGCAAGAGTATTTTCAATACGACCCGAGTACGCCCGATGGAATAGCGACAGTAAGAACCCCATGGGTCGCCCAAAAAGATTATATTTCGGGCTTCTTTCAACGCGGTTTAACAAGCAGCAATAATATATCCGTTGAAGGTGGAAATGAAATCAATGGTGCTAGAGCGTCATTTACTTACCTTAAGAATACGTGGATTCTTCCGAATACCGGATTTGAGAGAATGAATGTGTTATTTAATGCCAATCAACAATTATCCAAACGGCTAAAAGTTTCTGGTAGATTTAACTACAGCAATAATAAAAGTGACAATCTCCCTTCCGCAGGATATAATAACCAGACTTTGATGTATTTCTTAATATTAGGTACAGCGCCTAATATTAAACCGGAATGGTTTAAACCCTATTGGGTTCCTGGGAAAGAAGGAGTAGAGCAATATAGGCCTTTCAATTCTGGTCCTGACAATCCCTATGTTATTCTTTATGAAATGTTGAATAAAATGAAGAAGCATAATCTTGTAGGAAATATTTCTGCAACTTATGAATTCTCCCCAACAGTAAACCTGATGCTTAGAAGTGGTTTAGATTTTTCGAATGAAGAGCGATCTCAACAGCGGCCTTTTAATATGACGAAATTTCCGAAAGGAATGTACCGTGAACAGGGTCTTAATAATTACGAGTCGAATAGTGATTTTCTACTTTCTTATGTTCCTAAGTTAGAATCCGATTTTAAGTATAATATTTCCTTAGGTGGAAATTATATGTCGCAGTATTATAATTTGAAATCAATGAATGCCGACCAATTAGCACAACCGGGAATTTACCAGCTGTCCAACAGTTTAGACCCAGTTGTACCGCAAAGCGATAGACAGGAAAAAGCTATTGCTAGCTTATATGCTTTTGGTCAGTTGTCGTATAAGGAAATGATATTTTTAGATGTTACGGGACGGAATGACTGGTCCAGTACGTTGCCTTCAGGAGAGCGATCGTTTTTTTATCCATCTGTGAACAGCAGTTTTATCTTAAGCCAGCTTTTTAAAATGCCGGACGTTATTTCTTTTGCTAAAGCTCGACTCTCTTGGGCACAGGTGGGAAATGATACCAGCCCCTATCAAACGGCTCGATATTACAATCAAATATATGGTAACAACCTAACCAACCAACGGGTATTATTTAATCCTAACTTGAAACCAGAAATTACAACAAGTTATGAGGCAGGCTTGGATTTAAGGTTCCTAGATGGAAGAGTAGGCGCTGATATGTCGATCTATATGAACAACAGTAGGAACCAAATCCTTGCTACGCCCGTCGATCCCGTTTCAGGCTATAACAGTGCCCTGATTAATGCCGGACTTATAAATAGTAAAGGTATTGAGCTGGTCTTGAATGGGCAACCCATCTTGAACGATCAATTTAAATGGAAATCTGCTGTCAATTGGGCTCTTAATCGGAGTTATGTTAAGGAATTGGCCCCAGGAATCAATACTCAAATTATCTACAATAATGCTGGTGTCGTGACCATCGAAGCACGCCCAGGAGCGCGAATGGGGGATATGTATGGACGTGGATTTCTAAGAAATGAAATTGGACAGATTATTTATAATGAAGCCGGATTACCGGAACTCGACACCGAAGTAAAGAAATGGGGAAATGCATTTGCAGATTGGAAAATGGGGTTTAGTAATGACTTTACCTATAAGTCTATAGGTTTACACATCCTTTTGGACATGCAAAAAGGCGGAAGTATTTATTCCTTGACAAATTATAAAACTAATGAATTAGGAAAAGTGAAGACTTCTCTTCCGGGACGCGAAGGGGGAATCGTAGGCGATGGCGTTGTTCCACAGGCCGATGGGACGTATAAGCCAAATGATAAGTCGGTGAGTGCGTTGGTTTATTATCCGACTTATTATTCGATGAGTAATTTGGAGACCAATATATTTGATGCCAGCTTCCTAAAAATAAGAGAAGTTAGGCTATCCTATACATTTCCGGTTAATCTATTAAAGCAATTCAAACTTTCAAACGCTTCGGTATCACTTTGGGGAAGAGATCTTTTCAATTTCACCTCCTTTCCGGCATTTGATCCCGAGGGTGGAAATTTAAATAATGGAACTGTTACGCCGGGCGTCGAGCTGGCCCAATTCCCATCGGCTAGAAGTATGGGAGTTAATTTAAGCATAGGATTTTAGTATTTACGATGATGAACATAAGAAGAAGATTTATTTCCGTTTTGATGTTTGCACTTTGTCTTTTCAGTGCGTGCGATAAAACCTTTAATGACCTCAACACCGATCCAAATCGGCCGAAAGAGGCTACTCCGGGTGTATTGTTAAGTCAATTACAATACAGAATTGTGACTTCAAAAATGAATGAAGCGAAGAACTTCACCCATATTTTGATGCAAGTACAGGCGCCCCGAGCAAATCCAAATATCAATAGCGTTATGCGATGGGATGTTCGTAGTAGAGATAATATTTGGGAAAGTTATTATGCAGCGCTCTTAGATACGGAGGATTTGTATGGGATATCGAAAAGGTTGGAACAGCCTAATTATATGGGAATTGCACTTGTGTTGAAAGCTTATATGTATTCCATTCTAACTGATGCATATGGTGATATTCCATGTTTGGAGGCGACGAAAGGGATGGATAAGAATTTCCTTCCGAAATTTGATAAACAACAAGTTGTTTATGAGCAAATGTTGAATTGGTTAACGGAAGCTAACACACTCTTTGAAACGGATAAGCCTTTAGCATATGGGGGAGATTTGATTTTCGACGCCCAAAGTTCAGCAGCGAACATGTTGAAATGGAAGAAGTTTGCTAATTCGTTAAAATTAAGGTTGTTAGTTAGGATTCAAGGTCGGGAAGCGGAAATGAAGGTGAGATCTAAAATTGAAGAAATATTAAATAAACCGAAAGATTTTCCAGTATTTGAATCCAATGCCGACGAAGCCATCTTGGCTTTCCCAGGTAATTTTCCTTATTTTAATCCATATTATAATTCCAGAACATTCGACTGGAGAGACAATGATTACTTCACGACCTTTTTCATAAAAACTTTAAATGAAACCAACGACCCACGGTTAAAGCTATGGGCTCGGACTGTAAAAAAAGGTGACAAAGCAGTATTTCAAGGTATCCCGAGTGCATATCCCTTAGAACAGGAGTTTGATGTAAATGCAAATTCCAATCTCAGCGATGTACTTAAAACTTTCTCGAATATGGGTATTTTACAAACCTATGCGGAGGTGGAGTTTATGAAAGCGGAGCTTGCACTGAAGAACTATAAAACCAATGATACGGAGGAGAACCATTACAATAATGCCATTCTAGCTTCTTTAAAACAATGGAAAGTTGACATTCCTGAAGATTTTCTGAAGCATTCCATTATTAAATATAAGAGTGGCGGAACTGTCGATGAAAAGATGGATCAAATCTTTTTGCAAAAGTACTATGCTAGCTTTTTTGTAGATTATCAGTCATGGTTCGAATACAGAAGAACCGGATACCCTAAACTTGAAAAGGGTCCCGGCATACCATCTTCTAGGACTTTCCCCACGCGAATACCTTATCCAACTTACTTGCAATCTTTGAACGCCGAGAACTTAAAAGCCGCGGTGCAACAAATGGGGGGTGACGATTGCACTATTAAAGTTTGGTGGGACAACAAGTAAACTAACATTATCCATATGAAAAAAAATATCATCAAGTTTTTAATTTGCGGTACCCTAGGTTTAGCGTCAGCTTTTTCGACTTTGTTCGCTCAAACGAAGTCTATTGTTATCATTTTTGATGGTCTGAGACCCGATTTTATCAATCAGGAGCATATGCCGAATCTATTTGATCTGGCAAATAAAGGGAGTGTTGCCTTAAATAGCCATAGCGTTTTCCCAACAGTGACGAGATTGAATTCTGCATCGCTTTCGACGGGATCTTATCCTGAAAAACACGGTATTCTCGGGAATACGATTCATATTGCAGATGTTGATGCGCGAAAAAATTATAATACCGGAAACAAAAGCGATTTGGAAATAGTGAAAAAGCAGTCCAAATTGGGGTTGTTATCTAATTTGACGGCCGCTGAATTACTCAGACAGGAAAATAAGACACTCGCAGTGTACAGCTCTGGATCTTCGGGCCAGGCTTTCTTACAGGACCCTCAGGAAAAAGGCTGGACAGTTAATCCGGAGTTTATTTTTCCGCTTTCTTTCCGAGATTCCGTTTTCCAAACGATAGCTTCTATTGAATCACAAAAGCAACCTAAATTTGCGAATCATAAATGGGTGGTAGATGCTTTTTTGACTTTTGGTTTAGATAAGAAGCCTGCGGATATCACGACCGTATGGCTTTCAGAACCGGATTCAAAGCAACATGGATTTGGAATTGGATCACCAGAAGCTTTGGAGGCGATAAAATTTATGGATGAGCAGCTAGGACGCATTCTTCTTGCTATTAAAGAAAAGGGATTGGAAGACAAAGTTAATGTCTTAGTCAGTGCCGATCATGGATTTATAACATACGCGGGCGAACATACCGTTAAAAGCATGCTAGAGGAAGAAGGCTTTGGAGACGACCTTAGTAATGGAAAAATAGTAATGGCAGATGGGGCGATCTTTGTGAAAGATAAAGACCAAGCAAAAGTGGAAAGGATAGTAAAGTTATTGCAAAAGCAGCCCTGGATTGGTCCAATCTTTACGAAATCTAAAAATGATACTGATTTAAAAGGAAGTGTAGATGGCACTTTTTCATTTGCAAGCATTCATTGGAACCACCCGGATCGCGCCGCGGATATCCTAGTAACGTATAGTTGGGATGACGCTCCAAATGAATTTGGATATAAAGGCTCGGCATACAATAAGAGCGGAGGAGCTGCAGGACATGGTGGTATTAGTTCGTTTGAAATTAATACTAACCTCGTGCTTTATGGTCCTTCATTCAAAAAAGCGTATCAATCCACGGCCCCTACATCTTATATTGATATTATGCCTACCTTGTTTTCCGTTTTAGGAGTTAAAAATAAACACCCTATGCAAGGAAGAGTGCTTGCTGAATTTTTTAAAAATAAAAATGTAGATGCAAATAAGGTAAAGCAGTATATCGAAACCGCACAGAATAAAGAAAAGAATTATACAGTTGAATTGAAGTTTAGCGAAATCGATGGACATAAATATTTGGACTACGGACGGAGGGTAAAATAGTTAGTTTGCTAAAGTTAATTGTTTATAATTCTGCTCTGATTTCTAGTAAAATGAAACTCTAATCCAAATTAAGATTCATAGTATTGATAAATGTTAATTTAGATATAAGTATAGATATCAAACAATTCATCAATTAATTGTTTAATATATCAGCAAGGTTACGACGAAAACCTCCTGATTATGACGAAAAGCTTAATTTGGAAAGGACTTTATTATGATTCACTTGAATATCTGAATTCTACAATTCGGAACAAGTAGGGTTTATTGAAACTTTGGCATTTAGATTATTCAAGCTTTCATACTAGTTGGTAAATAATTTCCATATATTATTTCGATTTATCGATTTTCACCCTTAATTAAGTATGTTGATTTTTAGCTATGTAGGTTTTTTAATCCATGTTTTAACCAAATACGCATATAAGGAGGATTGGTGAGACTTTTTGTATATAATTTTCGCATAACCAGATGTTAGTGGCAACCTTGCTGAAACGTACCAACAGACAAAAATGACAGAAATGACAGAAATTAAGATTAAAAAAATAACTCTTGATGACATTGACCAATTACAGAAAATTGGCAAGGGTCCCATAGGTTGCAATCTCATAATGCTCTACTTTCTGGGAAGCGGCGATTATTCCCGCATCACGCACAGTGCCGGGTTCTGTGTCTCCCATAATACTTTTACCTTCTTCTAAGATTCCGGACATAGTATCACATTTCTCTTCCTTCGCCTTAATTCCGATCGATCCAAAAACTTCTTCCAGTCTACTGTCATGTTCTTTGGTCTCTTCAAGATGAGAAGATATTGCTATTTTCAGTTTTTGCGATGTAGCATTTTTTTCCATTTTAGGGAGCGATTTTACCAATGATCGTTCAAACATTTTCTTCAGCGCGGTAATTCTTGTTAAATTTTACTTTAACATATATTTTACAATTAAAACATTAATTAATTTTTATCAATTCCTTAACAGGAATATAACAACAAACATTTAGCTTTCAATCGATTAAACTCTTTGTAAAAATGGCGTTTAATTATGCGTGTTGTTACATGTATTTTGATCATACTTAGAAAGACAAAATAATTCCATAGTTTGGGCGTTTTATTTTACTAAATCCTAAACCTTATCTTTTCTAAGGTAATGGTCTTTAATTAATTCAAATTTTTTAGAACTATTGTATGAAGATTATTAGTTTAAAAAGCACTGCACTGAGCCAACCACATCCATTATGTCCACATTGTGGGGAAGCATATCTTTATTCCCGCGTTCGTAGACCTTGGTGGGTGAAATCATTTTTGTTTTTTTTGCCAGTAAAGAGCTCTTCTTGCAATCAATGCAACAAGAGCTCGTATATTTTACGAGACAAAGTTTAATGGGTTATCACACTAACGCTCATCAATAACTTTAACAAATTTTATTAAAAGAATTATCGTATAAAGTTCCTGTCTTCAATATTAAGATATCGCCAAGTACTTAATTAAGATCATAGCAATTTAGTATACCTGGCAATCTATTCCTCTTAGCCCAATAAATATCCTTTAGGCCGTCCTCGAATAACTCATTTAAATCTTTAGCCGCGCTTGGCTTAGCTTTAACTTTATTATCCTTTGGAGTAGGTTTTGTAGTTGTTGCCATGATAAATATTGTTAAGATTGTTTGATTAAATAACATCGGATGCTCATAGTCGTTCTGAAATACCGAGTTATCCGAGCTTTTGTAGGTTTTAGATAAAAGTAATGAAGATTATATCCTGGAGATATAAATTGGGGAAGGACATATTTTTAGGCGACTTCAAACATATTACCGATGAACTGTTTATATTGTAAAGGTGCATTAATAGTCCAAAACCCCATGCCACCTATATCCCCACTATAGGTGGCACATTTTTTTTATTATCCCGAATTGAATATATAGAAGGGGACTGCAGACAAGAGCCAGGTCTTATTTGGCTATCTCTGGGACTCTCTAGTGCTAAATTTATTTTACGGTAATCAAAAGTATTTTATATGGCGGTCAATTAATAATTTTTTCTATTTTAATAGAAATTACCCCTCCCATAGAGAATATTTTTAGCGGAAAGAGGTCCTAAGTTTTATCTTAGGGCCTATACTCTATATAAGTTAAGAAAATCTATAGCTTTTAAGTTTTTCCTGCAAAAGTTTTCTAGCGCTGTGTATTCGGGTTTTGACGGTACCTTCCGGTATGCCTAAGTGCTCTGCTATTTCATAGTATTTATAACCTTCAAAGAACATTATGAAAGGTAGATAATATTTTTCATGTATCGACATTAGAACTGAATCTATGTCTTGACCCAAAAAATTGTCTATACTTTTGTTTTGGCTCTGCTGTTTTGTGGGGTCAGAAGCGGGGAGGACGGTTGATGCGTAATTTCTTTCCACTCCATTTTTACGGCACCTATTAATGAAGATATTCTTCATGATCGTATAGATCCAGCCCAAAAGATTTGTGCTTTCCTCAAATTTTTCCTGATATCGAATGACCTTCATGAGGGTATCCTGGAGGAGATCGGTAGACTTCCCCGTTTTATTCTAAAAGTTTAAATTATTAATTCTATTTTCAAAATGCTCATCAGTATTTTTTTTCATTTACGTTTCATAAGTTAGTGCTTTATTCCAAATAGTTTTGGTGAAGGGTAGAGCGGGCGTCGAATTTATTTTGACGCCCGCTTATCTGTTCCTTACTTATTTACATTTATCAAAGCTCTAACCTTTGAAAAAGTTACACAGGTAAGCTTTTGATATCGCCAATTAGACTGTTATACTTTTCCTTTTCTTTAGCATTAGTCGCACCTAATTTCGCATAATTAATTGCTATTGATTTATTCAGAGGTCAGAAAGTTAGCTATTCGCAAATAATAAACGGAGATATACCTGTGTTAATTGAATCCACTATCCAGGACATTAAAAATATCGGTAATATAACTCTTACGGTAGTAAACCTCCTTCAGAAGGTTTTATTAAAAAGCCGGAAGTTATATACTTTTTGCTTTTGGAATATCAATAACGCTCTCTGACCAAACTTCATCGTTGATAAGTTATAGGATGCATTATAATGATAAGAATTATCTTACGTAAGAAAAATTCCTAAAATATTATTTGTTAGATTCATTAATTAAAGCTATTTCTTAGAATACTTAGTTCGTAGATACTCTTCAAATTGTGAAAAAAAATCAGAAAGAGGGATTTCGGCGTATTTGCAAATTTTGAAAATAGTTGAGAATGGCACATCATATCCTTGACTTTTAGTTAATTTTGTGATTGTTGTTCTACCAATAGATGTAAGATCTTCATATTGCCGGATAGTCGGTTTATTCCCGTTAATTTTGATTGGTTCTAGAAACTTGATTCTAATAAAATTCAATAATTCATTTTCAAAATCTACATTTTGTTCATCTTTAAATTTCATCAATAAAAATTTTTAAAAAAAACTTGTCCGCTTTAGCGGTCAAATCAGAATAATTACTTATCTTTGTAAGAGTTATTTATTAAAGCGACAATTACTAAAGGAAATCCTTTAGCAACGATGTCACTCATAGTCGAAAACCGCTATTTTCCTTATGAGTTGAACTTGGTGTCGCCTTATTATTGGATTCAAATTATATTTATATATTTGAGCCAATAAGGCGCTCCATGTCAGTCTCTGTGGAACCTTGATTGATCAAGGTGGTCCTAGCGGTACCTCGACCTGAGCATTGGAGTGTCTTTTTGGTTTTCGTTCCAATAGTCATTTTCCTCAGTTTCAAGAGTGCCCATCGTTATCATAAACCAAAAAAATTATGGTACGATTTACAACCACCAAGAAAATTTGCACCAATAAGATTCCGAATTATAGTTGCCGGTTTTCTCGTAAACAACAAACAAAGAACATTTTTTGCAGTCCTGAATAGAATATAACTTTAAGGAAAAGGGTGGATTTGGGTACTTATGGCTTATAAAAGTCATAACACCAAATATGCAAGAGATTAAAAATCCCTGTGGTAATAATCCCAATGGGAAATTTTCTTTTCTACCTCTTTTCTTAACCGACCTTCTATAAACTGACAGCGCATGGTTGTGAGGAAATAAGTGGATCGGTAGTTTTATTATATTCTGACACAATAAATCTAACTATTCTTTTCCACTATCCCAAGCGGACTGTGTTATGGTTTACTCCTTAAATAGGAGTGAAGGTCGGTTCTTTTTGTTTTTACTGAAGCTAAAGTGATGTATTGATCAGGACTATTGTTCCATGCCTTGAAATGCATCTTGTTGGTTTTCAGCTGTACTGTTTTAATCTCCAAACGCATTATTGAATTTGTAATTCCGATTTAACCTATTAATTATGACAGATCCAAATTTATATAGATTAGGTTCCATAACCCGATCTAAACAAACTATTAATCTCGAATTTTGGTTTCCCAAAGCCCCATTAATTCTATTAAGTGGGGTAATACTATTGTTTCATATATTGTTTAGTTGTCCGGTCAAGGCGCAGGTGTCTTCTATAGAGCCTGCGTCTACGGATGTAAAGTATTTGCCAATCTTGAGAGTCGGAGAGAAGGTTCCCCCAGAATTCTGGGAAATAAAGCACCTGCTATTCGAGAATGGACAAACGCGAGAAATTACCTTAAAAGAGTTCAAAGGGAAGCTGTTGATCCTTGACTTTTGGTCCACAACATGCAGCATCTGCCTGAAACACCAAAACGAGATTTCCCACTTTAAGGAAAAGTACAAAGACCGGTTGGCCGTTGTTATGGTCAACCCATTAAAAAGCTACGATAACCTTTCCATCCTTCAAGAGAAGATTGAAGAGCCTTTTTTTAAGTCTTTCGGAATCACCAAGTCCAATTTTACAAGCATCGTTGAAGATGAATATCTTCAATCGCTGTTTCCATCAAAGGGCTATCCTCAATATGTATGGATCAACTCGGCTGGATATGTACAATTGATCACCTTCAGGAACCTGCTGGACCGGAATTATTCTTCACCCTATATCGACTGATCATGAGAATATTAATAGTATGGTTAATACTTGTGTTGGCACATAATCAAGTTTTAGCCCAGACGATTTTACAAGGGCAGGTCCTGGATAAGCACTTATTGGCAATCGAAGGTGCTACAGTGAGTATATTGGGAAAACCAAGGCTTGTTAAATCGGAAAAAGATGGGCAATTTACAATCAATAGTCCGATCGAGTCAGGAAAACTTATGGTTTCCAAACAAGGGTTTAAAAATTCCTTCATATCATTTAAGGGAAGAATGGAAGGTATAGTAATAGTTCTTGCAGATTCTTTAATTGCCGTTGAAGAGATCAAAATAGTTCATACCGGATACGAATCGCTTCCTAAGGAGCGATCTACCGGAAGTTTTGCTAAAATTTCAGCAGACGATATCACCCAAAGAATCGGCACGAATTTGATAGAGAGTATTGGGGGGTATATGCCCAGTTTGCAAGTTGAAACTCGACATGGTGAAACCGATCTCCATGTTCGAGGGCTTAGCTCGTTTGATCTGGCGATGAGCAAACCGCTAGTAGTGGTCGATAATTTTCCGTATGAAGGCGATCTTGAAGACATCAATCCTAATGATATAGAATCGGTAACATTGCTCCGAGATGCCTCTGCTACTAGTATTTGGGGGGCAAGGGCAGGCAATGGGGTATTGGTCATTACGCGTAAAAAGGGAAGGGCTGGAAAGGCCGAAATGACCTTGCAATCCAGAACACGTATTTCATCCAAACCAGATATCTATGCATATCCTAGCTTAAAATCATCAGAATTTATTAACGTGGAGAGGATGTTGTTTGATGAAGGCTTCTATGATGGTCTATTGGATCCACTTTCTAACAAGTATACCATTATTTCACCTGTTGTCGATCTACTGGCTGAACATCGGAGCGGGAAGCTAACAGATCAGGTCTTACAGGAAGAATTGAAGAGGTTGGGGACCAAAGATTATAGAGATGAACTTTATAAGCATCTTTTTCGTAATCCTTTTCTTCAGGAAACTACCTTTGGGATATCATCATCACTAAGCAAGCTCAATTATCGCGGGTCAATTGGGCACCATCAAATTATTGGCAACAAGGTAAATGAAAGTTCAAATCGGATTACACTAAGCAATCAGCTCAATTATGCGCCCAGTCCCAATTGGATTGTTAGTTTAGCCTTGGATCAGACCCATTCAACAGAACAGTTCATGCTCCAGGGGGAGGATTTCCCACTTAGGATTGGTGGGGGACGTTCTTATTTATATCCCTATGCTGAGCTGGCTGACGTCAACGGAAATTTTCTTTCTGTTCCCAAAGGCTACAACCAACATTATTTAGGTATGCAACAGGGGACTGGTTTATTGGATTGGAATTATTATCCCTTAATGGAACTTGACCGATCACTTGGTAGGACTCCTTCCTCCCATTTTCTTGGAAATCTATCCATACAATGGAAACCAACTACTTGGCTGCAGACCGAACTGATGTACGGATTGGAAAATCAAAAGGATGGAAGCGATATGCTTTATGGCGCGAATTCCTATTATGTGAGGGACTTGGTGAACACCTATAGTAACATGATGGGTCAGGGATTGACAAATGCCATTCCTCAGGGTAGCATTTTAGATCAGGGCAGTGGATCGATGAGAAGTCAAAAGGGCAGAGGAATGGTCCGAATCGATCAATCCTGGAACGAAAACCATGAAATCCATGGTCTGATTGGAATGGAATTCAGCCAAACGAGACGGGAGACGATTGCTTCTCGAGTGTACGGTTACAATGAAGATTTGCGAACCTCCCAGCCTGTTGATTATGTTACTGTTTTCCCGACCTATGACGGTCTGCTGGGAAGCCAGCGGATCCAATATGGGAACTCAATCACAGAATTCAATAATCGATTTGTATCTGTATTTGCCAATGCCTCCTATACCTACCAAAGTAAATACACCCTGAGCGGTTCAGCCAGGAGGGATGCATCCAATGTTTTTGGTGTCAATACAAATAATAAATGGAACCCGCTCTGGTCAGTAGGTTTTGCATGGAACATGCATCGGGAACCATGGTTTGGGGAGGCGAGTTGGCTGGAGTCGCTGCGACTCAAAGGAAGCTATGGTCACAGTGGAAACGCCGGTGGAATTTCGGCAACAAGACCAATCCTAAGATATGTAAGCCCCAGCACGGAATGGATCAATAGCTACCCCAGGGCACAGGTCACCTCACTTCCGAATGCAAATTTGAAGTGGGAAGATGTGGGAATGAAGAACATTGGCATGGAGTTCTCGATATTCAAGGGTTTGTTGAAAGGTTCCTTCGAATATTTTGTAAAGCATTCGACCGACCTTCTCTCGGAAAATTACATGGATCCAACCAAGGGATTTTCCAGAGCGACCATGAATATTGGGAGAATGAAAGGAAGTGGATATGATGCGGAACTGGGTGTAAGGTTAGCCTCTTCGGTCCTAACGTGGTCAAGTACGCTGAATTTTTCAAAAAATCTTTCGAAGGTAACAGACTATCAGGGGGCATCCGAAAGAGCTTCATTTTACACATCGAACACAGGAAAAAGGATGAACCCACGGGAAGGGCTGAGTCCCTATCCGGTCTTTGCCTATCGTTTTGCGGGTCTTGAGGCACAAACTGGAGATCCCCAGGGGTTTTTGAATAATGAACCGTCAATCGACTACCGAAAGCTGCTCGCAGATTCGGTCAATAGGTTGCACTATTTTGGATCATCAATGGCACCCTATTTCGGGAGCTGGCGCAATGCACTTGGAATCAAAAAGTTTCTACTGTCATTTCTGGTTTCATATAAATTCGGTCACTTCAAACAAAGCGAGACCATTAATTACAGTGCGCTCTTCAATTCCTATGTCGGGCATCCGGATTTTGAGGATCGATGGCGACAGCCTGGGGATGAATCGGAAACGACCATTCCGAGCATGAAATATCCGGCCAATACGAATAGGGATAAATTTTATGCAGAATCGGAAGCTAATATTATTCGAGCTGATTTTATCCGCTTACAGGACATCAGCCTTTCGTATCCTTTGGATATCAAACTGGGCAACAAAATTACTAACATGACCATAACTGGACAAGTTAACAATGTCGGTGTGCTTTGGAAAAGAAATAAAAAAGGTATCGACCCAGAAAATTATCCAATTCCGGCTTCACGAAATTTTGGCCTTTCTGTCCGTTTACTGTATTAATCCGATGAATATGAAAACACATTTTTTAGTATTTGCATCCATGCTCATTATATTATGTAGCTGCGATCATTTTCTGGATATCAAGCCTGACCAATCGATCGCTATTCCCGAAAACATTTCTGATGTTAGGGCAATTTTGGACCAACAATCTGAAATCAACGATAATTTCCCTGGATTGATGGATTTGGCGGGTGATGATTATTTTGTTGATTTTACGACTTGGCAATCAAAACCTGTCGATGACCAAATGCTTTACATTTGGGATGGAAGTGCAACGACGGAAGATCCCCTGACCTGGAACGAATCTTATGGGGCAATCCTTATAGCGAATGTTGCGTTGGAATCCCTTGATATCTTGGAGTCTGATGGCAAAGACAGATCCGCCATTAACGACCTCAGGGGTGAGGCCCATTTTATTCGAGCAATTCGACTATACCATCTTAGCCAATTGTTCTGCAGGCCTTATGAATCCAGTACCGATAACGATGGACCCGGACTTCCCTTGCGTGAGTCATCGGATCTCAATGCTACCTCCTTTCGAGTAACGGTGGAACAAACATACCAATACATCTTGGATAATTTATCCAAGGCTATTTCATTTCTGCCAAAAAAATCAGCCAGCATTACCCGACCCGGTCTAGATGCTGCGTATGCCCTTCAAGCAAAGGTTTATTTAAGTATGCAGAACTATGAAAAAGCCCTAACCGCAGCTGAGCAAAGCCTGGAAATCCATCCCAATCTGCTGGATTACAACGAGCTTGACTCCAGCCCTTCAAATCCTTTCACCCTGAATAATAAAGAATTGATATATTATGCGCATAATGTAAGTGCAGGGAGGTTAATTACACAGGCCCTGGCCAATGTCGATACGTTACTTTACGATCTTTTTGAAGAGGATGATCTGCGAAAGAAACTGTTTTTTGAACCTAAAAAGAACGGATATATGGCATTCAAAGGTCAGTATTCAGCCAATCAACGAAACCTTTTCGCAGGCTTGGCCACAGATGAGGTCTACCTTATAAAAGCTGAATGCGAAGCCAGGTTGGGTAAAACAAATGAATGTTTGACCACATTGAATACCCTGTTGGAAAAAAGATGGGAGAAAGGAAAATTCCAGAGGATCCAATCCGACTCTTCGGAAAGATTATTGTCGATGGTTCTTTCAGAAAGAAGAAAACAGTTGATGTTCCGAGGAATCCGTTGGGGTGATTTGAGAAGATTGAATCAAGAAACCCGCTTTGAAACCGTCATTAGAAGAAGATTTCCAAACATCGGTGAAGAATATTTGTTACCACCGAGAGATCTGCGCTATACATTTTTAATTCCTATGAAGGTGATTGAATTCTCAGGGATGGAACAGAATCCCAGATAAAATTTTTATTATGTTCGTAGGCAACCTATCTTCACCTTAACAAAAATAGCAGGGCTTTGGCCTTTAGATCAACCCTGAAGGCCAAAGTCCCGCTGTTTTAATTGATTACTTCAAACCTTTTAAAGGTGTGAGCCCGCTCAGAATTAGGCAATTTTGAAATTTAATGACTTCTGAACGATTTAACGGTGCCGTTTGCTGTAGGCTTATTGTTTTCGATGGATTCCAGGGCGTCCTCAATGTCCGCAGTCTGACTGGTGCCCAACATAGGTTGTCCTCCATTATTTGGAGCTTCAATGGTGCATACAGTTTGGGGAGTTCCGCCACATGAACCGGATGTCAGGGTATAGTCTGAAGGCTCTAATGGATCGTCTCCATTAAAGTACCAGACCAAAGGCAAGGCGTCCGAAGTTGTTGAGATTTCTGCATCCATCCTATTTGAATGGGCAAATGCTATTGATAATAAAGCACAAAGAGACAGTCCCAATCCAAGAACTGTGATCTTATTTTTATTTTTTAATTTCATGTTTTAATTGTTTAAGGTTTTCCAGGGCCATATAATAATGGCTTTTTTTTCTCCAATGGAAGGGTCTACACAAATCAGAATGATCCGCATAAACCCTTACTCGGGAATATTGCAAATTTTCTGGTATGTGTCGGTATGCTCAACATGTTTCGTTATTCCTTTGTTCATTCTATTTCAAAAGTAAACAGGATAAAAATTTGATGTTAACCATATCTGGTGCGTAATATTTTTTTACTTTTACGAAATGTGTAGATTTCTATGATGGGAACGGAACTTGCCCATCGTTGTTCCTGAATGTTTTTTGAAAGTTCTGTTCATTGCACTGATGGAACTGAACTTAAACATTATCGATAGTTCCAAAAGGGATATTTCAGTGTCTATCAATAGACCGGAGATCAACTCGAGCTTCTTTTCTTGGATAAACTTTCGGACGGTTGTTCCATACCTTTCTTTGAACAGACGTTCCATTTTGGAGATGGTCAAACCGTTTTTTCTGGCTAACCTTTGGACGAATTGTGTGTCGGCCGTTGCTAAATTTTTCAAGAGGTCACTTTGAACCTGATTGATTTTTTTTATTGTACGATGGATATTGTATTTACCGTGCAATCCTTTGTAAGCTGATAATAAATTGGAGAAACGGACCAAAAGATAATGTATGTAACGAGAGTTGGAGTTTTTCGGAACTTTTAGCAAACTTTTTAAGGACATGATGAAATAATTGTCCATTTTTTGAGGCTTCATTCCATTGATTTTTTTATTGTTGGAACCTGCAACAAAATCTAGCAGCAGACGGTTCCTATGAAAGAGCATTGGAGAAAGCGAGTCAAGTATACTAACGGTATACAGCTCCATCTCCTGATCAAGAAAGATGATATTATAGATATCCTGGCGTGCAAATAATAATATGGTTTCACCATCCTTAAGGTATATTGGATTCGCACCATTTTTTTCAGAATATGCAATCGAACCTTTCATGAGCATCAGAAGGACATATACATTAGTGGTCGATTGTATTGTCAATGAATAACCTTCTTTTGAGGTAATGATATAATGTTCTATCAACAGGCAGTCCTTATCAAAGCTTGCCAATTTTATCTGACAACGTTTTCCTTTTAAGTAGATGTACTCTGAACACGGCAGGGGCATCAGTACTGTGTCTACGATTCCTTTGAGCAGAAGCTCTTTGGAAGTTCTTTCTGGCAGGGTAAGTATAAACTTCATGATACGTTCATTTTAATTTCCAGATTATCCAAGCGATGGGGGGCCAGCCCTACTCCAGGGCTATACGATCGAATTGATCTTTTTTCACTTTTAATGAAAGCATTATCGCTTCTTCCACAGTTATCTTAGATACTATATTAAGGTGATCTAAAATTATACTCAGTCTATTTTCTAATGTTCCGGTGACATATATCGGGGAAATATTAAGGGTTCGATAAGTATTTATGAGCATCCTTTCAGATTCCTCCCTGAATCTTTCAGAAGTCGGACGGTGTCCATCTTCAACAAATGGAAATTCAATGGGAAGATGAAAAAAGAGGTCGTAATTGTTTTTCGTATAGGTCTTTGCCAAACCTTCAAAACCTCTCATCAGCAATTCAAAATCTCTGTACTGTCTGTAGTTCTTTATTTTCTTCCATAACATCGACCACTTGTTCTCATTGGGATAAGCTCCAGTAACCAAACGAGTGCTCCCATAGAGCCATTCCTGCAGAGGACAGCCGTCACTGATGAAACCTGTGGTTAATCCACTTTCCGCTTCCAGTCTATTCTTGAAACGCTCCATGCCCAATCGTAATAATTCAGGATAGGAACACTGTTTAAGATTCTTCCGGGGAAACAGATCAGGTAAGATTTCACGCATGGTTGGTGCATGTGTTGAAGGAATCCCTGTTGCGAAGGATAGAGCCAAGCTTAATGTGGTCTTGCCCGTACAGTAGGTTCCACTGATAGCTATCCGCTTCATAAGTAGGCAATTTTGTGACAAACATTGAACCTCGCATCCATATTTGCAATCTTACTTATGACAGAAAACGAATGGTATGTATGGTCTCCCATTTTGAGCATCTTTCTATCAGAAAGGTTGACCTTAGCCCTGTAATTTTCCCTCTTTTCTGGTCTTTCAAATTTGATATCCATTGACCTCAGCCAAATATTCGGACATTTTTCCCTTTCAGTCTTCAATAACCTAAAGAGCAGGACCTGCATAAGTTGTCCAGTAGTCCCTATAAGATCTGTCAATATGATATGGTCAAATGAAGTTCCCAGACCGCTCAGTTCTTGAAAAAGAGTTGGTGTGGGTTGCATGACACAGGAAATCTTTTCTTGACTCTCATCTATTTTAATTTCTGATATTTCCGTATTTCTATCTCGATAGGATCTGCTGTACATCGTTCCATCTTGGATCGGCCAGTCATTTTCCCTGAGCTTTACCTGGGAAGGGCCCGGGTGGTCCAAAGTGATCCTACAGGTCGTCCTTCCGATCTTTACAACAAGTACCGTAAGCCTCCCGTTAAGTGAATCCAGTGTCAACTTGGAACTCAATTGATGGCATTCCACACAGATCTCTTCAGGATTGGAAGCAATTGTGATCTCTTTATTGATCTTGACCTGGAAATCTCTTGGAAATGCCCTGGCGAGTTCGGATCTCGTCAATCTGGATATTTTCACCATATGTACTTCAGCTAAATAAAGTGCAATTGCGGAATATTCCATGCTGCCCAAATGGGGATTTTCCTGACGTGGCCTGCCCGGCCCCTTATATGATGCAGCAATCACTGAAGTAAAACCATCTTCTGTTAATCTAACCGTGTGCAGATCAAATTCAAAATGTTTGAACCCTTGAGAAAAATACCTTGAATTTCCGTTTCCCAAATAGCTGTCAATCTCTGTGCAATATTTTTCCATGATATGTTATGATTTGTCCATATTGTAAATCTAGATGCTCAAATGGATAATCATTGTTCTATTCCCGTAAAGAATGTTTTATTTTTTACGGGTTTCGTAACTTTAGGGAAAACCATTGGTTTTTATTTATGATATTCATAAAAAACGGGGCCTTTTCGTTAAACTCTATCTATAGACGTAAAATTTTGTTCAGAACATCAAGAACAGATAAATTGAAATTTCCAGTAATAACTAAAATAGCTGATTATGAAAAAACAGACCAAATTGTTCGAAACCATCAAGAGAAAAGTTTTTGGTCCCAAAAAATGGGTCGAAGAGGTCTCAAGTGTTCTTCACATGAGCCATGCTTCAGTTTACAGGAGGGAACGGGGAGAGGTTCCTTTGGATATGGAGCAGGTAGGGATGCTTTTAGATCATTTCGGGATCGATATTGGCGAAATATTTCATGGGCAGGGCGAATATGTCCATTTTCGTTATTTGGATGTTGATGTGAATGATATTGAAAATTATCGGAACTATATAAATGGCATCATAAGGTCCATGGTCGAAACAAGATCTGCAATGAAAAGGGAAATCATCTTCTGTGCGGATGACATTCCGATTTTCCATTTAATGGCCTTTCCCGATCTTACATATTTTAAATTGTACGTTTGGTCTCAATGGATGGGAAATATCGATCACCAGATGCAGTTTGAGGAATTTGTCTACCAGATGAAAAGGAACTATATAGAACCCCTGTTCTTGGAACTCAAAAAGGAATACGAATGTGTATCCTCAAGAGAAATTTGGACAGAAAACACGATAGACCCTTTTCTAAGGCTTCTTGACTATTACGAAAATATTGGGAGTTTTTCAGATCCTGGTTCCCTTGGAAAGCTTTTGGACCAACTTGAAAGTCTAAGAGAAACACTTGAAAAATATACCATAGAAAAGGAAAAAGCTGAGGGCGCTTCTTTTGAACTTTATATAACCCCATTGGATTTCGGTTCGAGCCAAATGGTCAGTATGGTCAACGAAAGATCCGTTACTTCCATTAAGCTGTATACCGTAAACAGTATCATGACCTCCGATTTGAGGTTCCAGGAAAGCAATCTTAGGGTCATTAAGGGAGTGCTATCCAAATCTACCTGTTTGAGCCATACTTCCGAACGTGAAAGAGTTCAGTTCTTCAAGGGATTTCAGTCCAAGATCGATCAATTGAGAAATAAATTGAAAGTGTAGGTTTATAAACAGAATTTTCTCTTTCTATAGATACATTAATATGGTCTACGGACATCAAACTATATTGGAATACAAAAAAGCTTCATATACGGATTTCATTACTGATTTGCAAAACATCCAATCGCATTTAAGACAAGGGGATCTTGATTCACTAGAGGGTATATTCTGTATTTGTGATAGAACGGTCCACAATAGGTCCCCAATGAACTTGGCAATAACTTTGTTCAGGTCAGTCGGTTCTGAAACTGAGATGGTAAGGGAAGCCACGGTACTGATTGCCCTTAGCGACAGCATCTATGGCAATTTTCTGCCTATCAAACGAAATTCCAATATGGGTAACAAAGAATGCCTTCGGTATCAAATATTAAAGCTACTCCATAATATTGAGGATATCCTCGGTGAAATAGATAAGTTGAGCCCAATGATATTCTACTCCCTAAAGATGTCCCGATTCGCTCTATCTCTTTACAAACCACGTATCAAGGCTGAACTTTCCACGATTACCTTTAAGCTTAAACGTGCCGGTATAAGTATAGGATTGACAGAACTAATGGTGAAAACGGTGGGTGACCAACTATGGGACCGGAAAATCACCTATGGACAGATTGACAAAATTGTTAAGGTTTTAAACGGAATAAAAATCATGGAAGGTATTAGCGAAGGGAATATTGAAAAGGTTCTGGTTCTATCGGACCTAGATCCTTCCGAGATAGCAGGCTATTTAATTGACAAATCCAGGGATTCATTGCTTGAAAAAGATTCCCTCTATGACCAAGCGAATGAATTGGTCAATCTTAAGGAAGAAGCAGCTATTCTTTCCGTCCAAATTGGGAAATATCAAGCTAATGAATTTTCAATTACCGCAAAGAAACTGGAATCCTTTTACAGATCCCATGGCTCCATTATATCCAAGAAAATAAAACTTCATAAAAAAGAAGCAAGTGATCAACTGAACTTTCAGGGGAATAGGAAGCTTCAAGTCAACCTGCCAGTATCCCAATTCGGCCTGTTCATAAGACTTGCCATGCAGGTTGGCTGGTTCGGGGAAAGGGAGGTATCAAAAACATTTGAATTCTTTTCCAAGAATTTCTCTACCTCAAGAGCTATGATCATCTCAGCTGAAAGCCTACAGAAGAAATCACTAGATGTAGAATATTCTAATGCCAAGAAAATGAAGGCCCATCTTATCCAAATGATCAACCATTTAAACCAGCACCATAATACCTCCAAACCCTGAAGGAAATGAATGCAACATAACATCCTAATCAAGATTTATTTTCAATTTTATCTATTCTTCTAGATCCCCTAAAAACCCACTGCATCTTAATCCCAACCTAGATTTTTATTAAAGGGTGAAACGTTTCTTTCACCCCCTTACACTGTTTTCGCCCTATGTCGTTTTCGTGCTTTGTACCCGAATGGAAGAATAGATCCATCGGGAAGAATGAAGTACACGGAACTGGCAACGCTGCTAAAAAATGCAGCCGAACAAGGAACAGCAAACGCAATCAAAGAAGAACAACCTGTTCCAGATCAGTTGACCAAAGCCGACGCTTACCGCCTGTATGGTCGTAGCAATGTAGATCGATGGCTCCGTGAGGGGCTGATCTCCATCGGGCAACCTACCGACACTTCCCAAATCTTTTTTGACAGATCGGAACTCGAAGCCGTCGCGGCTTCGAGCAATCGGATCACCTACCTGCCCGTAGCGGACAGGTAAGCGCATCCGCTGCGATAGCGGAGCAAGAACGGTCTTTGACATCGAGGAGTGAAACATTATCCCGTGAGGAACGGGAAATTTTGCGAAAGTGAGGTAAGCCAATGATTGGCAATACCAATATGCTGAAAGCGCATTGGCAGGCGATAGCCCGGTCCGTATGGACTGACGTGAGTAGCTCCGACAACTTACCATAAATCGGCAAGAGCGGATCATTTCGGGTTCGTTGCCCGTTGCCGGTTCCATCATGGGGATACCCAATTCCCTTTATCCGTAAACCATCAAACCCCAAAGAAGCCATGAACATACTATTGACACCGCTGCAATTGCAGACATTGCTTTGCTATGCCGCCGAAATGGGCGCGAAATCAGCTTTGACAAAAACAGGCCATATCCGGCCATATCTCAAAAAGTCGGAAGCATTCCGCCGTTATGGACGAAAGAACGTCGAACATTGGATTGCGCTCGGTATCATCACCCCCCGAAAGGACGGCGACCATTCCGCAGCATGGCGGATCAACCGTATGGAGATTGAAGCCGTGAGCAAATCCCGTGAAGCCATGCGCTACCTGTAAACCTATCCATCACATCAAAAATATTTCTTATGACATCTTACAAAAGCAACACATCAAACGATGAACCGTTTGCCCTCGTTTCCCTGCTCAAAGCATTGGGGCATGAACCTGTATCAACGGGTGGCGATGAATTTTGGTACGCCAGCGTGCTGGGAAACCGAACCAACAACAAAATAGTCCTAACGGTCAATAACCGATTGAACACTTGGTTTGACAGCTCATTTGGTCTACTTGGAAAAGGTGGCAACCTCATGGACTTTGCCCGTACCTATTGGCCCGATCTATCCACCGAACAGATCGAAGAAAAACTTCGGAGCATACAAACCCAATCAGCTAAAAAAGATAGACCCCTGCGCAAACGGAAAGCAACCAAGATACCCGATTATCGTGTTGACCGTACCCGCCCATTGGGATACAACAATGAGGTAACCGATTTTCTGATGGAAAGCGGTCTTTGGGAACTCGCCGATCTGAACATCCAAGAAGTCTATTATTATGTAACCGATCAAAAGGGCAACCGCAAAGATTTCTGTGCCGCTGGTTGGATGAACGAAAACGGAGGTTGGGAAGTACGCGCCCAAAATTATACGGGCTGTATTGGCCCAAGAGGAATGACCTTTATTTCGGCAATTGAAACCGTGCTTGCCATATTCCCCGAATATGTGGACTATCTGAAAAGGCGGAGCGACAAGTATTTGCACTACGCATCGGTACTGATATTGAATCATCCCGATTTCATATCCGCATCGCTGAAACGTGCCAGCCATTTTGAAAGGGTACTGCTCTATATCGATGAAACGAGAGACGGATACCAGTCGGCGACGGAAGCATTCACCCAAAAGCTACCCCACATAGAAGTTATACCCCTTTAATCATCCAACCCTGCTTATGTCAAAATATGTAAACGTGGACGATCTCCGGGAAATCCCGATTTCGGATTTTTTGGCCAGGCTCGGTCACCATCCGGTACGTAAATCCGGCAAGGAACTTTTCTACCACAGTATGCTACGGGAAACCAAGCAAGACACCCCATCCCTGACGGTTTGGGATGAGGGTGGAAAATGGATCGACCGAGGTGGCCCGAACTCAACGGGCATACATGGCGGTAGTATCGTCCAGCTCGGCCTTGCCTATTGGCCACAGCTTTCCTTTGTCGAAGTGCTCAATAAAATAAAGGACACCTACGATATGCAGGTGTCCATGATACCAGCTTACAAACCCGTCAAATCCGCTAAAGAACAAGAGCAGAAAGGATACACCTTTGAACTCGTGCGAACACAGCCTATCGGCAGAAACTTTGTCCTAACCAAATACCTTGAGGCACGTGGGATATTGGACGTTGCACATGGACACCTGCACGAAATCTATTACAGAAACCGTCTTGACAACGAAAACAAAAGTATTTTCTATGCCATTGGCTGGAAGAACGATCAGGACAACTGGGAGTTTACCAATGCCAAAGGTTTCAAGAGCAGTATCGGCAAGAAAGGTATATCCGTGATCCCTGGCAATCCAGACCATGCCGTTCTCTTTGAAGGTTATATGGACTATCTAAGTTGGCTTAAAGTGAACCACCCAGATCCTGCGCCGACCGCCATCGTCCTAAATTCCATTGTCCAGTTAAAGAATGCCATCGAATGGGTCAAGGGCATACCCACCGTGGACGTCTATTTCGACAATGACGATCCCGGCCGCAACTGTACACAAAGGCTGATCGAAGCCGTGCCACAGGCCAAAGACCGTTCCGGTGTTTATGGGGCGTACAAAGATTACAACGATATGCTAAGGGCAGTCCTAAACGAGCATGAAATACAGCACCAACGGGCAGGCCCCAAGCGCTGATTTTTTGAGGGGTCGAAATCGGTTATTCAGCTATATAGATAACCGGATATAGGTATATACCGATAGCTTTCTATATAGCCATCCCGATATACAGATATTCATAAATCCCGATATGCAGATAGCAATACCTATAGATGTACCTTTATCCCGATATAGGTATATCCATATATATAAATATTCAGATAACTGCACATGCCGATATACAGCTATCCATATATACACCTATACCGATAGCTGTATATATGGATATACGACCGATTGAAACGTGTTTTATCAATCGGCCATCCCCGCACCAATATGCGAAAAATACCCCCAAAACCCACTTTTTTGCCCCTTGCGGTATAACCCCTGTTTTTTGTTTTGTATTGTGCAAGTTGTGTTTTTGTACGTACGGCTCCCGCCGTACCCACAAAAACCAACTTGCCCCGGAACAGCCCGGCTCCGGTGGAGCGTGTCTGTACCAGGGTAGGAAAAAGGTCGCAACTCCCTTTTTCTCCTGCAAAGCGCACCACATCCGCCGCGGAGCGACGAAACATCCATAAACCTTTAAAACCATCACCATGCTAAGACACGGTAGCCTTTTTTCAGGCATCGGCGGTTTTGAAATCGCCGCTTCATGGATGGGATGGCTAAACGTTTTCTCCTGCGAGAAAGACCCGTTCTGCCGAACCGTTCTCAAACACTACCCCGCCAAATACAACACACAATGAAGACATCTACGATTTTCAGGCAACTCACTTTCGAGGACACGTCGACATCATCAGCGGCGGGTTCCCCTGCCAGCCGTTCAGCCAAGCCGGACGAAGAAAGGGGGCGAAAGATGACCGTTACCTCTTCCCGGAGACTATCCGAATTATTAAGGAAGCACGGCCGGAGTGGAGCGTACTTGAAAACGTTACTGGACTGTTCACCATTCTCCAGCCCGATAGTCTTTCTGAAATGGAAATCAAAGCGATTGAGCTTTTTTGTGAGGACGGTGAACAACCTGCAACAAATACCATTATCCGACTCAAGCGACAGGTCATCGGAAACATCATTTCAGAAATTGGGTGAGCAGGATATGTACTTCCGAAACTCGAAGACGGCATACCAGTCATTCTGTGTATTCCGGCTGCTGCCGTTGGCGCTCCACACGGGGCGGGATCGGGTTTGGTTTGTTGCCCACACCGACCGCCACCGAGATAAGCAACATAAACAACGATGGAACAGGCGCAGGACAGACGACGGCTAAAGGACAGGAAGAACGAACGGGGCAACGGCGTTCAGGTCTCCCTGACGGATTTTCTGGTCTATCATGCCCTGATCTCCCTATGAAGCCCGGCAGAGAAAATAGCCGAGAGGATGCCCAGCGAAAAACAGAAGCGTTTACTAAAAGTGCTGCCGACAGCGGAGCAGGTCGATGGAACGACATTCCCCTATATACGGGATGGCCAAGTGAACCCCCGTTTTGTGTCCGAGATGATGGGCTTTCCGAAAGACTGGACGGAATTACCTTTCCTGCGTGGCGGGCAGAAAGCATAAAAGTCTACGGCAACGCCATCGTTCCGCAGGTTGCCCTTGAAATCTTTAGGGCAATACAATCTGTCACCTTGAACCATAAAGCACCATGAAGAACAGAAAAGGAAATCTAAAAACCGTCGCTCATAAACAGCGTACCCGACGCTTTGAACTCCGGTTGAGCGAAGCGGAACGTGCGCAGTTTCTTGATCTTGAAAACGCACTTGGCCTGAGCCGCGCGGACATCGTGCGTATCCGTGTGCTCCAACATTCCAAAAAGATGCTGGTCAATACCACCGAAATCATGAAACTGTTGGACAGTATCGGTGCGGAGATCGGCCGATCGGGCAACAACATCAACCAATTGGCAAGGCATGCTAATACCCTGCAACAACAGGGAATGTTGCACTCCGCTATTATGCGTGACCTTATCCCTTTGCTTACCGAATATGTCAGGTTGCAAAGGGAATTGGAACAGTCTATCCGGCAGCTCATTAGGCTTATAAGGGGGCAGACATGATCGTCAAGATACTTGACCCCTCAACCACGTTCAAAGGGGTGCGTTACAATACGAACAAAGTGGACAAGGACAAAGGCGAGCTGATGAAAGTATCGGGTTTCGGTGCCTTGCTGGCCCTGCAAAATCTCCGCCCGGAAGATTACGTCAATTATCTGGAAGCCCAATCCGCAGCAAGTAAACGGACGAAGTACCCACAGCTCCACGCCGTCATTTCCTGCAAGGGGCGTTCCCATAGCAAGCAACAACTTACAGCCATCGCCGAACAGTGGCTGAAAGGAATGGGCTACGGCGAACAACCTTACCTCTTGGTATTCCATAAGGACACGGCGAACAACCATATCCATATCGTTTCCACACGGGTAGACCGGGACGGCAAAAAGATAAACGACAGCTTCGAGAAAATCCGTGCCTACGAAGTATTGAACCGTATAGTCGGCGTGAACGAAAAACAAGAGGTCGATAAGAATATCGAAAAAGCGTTGAGCTATGGTTTCTCCACACGGGCGCAATTCATGATGATACTTGAAGCACAAGGGTATTCGCTTAAACTGACCGATGGGATATATCAGATCAGCCGTTACGGCAAAAGACAAGGCGCGGTCTCTTTGGAACAAGTGGACGCCAAAATCGGCACTTTTGACAAAGATATTGATCGGTTGGCACAGCTCCGTGCTGTCTTTGCCAAGTACCGTGGCCAGTACGGTCCGGCGGTAGTCCATGTTACGGCCCCGCTTCCCGGTAACAGGCCGTCCGCCCCATCGGGCTACACGTCTGCAATGGCGCAGATGCTATCGGACAAATTCGGGGTACAGATCATATTTCACGGTAAGGACGGAAAACCGCCATACGGTTATACCGTCATCGACCATTCGAGGAAAATGGTCTACAAGGGAAAAGACCTTATGCCGTTGGCAGAATTTATCACACCATCGGAGGACACCCCCGAAATATCGGCCAAAGTAGAGACTAAAGCGGACAGGACTGAACAAAAAGAAAAGGAACAGAAAACGTCTTCCGAAGAAACAGCCACCTATACCGATCATGTACAGGGAACATCCGAGCAATGGATACCCAATATCCAGATCGACATTTCCGACGACATCGACGACGAGGCGATCCACGGACGCAACCGGAGACGTAAGCGCAAAGCCCGCACAAATACCCGCTGACATCACTTTATCAACAACACCATTAAACCCATGCACTATGCTCATACTTATAGGAAACCAAAAAGGCGGGGCGGGAAAAAGTACGCTCACCCTGCTGCTCGCCAACTACCTGACCCAACAACAGGAACGGCGGGTTACGATACTTGACATGGATTACCAACAATCACTTTCCGCCAAAGCCGAGAAAGCAAAAATATTGGAAAATGAACCGTTGTACGAAATCGTACCCGCAGACCTCAGCCATTTTCCGGCAATGCAACGGAAATTGGGGAAGTCACGGAACGAAATCGTCCTGATAGACCTGCCGGGCAAGATGGACGACGATGGGTTGATCCCCATATTTGCCGCCGCCGATGCGGTGATCTGTCCGTTTGCCTTTGACGAATTTTCGGTGGACTCCACATTGCTGTTTGCAATGGTCATCGGCAGGATCAACAAACGGGCGCCCCTCATTTTCGTGCCGAACCGTATCAAGAACACCGTCAAGTACGAAACACGGACGGAAGTCGAAAATGTCCTGCGCGGTTTCGGCACGGTCGCACCCGGTCTGCCAGACCGAATAGACTTCCAACGTATAAATACGTTCCAGACACCGATCATCCTAGATCCCGTTATCCTGCCGCTCTTAGACCTGATCTATGAACAGTACATTGCCAAGGAGGAACCATTATGAGCGGAATAAAAAGCCTTGCCGACGAGCTCCGGGATTCCATGCGGAAAGGGAAACCGCCACAGGCAAATGAAATTCCCTCGGCAGAACCACGAAAGGACACGCAAAAGAAAAAAACGGAAACGCTGGAACGCCTGTTTGAAAGTATCCAGAACCATGAACTGACCGGACGTGAACGATTACTGATCCGTCTGGACGACAAGACCCTTTTTCTGCTCAAACAACTGAAAGTTGCCAAAGGTATCGACATGACCAAGATCATATCTTACAGCCTGCACCAATTTCTAAAAACCCATCCCGAACTCACCCGATACATCAAAGAACACATTAAAACCCTTGATCTATGAATTGGACACAATTCCTGCTCGGCGTTATCGCCGTCTATGGCATTTACTATGCCCTAAACGTACTGTATGATCTGTTTATCCACCACCGTGCTCCGCGTGCGGCCGATGTAGGAAACGAATTGACATTTGATGAAGATTCGCCGCCCGAAAGGGTTATCCCCGAACCATCCAAAAAAGAAAACGAACCTACGGTAACCGAGGGGAAACCCGTTATCTCGTCCGGCCCCCTACAATCCACCGGAGGCATAAACTTAAAGCAACTCGTATCGCTCATGCAAAACAACGTGATCGAGTACACCAAAGCCATCCCTTATTAAATCCATTATGCGACCAATCCGCTTTTTGGCAGTATTCCTTACTGTCATTTTTTTTGCCCTGTACGCAACCGCCCAGCCCGGCCTTGCCGAATTTAAGGAAGTGCGCAAGGAGGTCAATACGTGGTATTACAACTTCTCTGACCTTGCCTTTGTCATCGGCGCCGTGTGCGGGCTGCTCGGCGGATTGCGTGTGTACAGCAACTGGCAGTCCGGTAAGCATCAAATCGATGCACAGGTCATGGGATGTTTTTTTTCCTGCCTTTTCCTATCGCTCGTCGGTGCCGCACTAAAGGCCCTGTTCGGGGTAAACTAACAATCCAATCATTTTTTATTCACTTTTTATTCATTATTTCTATGACAGTAAACACTAAAAAGCTGTTTGCAATGGCCACGCTTTGCCTTTCCGCGGCCCAATCAACATTCGCACAAGGTGGTACCGTGGGTATCGATGCCGCCACATCTTCACTCACCAGCTACGTAGACCCCATTTCGACGCTCATTCTGGCCATCGGCGCGGTCGTCGGGCTCATTGGGGGAATACGGGTGTACATCAAGTGGAACAGCGGAGATCAGGACATCAATAAAGAGTTGATGTCGTGGGGAGGTTCCTGCCTGTTCTTGGTACTCGTGTCAGTGGTCATCAAAGCGTTTTTCGGCGTATGACACACGGGCGTTATCCAATTTATAAGGGGCTGCAAAAGCCCCTTATTTACCGCGGTTTCAAGGGCAAGTTTATCTATTGGGGCATAGGTTCCCTTATCGGTGGTCTGGCCATCGGTGGACTTATCGGCGCACTAACCAACCTGATCCTGGGCGGCTTTGCTACCCTTGCCCTGATGGGTGCAGGACTTGCCTATACATTCATGAAACAGGGTAACGGTCTCCATGACAAAACCCGCCACCGAGGCGTATTTATCCACCCCGTCCATTTATCGATCAGTTATGAGAACAGAGAGAAAGACAGCCTTTGAAATACCCTATGTGGGTATCGACCATTATCAAGGCATGTCCATACTGTACGGCGACCGTGGCGATTTTTCAGTCGTGATGCGACTTACCAATCCCGTCTTACAGTATGGTGCCGATCCCGAAGCCTATACCGCTTTCCAACAGGTATTGCTTAACGTCATCAAGATACTTGGCGAGGGGCATATCATCCAAAAGCACGACGTATTCATCAAACTGAAATACCAGCCAAAACCTGCAACCGAGTTCTTGGAACAGAAATACCAAGAACATTTTGCGGGTCGGGAATATACCGAGATCAGAACCTACCTGACCGTGACCCGTCTGGTCAAAAAAGGGGCATTCTACACCTATGACAAAAAGGTGCTGGCCACTTTCGGGCAGAACATGGCCAAAGTATTTGACCTGCTTTCCGGCGCTGCACTTACCCCCTCATACCTTACCGAAGCGGAAATAAACCGTTTTGTAAACAGGGTGCTCGGAATGGAGTTTGAGAGCCCTAATATCGCATTGGACAATCTCCGCTGCGGAGACCGTGAGTTGCAGATCGGCGACCGGGCCGTCCGCTGTATCAGCATGGTGGGCACCGATTCGGTTGACCTGCCCGAAAAAGTCGGAACCTTTACGACCAAAAATGAAACGAACGGCATGCGTGATTTTCCGGTGGACAACCTGTTTTTCCTGCACCATGTTCCCGGTTATCGCACCATTATCTATAACCAATTATTGGAGATACCCAACCAACAGATCACGCTGGGCAAACTTGAAGTAAAACGCAAAAGGCATTCGAGCATACCCGATCCGGCAAACCTCATGTGCGTGGAGGACATCGACCGTTTATTGGTGGACGTGGCACGTGACAACCAGCTATTGGTAAATGCGCATTATTCCATGATCGTATGTGCCGATACGGACAAGATCGATAAAACGGCCAATTTTATCGAAGCCGCCCTGTTCCAGCAGGGGATTATTCCATCACGCAATGCCTACAACCAATTGGAACTGTTCCGGTGTGCTTTGCCGGGCGTTAGCGTGGAACTGAAAAAGTACGATTGGTTCCTAACGACGGCCGATGCCGCCCTATGTTTCTTTTTCAAGGAAAGGTTGCCGACCGACGAACCGTCGGAGTTTCTGCTAAGGTTTACAGACCGTCAAGGGGTGCCCGTGGCGATTGACCCATCGGACCTCGTTATGAGGACAGGCCGCATAAAAAATCGCAATCGCTTCGTGTTAGGAGCATCGGGTACGGGTAAGAGTTATTGTATAAATAATATCGTCCAACAGTACCTGCAATACAACATGGACGTGGTGATTGTGGACGTGGGGCATTCCTATTCCGGTCTTTGCAGTACATACGGAGGAAAGTACATAACCTATTCAGAAGAAAAGCCCATCACGATGAACCCCTTTGCGATCAGCGAGGAAGAATACAACATCGAGAAAAAGGATTTTTTGATAACGTTGATCTGCCTGCTTTGGAAAGGTGCCGAGGGTTCGGTAACCACCCTCGAGCGCGATGTAATTTCTAATGTCATTTCCGCCTATTACGCCCATCATTTCGATAAGGCCATCGAAGACCGTGTAGACAGGCTGGACTTCAATTCCTTTTATGAATTTGCCGTTCAGAAAATCCCCGATATAAGGAACGAAGAAAGCATCGCTTTTGACGTGGAAGAATTTCGGTTTGTATTAAAGAAGTTTTACAGAGGGGGTGAATACGAAGCGATACTGAACGAAGATGCCGACCAATCACTATTCAACGAACGGTTCATAGTCTATGAAATTGACAATATACAGAATAATAAGACGCTCCTGCCAATCGTAACGCTGATAATAATGGATCTGTTCGTGCAAAAGATGCGCCACAGGAAGAACCGCCGGAAAACACTGATCTTGGAGGAAGCATGGCGGGCCATTTCCTCGCCAATGATGGCAAATTTCCTTTTATACCTAAACAAGACCGTACGGAAGTTCTGGGGGGAAATCATCGAGGTAACACAGGAAATCAATGACATCATCGGCAACCCAATTATCAAGGACAGTATCATAAACAATTCGGATACCATTATCCTGCTGCAACAGAACGAGGCCGATTTTAGAAAGGTTGCCGAATTGCTCTCCATCACCGAGGCCGAACAGAAGAAGATTTTCACGATCAACCGTCTTGACAACAAGGACGGACGTGCCCGTTTCAACGAGTTCTATATCCGTCGGGGAAATGTCGGGGAAGTGTACGGCGTGGAGGTAAGTATTTACCACCATTTGGCGTTCACCACCGAAAAACCGGAAAAAAGCGCCGTGGAGATTTACGCCAAACATCATGGCAGCTACCCAAAAGCCCTAACGGCGTTCGTGTCCGATATGGAAAAGAGCGGTCTTTTATTGGGCGATTTTGTACAAAGGGTAAACGAGAACAATGCGCCAATTGAAACACAAAGAGAATATTTTAAACCTGATTTTACATGAAACGAATTATTGCAATAACGATCCTGTCCCTTGCTGTTTTCTACGCAAGGGGACAGATTTACATTGACCCCGCCGTGGCAGCCGCAACGGGCGTCCATGCCGGAGTGATGAACAGCCAGCTCAACAACGTGAACGACAATCTCACGCTTATCCAACGTGGACAAATGGCCGTCACGGGACAGCTCCTGATCGTGAACGATTTGCAGGACAAGATTTATAAAGGGTTAAGCGAAGTGTCCGGCGTTGTCCGTTCCCTGCTCACCGTAAAGGACATTGCCAGCATTTCCCTTGACATCGTTAACGACGTAGAAAAGGCAATGAACATCGCAAGGGGAAATCCGGTACTCCTGCTATTTGCCGAAGCGGGCGCAAGGGAATTTAAGACACGGGCGACGAACCTGTCTGCCGAGGTCAGTGCCTTTGTGCTGAAAGGTGGAAAGGATAACCTGATGGATGCGGGAGAAAGGGCGAAGTTGCTCAACCAAATAAGAACAGAGTTGACCATCCTGCGAGGTGTAGCCTTTGGGATGCACCGAAGTATGTATTGGGCGAAACAGCGCGGTATCCTTAACTCCCTTAATCCATACGCAGGTTTTATCAACATCGACAAACAGATTGCCGATGACATTATCTTTAGTTCAAGATTGCTCAAACGATGAGATACTTTATATTAACCCTATTGCTTTTGGTCATCGCCCTGACCAGAGCGAACGCACAGCTCAACGTTGAACTGCTCCATCAATTGGTCGAACACAGCAAAGATGAGTACGACCGCCAAATCACCGCACGGAACCGGCAGGCCATTACCACGGCTAACGAGGAAGTAAACCGGGAAGAAACCTCAAAACTCAAAACCCGTTACCGGCAGTTGCACAGCCGTTTCCAGACGCTCGGTATGGCATTGCAGGGGCTTAGCATGGGGCTTGAATCCGCGCCAATCGTAACCGAGATCATAAACCAGCAGAAAAGGATCATGGGTATCGTGTCCGAACACCCCGAATTTCTATTGCTCGCCATCGATGCGGAAAAGGATATGGCAGAGAAAGCCGTGCAATTGGCACGCTACCTGACCGGACTTTTTATCAGTATCGGCGACCTGAACCAGATGAAAGCGAGCGACAGGAGGATATTGTACGGTCACGTCCTGCAGGAGCTCCGGGCAATCGCCGGAGCATCGCGGGGGCTTGCGGTTACCATGTACTATTCGACACGCAAAAAGCTGCTCGATTCCCTAAATCCGTTTTCGGGTTACATCAACGAGGACAAGCGCATAGTCGATAATATATTAAGGCAATTGGAGGACTTTAAGCCATGAAGAAGCAACTCATTATCCTATTTTTTGTCTGTCTTTCAACGTCGGTTTTCGGACAAAGCTACGTGACGATCATCTATGATGCCAAGCACCTTGCCATCGTAAACGAGAACGGTGCGGTCAGGTTGGTTTCCGAGCAGACACATAACAATATGCTGGGCAACATCCGTGGACGGATCGACGATATTAACGTCAACCTTTCTTCCGTGGTACTGGTGCAGAACATGATACACCGATCACTGACCGAAGTGGATCGGGCGTTGAAGTCCGGCCGCTCCGCACTGCATATCGCAAGGCTCGTTCAGGACATTGCCACGCACAGCACAAAAATGCTGGAAACTGCAAAAGGCGAACCGTGGTTATTGCTCTTTGCCGAGGATGTCGCCCGTCAGCTAAAGGACAGGGGAATAAACCTTGCCGCCGAAGTCTCCGATTTCGTGCTCCAAGAGGGAAAAAACGTGCTGATGGACTACGAAAAAAGAGACCACCTCATGCGCAAGATCATTTTGGAATTGAAAGTGATACGGGCATTGGTGTTCAGCATGGAAAGGTCTATGTATTGGGCGAAGATCAATGGCGTACTGAAAACGGCGAATCCATACAGAAACTTTATCAATATGGACAAACGCAAAGCGGACGAGATCATACGGAATTATTATCTAATCAAGGACTGAACATGAAAACACACCCTTTAATCTGGCTGCTGTTCCTGCTCCCCTTTGGGGGAACAATGGCACAGAACGTGAAGCGCCAGACAGACAAACACATCGTGCACCAACAGGAACGTATGGTGCACAAGCAATGGAACCGCAAGAAGTTTACGCCGACCAGCGGATTTCTCGGTCTCAATTACCAATATTGGCTTACCTGGGCGTGGCACCCAGATTACCCCAAGACAGACCGCCGACCGTTGAGCGGTACGGGTCCGCAGACCCTGCGCATGGGCATGGTACTGGCCATGCAACAAACGGACGAAGCCTATAAAAAACATGCGGACACCATCCGAAACGTAGCGGTCACCGAAGCCCTCAATTATTCCGGTCTGGTCACGGATGCCGACCCCTTGTGGCTCCTGTATTACCGCAGGGAATTTGGAAGCCTGACGGGCGGCACGGACACCGATCCGCTCGCCGGACTTTCGCCGGAGGTGGGGGATTATCTAAGGAACAAAGGGCTATTGGAATGGTACAGCGAAGAACGCGCGGAACTGAAAGAACGACTGGAAGCCGCCCGGACGACCACCCTTGACCGGGGCAGCCGCATACTGGCCTACCACCGCCTGCTTGGGGAACACCGCAAACTGCTCGCCGCATGGGAAGCCAAAAAGAACTATGCCGCCAAATTCATTTTATTGGCCCAAAGCCGTGACCGCTTGAACAGTGACAACCCCGATCTGCCGGAATTTTCCGGCGGCCGCTCCGACATACAGATCGCGGAGGACATACTAAAGAGAAGCCGATAACCAAAAAGAAAATTACGATATGGATTTTATTAACATGACGGGGCTAATGCCCCGTTTTATTTTACAGGCCAATCCCAATCCGGTGGACGTGCCGGACTCCTTTAAGAAAACATTCAATTTCCTGCAAGGGAATGGCGTGTATGAGGAGGGTGTGATGCACTTCCTCAAAGGGATGAAGAATACGGTTTGGGAGCATTTTGACACGTTCATATACGATGCACAGGCGCTTTCCGCCATTTTCATGCTCATCTTCTTTGCCATCAAATCATACGAAATGATGGCGGGCGACAAAAAAATGGAAATCATGCCGTTGTTACGCCCGTTCGGGCTGGTCATGGTCATCGTCTGGTGGGGAACGTTTACCCGCGTACTCGCCTATCCTACGGACATCGTGGCCGCCAAGACGGAAAGCCTGTTTGACAGCGGGCAGATCGAAGTGAACAACCTGCGCCTGCAACGGGCAAAACTCATGGTGGACGTCGCCGATCAGCTCACCACCATACAGGCCGAAACCGAGATCGCCGAAAAAGAAGCGGATACATGGTACGGGCAGGCGTGGGATGCCGTGGCCTCTACCGTAAAAGAGGGGTTTGCCACCGTATGGAATCCGATAGTAGAACTCAAAAACCGGATGCAGGTCGGGTTGCAGCTACTGGCCACCTATGTGCTGGAAACGCTGGCGGTCTGGATACTCCGAATATGTGTGTATATCATATTCATCATCCAGATCATCTATTCGACCATCCTTATCATTTTGGGCCCTTTTAGTGTTGCCGCCTCGATCCTGCCCGCATTCCGGGATTCCTTTGGTACGTGGATAGCCCGGTTTATCAGCGTAAACCTGTATTCGGGGATTGCCTATCTGGTCATGCACATAGCAAGCCTGTTCCAACAGTATGCTATGGAGGCCGAGATCACCCGTTACCAGCAGCTCCTTGAAAGCACGGGTGACACGTTGGAAAAAATGTCGCGGTTTGCGGGCAATGGACTGTTGAGTTTCGGCATCGTCATCGTGACGTTCCTGATCGGAGGATTGACCATGTTAACCGTACCGAGCATCAGCACCTGGATCGTATCGACCAGCGGTATCACCTCGGCCGCAAGCACGATGGGTCGCGGGGCATCCAACATGGGCCGCGCCGCAAGGAGGATGATCGCCAAATTCTAAAACCCTTATATCCCATTTTTCATGATAATTAAAAATATCGAGACCAAGATCAGGCTTGCCACCTTTATTGCGGGGGCAAGTCTGACCGCCGCCCTGCTCATGGTAGTGGCGGTATCTTTTTTTGCCTATAAACAGGTCGGCAATGCACGTAAATCCGTGTATATACTCGATGCCAACAATGTACCCATTTCCGCCCGACAGACAGACGTTGAGGTGAACAGACCAGTCGAGTACCGTACACATATCAACCTATTCCATTCGTTGTTTTTCACCCTCGCACCGGACGATAAATTCATCGAATACCAGATGAAAAAAGCCATGTACCTGATCGATGAATCCGGGGCACTGCAGTACAACAACCTACGGGAAAAAGGTTTTTTCAATTCCGTGCTGTCGTCCAGCTCCGTGCTCACCATCCAGACGGATTCCATCCATCTCGATCCGGCGAACAAATACTTCCGGTACTATGGCAAACAGACCATAGATCGGCGAAGCTCCACGGTGGTGCGCACACTCGTCACGGAGGGTTATCTCCGCGACCTTGAAATGCGCACGGAGAACAATGGCCACGGCGTACTGATAACCCGATGGAAGACACTCGAAAACAAAGACATCAGCTATGTTCAAAAAAATAACTTCTAACCGCCCGCCCGACACGACGGTGTGGACAGCTTTTTACAGGGAGTTTGGCAAGTACATCGATGGAGGTGCGCACCGTACCAAAAGGTTCCTTGAAGCCCGGCCACGCACGGTGTTTTTTGCAATGGTGGCAAGCATCCTCGTTTCCGTTGGATGCTTTCTTTTTCTCCCAAAGGAAACACCGAAAAAAGAGCCCTTACAACTTTCCGTGCAACAACCCTTAATGGACGGAATGGGCGGTATTGTCATCACCGTTTCAGCCTTAAAAGAACTGCTTGAAATCCGTACCGTCCTTGATACACTCATGCAAAAGGACAATCTGGATAGCTCCGACAGCCTGCTGATGGAGCGTGCCATCGACAGGATGCAGGTTCTGGAAAAGCGATTGGCCGAAGCAAACAAACAGCATAATTCACCCTAATACAATCCAACAACCATGAAAATCAATTTCAAACAGCCACGCTATGTGCTACCCCTCATAGCGTTGCCCTTTCTATGCCTGTTTTTTTACGTCTACCAGACAGGTTTTGCAAAGGATGAAGCACCCCAGCAAGAGGGCGATCCCTTGCAGGGGCAGATTGCCGATGTATCGGAAGACGTCAAGAACCGCGCCCTATCCGACAAACTTGCCGCCTACCGTGAGCAGTACCGCCGTGGTGACGGCTATACGGCAATAGGCCAGTTACAGGAAGAACGGGCCGAACAATTCCGTTTTGATGAAATGTACAACGAAGAAGAAAAGCGCAGGCTTGATTCCATCGCGCGGGCGCTCAAAAACGAGCGACCTGTTTCCACTAATGGAGATTCGGAAAACGACGACCAAGACAGAGCCTTGCAACAGGCCCTTTCGTCATTACAGCGAAGACCCGAACCGATCAGGGAGACACCCGACAAGGCCGATCCGATGGAACTTTTCCGCCAGCAGATGGCCTATGCGGACAGCATGGCAAGGGCTAACGATCCCGACGAACAGGCAGCCCGCAGGGAACGTGAGCGCATCGAAGAAGCGAAACGGGAACTCGAAAACCAGCCCCTTTTGTCCGTTTCCAAATACGGTACAGGTCAGGGAACGTTCAATACCATTCGTGCCGAAAGCGATAATACTTTCATACAGGCCATTATCGACGAAAACATAACAGGGTATGCCGATTCCCGCTTGCGGATACGGCTTATGGACGACCTATTGGTCGGCCAGTACGTGGTAAAAAAAGGCGCTCACGTATTTGCAAAAATTTCAGGTTTTTCAGGACAACGGGTGCTGCTTACCATCACGTCCATTATGCACGGGAACAACATATTACCTGTCCGGTTGGAAGTCTATGATAACGACGGTTCCCCTGGACTGTACGTGCCCGCTTCGGCATTCAGGGAGTTTAGCCGGGAGCTCGGCGGTAACACCACGCAGGGGATTACCCTGCAGCAACAGGCCGAAAACAACAGCCAGTTGGTCATGAGTGCCATTCAACGGATGTTCCAATCCACAACGACTGCCGTATCAAAGCATATACGGAAGAACAGGGCCAAACTGAAATATAATACGGTGGTGTACCTCATCGATCCGCAGGCACTCCGCCAAAGCCAACAGAATTACAAACAGTAAAACCATTTAAGATTCCATCATGAAAAAGAAACATCATTTTCTAATCCTTTTCCTTTTATGTGTTATCGGATATTCTGCCCACAGTCAACAGGCCACGGAAACCCGGTTGGGAACACTTCCCGAACTTACCCTGCACCGTGGCCATACGGTGCATATCCTTTCACCCGAACCGATACAATACGTTGACATCGCTTCGCACCATGTATCCGGCGACCTACCCCTTGAAAACGTATTGCGTATCAAATTGCACGAAGACACCACAGAAACTGAACAACACGGGTATGAACTTGGAACGGTTACCATTGTCGGCGGTAACTTCGTGGCGCAATACCGTCTGACGGCCCCATTGTGGATGAACGATGCGAGCATTCCGGCCATGCTGGAAATCAAACTGGAACATACCCGCCCTTTGGAAATTTCGGAAATCGGATTGAGCCGTAGCCAGATGAAAAACCTTGCACTTGGCCTGCTTACTAAAAGCGTTCACCGTCCGGTAAGAAGCACGAGGGATTACGGCGTGGGCATTGTGCTGAACAGCATCAGCACATTGGGCGATTATATCTTTCTTGACGTGTCGTTTACCAATACCTCAAACCTTTCCTACAATGTAGACGAACTCCGGTTTTTCATCGAGGACAAGAAGATCACCAAGGCAACGAACGTGCAGACCGTGGAAATCAAACCCCTGTGGCAATACCAACCATTGACGGAATTTAAGAAAAGACACCGCAATGTGTTCGTACTGAAAAAGGCCACCTTTCCCGGCAACAAGGTACTTCGGGTAACGCTCACCGAAAAGCAGATTTCCGGCCGTACGGTCAACCTAAAGATAAGGTACGGAGATATTCTGAAAGCCGACACCTTTTAGTATTCGTGACTTTTGTCTTGAAAAATTTGTAAAAACAACCGTTTTTACCTTGAAAAATTTGTAAATTGCAGATGTTTATGTCAGTTAAGCAAAAATTTTTGTATGAAGTGTTTTGTTCATAAACATGAAAAATTTGTAAAACAAAGGTTTTTGACGTGAAAAATTTGTGCAATAATTGACAATAGACTTTTTTAACATGAGATTTTTGCAGATTTATGGACAAGAGTATTCCACTACACCTACAAGAAATAATATTTTCTTCCAGCAATCCGGAGATTAGTCGAACCATATCAGCGTTAGTAAAGGATGGCAAGCTAAAAAAAATTGCACCCCGGATATATACTTCAAACCTGGATGATAACGAAGCAGAGATAATCAAGAGAAATCTATTTAAAATCATAGGTCAATTATATGCCGGTGCTCTGCTCAGCCATCGTTCAGCATTCGAGTATCGGCCAACTTCAAGTGGAGATATTTTTTTGACCTATAACTATGAGCGGAAAATCAAGTTGCCCGGTGTTACGCTGAATATGTTGGAAGGTTCACCGCCTATCGAGGGAGATAATCTATTTGTGGACGGGTTGCATGTATCACAACAAGCAAGAGCATTTTTGGAAAACCTGCAATCTTCCCGAAGACCGGGGCCGTCGTCTAAGACCATGGCTTTGCCGGAAATAGAGGGGAAACTTGAACAAATTGCAAGATCAAAGGGAGAAGATGGGTTGAATGCCCTACGGGATAGGGCGAGGGAAATTGCTTCCGGGATAAATATGGAAAAGGAGTTTGAAAAATTGGACAGGCTTATTGGGGCAATGCTCTCAACAAAGCCATCTAACATCCTAAAGTCTCCCGTTGCCTTGGCGAGAGCATTTGGACAACCGTTTGATCTCAAGAGGATAGAACTTTTTGAGAACCTTTTCATCACATTGCAACAGTTGGAGTTTACACCTGTTACAGACCCAAACATAAGCAATACGGCATTCCGTAATTTCGCATTTTTTGAGGCCTATTTCTCCAATTATATCGAGGGTACAAAATTCAAAATAGATGAAGCGCTGAAAATCATCGAAACCGGAAAGCCTATGCCTGCCAGAGATGAAGATTCTCATGATATATTAGGTACATACCAGATAGTCAGTAATCGAAAGGAAATGAGTACCACGCCGGAAAATCCAGATCATTTGCTCGAAATACTTCAATATAGACATAAAATTATGCTCAATGCCCGGCCATCCAAAAACCCGGGCGAATTTAAGGATAGGAACAATAGAGCAGGTAATACAGATTTTGTTGAGGTGGAACTGGTTCGGGGTACATTGATTAAAGGGTTTGAGTTCTATCAGGCACTCAATGAACCTTTCGCCAAAGCTGCCTATATGATGTTCCTGATTAGCGAAGTACATCCTTTTCTCGATGGCAATGGGAGGTTAGCGAGAGTGATGATGAATGCCGAGTTGGTCAGGGCCGAACAAAGTAAGATTATTATTCCGACAGTCTTTAGAGATGATTATTTGGGTGCTTTACGGGCAATTTCAAGACGGAATGAAACTAATATATATATCCGTATGCTTTTACGCGCATGGAAATTTAGTGCAACGGTCTCTGGTGAGGATATGGATAATATACATCATGTACTTACCCAAAGTAACGCCTTTGAAGAAGGTGAAGATTATATCTTGAAAATCGTAGGGGAATAGCGGATTATATTTTTTTAAATTTTTTATGGTCATATAAGCCAGCGTAAGTCGCTGGCTTTTTTTATGAATCAATCTTAGTTTAATTGCTACGGAAGATTGCCGTAAGGCAGTCTTCCATTCTTTGAAAATCAAATTATCATGGAAGAACGGCGACGCCATCCTTCCAACCTTACAAAGACAAACATTTATGGAAGAAACCAAAGAGCAACAGGGGCTTTACCGCTCCCTGCAATTTGGCATATACCTATCCGTTGTCCTCGAAGTCTTTTTGTTTTTCTATGTAGATAGATTCCTCTTGGCAGGGGTAGCAAATAACAGTTTGCTACTCTTTGCGGAGAGGCTTTCGAGGGTGCCGTTCTATGTCGAATTGATAAACAGCAAACTCTTTACGCTTGTACTGATCTGTCTGGTCTCCATCGGAACATTAAGCCGAAAGAAAAAAGACCTCAATCCCAAGACCCAGATCGGTTACCCTTTGGCATTGGGGATGCTCATTCTTTTTTCGGGCTTGTGGTTGCAAGGACGTGGAGCGGCTCCGATATGGGGGCAAGTCAATTGGTATGACCTTGCCTATATCACAAGTGCTTTTGCGGGTGCCGTTTTGGTACACGTTGCAATGGACAACGTTTCCAAGATTATCAGCTCCAATCTGGGAAAGGATCGTTGGAACATTGAGGAAGAATCCTTTATGCAGCCGACTGAACCCGTGATAACACCGTACTCGATCAACATCCCGACCTTGTTCTATTACAAGGGAAAAGTCCGAAAGGGGTATATACCGCTCGAAAATATTTTTAGGGGCTGTTTGGTTTGCGGAGTGCCGGGCAGTGGAAAATCGTTTGGGATCATCATGCCGATTATCCGCCAAATGATTGCCAATTCGTTCACCATGTGCCTATACGATCTGAAATACCCCGATCTCGGCAAAATTGCATATTATCATTACCTGCTTGCCAAACAGAACGGTCGGTGCAAGGATTACCGTTTCCACGTTATCAATCTCAACGACCCTGCAAAGAGCAGACGGGTAAACCCTTTGAAACGTGCTTATCTGGGTACACTTGCCGATGCTTCGGAAACGGCCGAAGCACTTGTTGAAGCCTTGAAAAAAGGCGACAAGTCCGGTGGAAGCGACCAATTCTTTACGCAGTCCGCCGTCAATTTCCTTGCCGCCTGTATCTACTTTTTCAGTAGGTACGAAGATGGACGTTATTCCAGTCTGCCCCATGTACTTGCCTTTCTTAATCTTTCGTATGAACAGATTTTTACGGTGCTGTTCAGTAACGGGGAGCTTGCTTCCCTATTATCACCATTTTTATCTGCCTACAAAGCAAAGGCATTTGACCAATTGGAGGGACAGGTCGGAACGCTCAAAATCTTTATCAGCCGAATGGCAACCAAAGAAACTTTCTGGGTTTTCGGTGCGGATGATTTCGAGCTACAGGTCAGTAACCCCAAGCACCCCGGTATTTTGGTGCTTGCTAACGACCCGAGTACGCAGAGCATCAATTCCGCCTGCCTGTCCGTGGTGCTTAATCGGGTTACCAAACTTATCAATACAAAGGGCAATCTGCCCATCGGTTTAGTGGTGGATGAGGCTCCAAGTCTGTATATCCACCGTGTCGACCTACTCGTGGCACAGGCCCGATCCAATTTTTCCGGAGTGGTTTTGGGGCTTCAGGAGTTACCTATGTTACTCCAGCAATATGGCAAGGAAACAGCAGAGGTCATCACGTCCATCATGGGAAATGTACTGTCTGGCTCTGTCAGGAGCAAGGAAACCTTGGAGTGGTTGGAACGCCTGTTTGGCAAGGTCAAGCAAACGGGTGAAAGCCTAAGCATCGACCGTACAAGAACCTCGCTATCGTTGAATGAAAAACTCGAACCGTTGATTCCCGCCGGGAAGATAGCATCACTAAAGACAGGTGAAATCGTCGGTATCGTTGCACGTGATACTGTGGAAACCTATACGGGAAAATACCAGACCTCGGCGGTCAATTGCCGTGTCAATCTGGACATGGAAGCCATTAAAAAGGAAGAAGCAAATTATCGGGAACTGCCGACCTATTACGACTTCGGTGGACGGAAAGAGGAAATCCTATTGGACAATTTTTTCCGCATCAACAAGGAAGTGCAGGAAATGGTCCAGCAGTTAATGCCGACACAGGACACACCCCAGATTCCCACTCCAACCGAAACCAAAACATCATGAACAACACAGAACGTTCTGCCTATCAGCGGAACATATTAACTATCCCCAGCCTTGTTTTGGGGTGGTTGCTACTTGTACCCTTTATGCTTTATGGGCAGGGCATCGATTACAGTCCGCCATTGGACAAGCTAAAGGTTACATCACCGTTCGGCTACCGTATCCACCCGATAAATGGTAAGGCATCGCACCATAACGGTGCCGATTTTGCCGCCCGTTCCGACCCTGTATTCAATGTGCTTGACGGTCGGGTCAAAGCAACCGGAAAGCATAAAGCACTTGGCAAATATGTACGGGTACTTCACGGAGACGTGGAAACCATTTACGGACATCTTTCCCGAATACTCGTTTCGCCCGGTGATACGGTGACGGTGGGGCAACCCATTGGTATTACGGGAGCAACGGGCAGGGTGACGGGTGAGCATTTGCATTTCTCGGTGAAATTCAAAGGGAAATACCTTGACCCATTGAAATTCCTGCACAGGCTAAGAGAACAATCGGATAAACCTTTAAACATCGAATAATATGGACTATCATTTAAGATCACTACAACAAAAACTAAGTATCCTGGCCAGTGGTGAGGATATTGGTCTAACCCCACAGGAAGCCGCCGTTTATGGCGTGGAATACGCCGACGAATGGCCTGATGACGAATCCCCGGAGGTGGATGAATATGAGCAGTAAAAATTCAAAATCCCTGCATGAAATAGTAGCCGCAAATATCATCAAGAAACTCGAAGAGGGTACTGCACCGTGGCAAAAACCGTGGAATCACAACGGCCCAGCCTTTGAAATCCCATACAATGCCACAACGGGAAACCGCTATAAAGGGATTAATATTTTTTCCCTCTTGATGGCTGATCGTGATGACCCCCGATGGATGACCTTTAAGCAAGCATCGGAAAAAGGCTTGCAAGTGCGGAAAGGTGAAAAGGCTTCCCTTATCCAGTATGTCAAACTACACCAATTGTTGCCTAAGAAAGACGAGCAGTGCAAACCGATTTTGGACGAAAAAGGAAAACCTGTTAAGGTTCAGGTAAGGTTGGACAGACCGATCATTACAACCGCTTGGGTGTTCAATGCGGAGCAGATCAACGGTATCGAACCTTTGGTTAAACCTGATGTAAAACAATTCCAATGGGATCCTATCGAAAGGGCAGAAAACCTCATTCAGGCTTCGGGAGCTAACATAACCCACAGAGCGGGCGACAAAGCATTTTATAGCCCACTCCGTGACAGTATTACCATGCCGTTCCGTGAACAATTCGATGCACCGGATAAATACTATGCCACCGTGCTCCATGAGCTCGGCCATTGGACAGGACACGAAAACCGTCTGGACAGAAGCCTTATAAACAAGTTTGGAACAGAGGGGTATGCCCGCGAGGAACTCCGCGCCGAAATTGCATCCATGCTCATAGGTCAAGAACTCCACATTGGCCACGATCCCGGCCAACACGTTGCCTACGTGGACAATTGGATTCAGATATTGCGCGATACACCTTTTGAAATACACGCCGCCGCTGCTGATGCTGAAAAAATATTCAAATACCTATTGGCATTTGAACAAAAAAGGGAAATCAAAGCCGCCGCCGATGTGGCGGTCGAAAAACTCACCGTAACACAATCACAAAAGGTGAAAGAAACTACCCTTTCTATGGGTGATGAAATCGCCTATAACAATACGGTGTACAAAGTGCAAGGCCATCTGAAACGTGGACGTATGCGTGTGGAAGACCTGACAACCGGAAATGTATTTTCCCTATCCAAGACAGACCAGCTATATAATTCCCTGCTCCAAGCCAAACAGCATCCCGAAGCTGTCAAGGTAGATGCAGACCTAAAGCGCCCGGCGCATACTGAAATGGAGGTTGTCGCCGCCTACGGTATCAGAAGATAAAATTATTAAAACCCCAAAAAACAATTACATCATGAAATACCCTATCAACGAACATGAAATGCCCCTAAACGAACTTGAAAAATTAGGGCTTTACATAAACGGTGGATTTAGCATAAGCCCGGAGAATATCGATGCCCTGCTTGCAGGTAGAAGAACCGATATGTTGAGCATGGCCAATCTGAATATCGATGGGTTTGCCATCCGCCAACTGGATGCAAAGCTATCTCTTAGCCGAGGTGAGGACGGTACTGTCCAGCTTAACGTACATCCTATTTATCGTGAACCACAATGGCACCCGCTATTGAGCGACGACGAAGAAAAAGCATTGATTGCCGGAGAAAAACACGTAGTGAGCAAAGAACAGGAGATCGGTGGAAACAAAAAGAAGAAAGTCATCATTGAATACGACGATCTCACAAAGGAGTTTGTGGCGTATGAGCCCGAAGAAGTGCAGACCCCCATTAGGGTAAATGGCGAAGAACTTTCTGAAAAGCAACAGGAGGCTTTCCGTAACGGTGAAGTGGTGGAACTCAAAGACGGAACGAAAATCCAGCACTCGGCAACGGACAATAAGGGTATTCGTTCAGACAGTAAACGGCTTATCCTATCCGTGCTATTGGACGGCGGTATCTCATACTTGGTATTCCGTGGTATCAATAACCTAAGAGGTAGGCTCGAACCGCAGGATGAGGGTTATACCGCCGGATACAACCGTGCGTTGTCCGACATGATGATGGCCGACAAAAAGATAAGGGAAAAAGGGAACGAGAAAACCGTTCAAGACCTTGCGCAAAATCTTCGGGATAAACAAGAAAGTAGAGGGTACGGACGTACCGTTTCGAGGTAATGGTATTTCTCCGATTAAAAGCCGAAGTAAGGAACTTCTTTGCTCCCTATATGGATATGGTCGAGGGTAATATTCTATTCCCTTATACATTGAAAAACCAGATCATAGACCATGAACGTTGGAGTGAAAACGGTATCCGTATTCCGGTAAGCAAAGGTGTATGGTTGGCGACGAACAACTTGCCTTTGTCCGTTACCGACCTTTTTATTGGTCATTCGGCTGGTGATATAATGTGCTTCTGTCATTATTACCCCAATTGGATTATTCCACACTGTCCGAGTGCATTTGCTTCATTGGGTTTGTTGCCAACCAAAGAACAGTTTACTTGGCTGAAAGCCCTTTTCACCAATGCCAAAATACATATGGTATTTGACGGGGGAATAAGTGGCCGTGTAGCCGATTGCAAAGTAGCGACGTGGCAACTCGGTAAGAATGCGAGGTTCAGCCTTGTTGATGAACATGGCGAATTTTATTGCAACAAAAAGAGATACCGTATTCCGGTTGGTGATTTTTCATTGAACCGTTTTGAAAGATTGTCCGGCATACGTGCAGGTATCAGAACCCATAAACCCAAAGCACCATTTGAAACGTTCTACCAATCCTTTATAAACGGGCTAATCTGAGCCAGCCCATCCCGCACCCCTGATCCTTAATTGGGTCAGGGGTTTTGTTGTTTAGTATTACATAATTAAGTGATGAATTTACCTTAAATTTGAAGTATGAATTTAGCAGAACGTGATAGTTGGATTGCTTATGTTGGTTGGGCTGACAACAATGGAAGTATATGGGGGCAATATAACCGTCTCGTAGATTACCTTTTTGAAAGTTATCCAACTACTAAACGCCGTTTTGATGAAATCTCCATTCCGTTTTTACATACAATCTCACATGGCATCGAACTTGGTCTAAAGGAGAACATAAATTTCTTCATGGAATATGCCCAAACTGTAAGTCTAACAAATTTTGAAAGATTAGTAGATTTAGAAAAAAGCCATGAGCTTGACAAACTTGCTGATGAATTTAAAATCTATTATTATCGGCTACATAAGCAACTCGGGTTGGATAAGGATGAGAAATTAGAGTTTACTAAGTATTATGACTTTCTCATCGACTTGATTGAAATATTGGATCGGTCGGCAGAAACATATCGCTATGCCACTAAGATAGATAAAGATGGAAATATTCTCAAAGCCAGCATAGACCGTCAGAAAAAAATCGATTTTTTGCAGGTCAAAGTCTTATACGAAAAAGTCAATATTTTGCTAATCGGAGCCCCAAATTCCATTGGTCGCTTTACGGATTTTATCGACTATCAAAGAGCAAACCCTAAATATTCGGGTGGTAAAGGCTTTTTATATTGTCAAAGGTTACATTATACAGATTGGTTTCACAAACAACTTATAATTGATTTAGATGAGAAGTTTACAAAAGTAAAAGATAATCTTTGGTTTGATCCAGATACGAGAGAGAATTACGAAATACAAATATTGAAAGACGATATGTATATTATTGCGGTTGACCCTCGGACACGATAACATTATTTGCTTCTTAACGAATCCAGACTTTCAATTATATTCGTGCTATTAAGTTCAGAATAATTAAGTAGGATGAAATCAAAATTATTTGGATAGAGCTGTTTAAGTACCATCCCTAATTCCCGAACGCTTTCCACCCTAATACGGTGTTCTTTTTATACTTTGCTATTATTTATTGTTAGTAGCATCAAAATTTTGATATTTTCTTTTAGCCAGTCTGTTTGTCGGAATAACCAAAAATATTTTGAGATACTTTCGACAGGTCGCAAATTATTTTCATACTCCATAATAAATACTTTGTTGGCAAAATAAAAAGCGTCATCTGGACGGATTCTGTATTTATTACTATTGACAATAAGTTTCTTATCACTTTTGCATTCTATGCAAGTAGTATTTTTTTCAAAATACGAACTAACAATTTTTTTGGTTTCATTAATCGTCATAAGAATTTTTTAAAAATCATTCCATACATCAGGTGGTGGTTGTAGTAACTTCTTTTTTTTGGCCAAGTAAGTTGAAATCGAAGCGGATAATCCTAACATCAATTCCGCTTCTTCATAAGACGGTTCTCTTTGTTCACGCAGATGCCTACCTTGTTCCGAAGAAAACCCCCATATTTTCTCTACACTGGTATCAATTGTAGGGGGCACTATTTCACGATTTCTTTTGATGAGCTCACCTAATGTGATTTTGTTGTTCCCAACCACATCCCTCGAAACACATTCTAAACATGCTACTCCATGTTGAATCGCACCCGTAATGTCAGGTTCTGGTCTTCTCGAAAGATCATTAATCGCTTCCCTGATTTCATTCTGGGCAGTATGTAGCTTGACATCTCCTAAATCTTTAACAACCTTTTCCAAATCATTTTCAAATAATTCGTCTCCACGAAATTCTATACGACCATTTTCCAACTTCCAACCTATCCCATTCGTTTTAAAATAATCATTGATTTCTTCTGCAAATTCTGGTCTATTAATAGGGGTTAATACGTGATAGAATCTTTCGATAATATCATAGACAAAAAACCATTCACAATTTTCAAGCAATTCATATATTTCATTGCTTACGTTTGGTTCTCCCCAATTATGTTGTGTGTCAGGAGCCACCCTTAACACTCGGCAAACAATCGCTCGAACTTCATTTGGTGACATCCGTAAATCAAACAGAAGTTGCGGGATAAATTGTCTCAATCCTATAGGTGCATCCTCTCTAATAATGATTTCTTTTTCAGCAGAAGAATGTCCATTACGCTTTGAAAATCTTTCCATAAATCAAATTATCATATATTAACAAAGATAATAAACCAATAAAACTTTGCCTAAACGAGATTTGACTCTTGCATATCCTATCGTGTGTGGATAATATTAAGAGTCAATGCGATAGCGAATTCTTATCTTTGTTTAAGACAATAAAAACATAAAGTGGAACATATATTTAGATGGTTTTTACCTACTTCCATACGTAGTAACCAAAAATATTTTGAATTTGATATTACAAAATACTGTAAAACCTTTTTTAGTAACGATCTATATTTCGAAAGAGAAATACATTTTAATAGAAGCTACCAATTTGATCGTTTGTTAGTAGAAAAGTTCAGTAATATTACGATTAAGATTTATCCGTTCACAAGTGCTCCTATGAGCAACACTAATGAAGCTGAATCAATAGTAGAAAAAGAAATAGGAGCATTTGGAGATTATCAACATATCGTGTCGAGAGGGAATCTAAGGAGGATGCAGGGATTGATTATAGTCCAAATGTCTTTGAATGCCGATATTTCTTATTCTCCCAATCTAAAATTAGAGGAGGAATATGATATAGAGAAAATATTCAGTTGGAACGATGAGTTTGAAAATTTAAAGTCAGCTATTATTTCCGTTGCCAATGATATTTGCGCATTTTTTTTATTAGGTCTACATCTTACTTATCCTACTCATTCCACTTATCACGAGTCTACGCCACCACAATCGAGCGGATTACTTTCGTTTACACATGAGGGAGGGAGATATATAATGGATGAACATTCAGATATAATGTCATATCCAATTTTGCTGGAAGAAAAGAGGCTCGATATTCTTGCAACAAATTTGGGTTTGATTGCTCAAGTTTGGCATAAAAATATATGGTCTTTCCACCGTTTCTTAAAAGCAGTACAATCAAATTATATTACTATTGATAGCTTTTTAGACTTAGTTTTTGCCTTGGAAAGTTTTTTTGACAAAAACACATCTACGGAAATGATGCGGTTAGTTACCTCGATTATCATTGCAAATAACAGGCAAGACACACAAAAAATTGACCAACTTCTTCTTAACAGCTTTCGAATACGAAATGAAGTAGCACATGGTGGTTTGCATTATAGGCTTTATGATTATATGCCCGGGAAGACAAAGGAGAAAAAGAAAATGATTTTGGAATCTTTCTGGGAATTGAAAAATCTAAATATTGCACTAATTAGTTATGGGATACGGAAGCTAATAGCCGATAAGAATCCTATTCCACCGTCTTCTATCAGATTTGGTGTCAATGACATACTCAACAAACTTTTTTAACAAGAATTATGAATCCGAAAGAAATACATATTAAAATCGAAGATGGAACTTATGGGTTCGACCTAAAGCAAAAGATATATGTTTATCGAAACACTAACCCCAGTCAAAGCAATATCTTAGACTTAATCTTGAAACTTTTGAGAGTTGATTTACTGGATTTCGATACCAAAAAGTTAAAAAGTGATTTTAACGACGGAGAACTATCCACATTAAAATCTATCGACATAAACATAATTGAAAATAAAGAAGTTATTGCCAGATGGTTGGATGTACTATTAACACTGGATAAAAAATACCTAAAAGAAAATATCAAATTAGTAAGAACATCTTACGCGGATATTTATCATACTAATGGCGATTATATCTACCTAATGCGTTCAGTTGCCTTAGTAAGATATGCGAAGAAAATCTTTGAGCAAGACAGCGATGTTTTATTTGAAGAAGCGAAAAAAGCTGTAATAAATCCAAAAACTGCGTACTTACAAAAGAGGCTTTTAATTGAAATGGTTGGGGCATTCGGACTAACCAAATGCCAAAAGGAATTTTCTCAAAAATTGAATGAACAGATTTCTGATTTTTATAAAAATCATGATTTCGATGCCGTACGCATTTCGATTGAAACACTCCATTCCATCAAATCTTTGAGTGCCCATGAATGTCGAATTAAGTTAGCAGAAAGTTATGAACTTGAAGCAGATCACCAAGTGTCAAATAAACAACCCAACACATTTTATCCCACAATCTCACAGAATTATCTTAAAGGTCTTAGGTTGCTTACGTCTATTCCAAGCTGTGAAGAATTACGAAAAAGGTTAGAAAAAAAGGTTGCAGAAGAACAACAAGAGGATTTTAAAATGGTTCAGACGGTAGGTGTAAATCTTTTTCAAGACATTGATTTTCAAGAGCTCCGTGTCGCTTTGGCTGAATTAGAAATAAATAGTTTTAACGATGGTTATCGTGAGTTACTGAATATTCCAATTATTCCGCAGGAATTGATTGAAAAACAGGTTCCAAATGTATTTGATTCAAATAGTTTTTTGGCAACTGCATTTCCTCAACAAGTTAAAGTCAATAATAAAGGCGCACACGTAGCAACTCAAAGCGTCGAAGAAGGCCACGCTAATTTCGTGCGAACGATTTACAGAGAAAGAATTTTGGCATTTATCCATGCAATAAAAAATAAAATGGATGTCTATGATGAAGTTACTGAATCGTTCATAGACGAGCTCTTGAATAGAATAGCAAGCCCTTTTATTCCAGACAGCCGCAAATACCTCTATGTCATCGGAATAACCAAAGGGTTTAACAATGACTTTATAACTGCTGCTCATATTCTCATGCCACAAGTTGAAAATAGTCTTAGGCATATCGCCGTGCAAAGTGGAGTTAACGTAACTACTTGGGAAAAAGAAAAACAACATGAAAATTTATTAGGTGGCTGTTTGGAAAAACTCCGACATATTGACAATTCCGATCTTATCGATGAAATGATTAGTTTCTTAGTAGATGGGAATAGCCGTAATTTTAGAAACGACTTGTTACACGGACTCATGGAACCTTTAGAAATTCAAAAATACGGGATGTACTTATGGTGGGTGACATTGAAGCTGGTTGTCCAAACTAAAGTATGGTTTCCTAATTTGAAATAAATAAAGTGAAATCATATTTTTTCTTCTCTTGTAAAAAAGTACTAATATGTCTCCAAACCAAACAAAAACTACAAATAAAAGTAAAATACAAAAGGTATTATCTGCTTTATATCATTTGCCAAAAAAGTCATGGGAATTAGTAAAAATACTTTATTATCGTTTTAGGTATTTTATTTTTAATCCTAGAGTCAATGAACTTATCTCTATCGACTTTAGACTATTAAGTTTATTAGTTCTTTTTGTAATCATCATATTTTTCGTTTTTTATCAAGAGCCTTTGTATATAGGTATGCCTAACCTTGAAACGCAAGTTTACATTACCGAAAATACGCTTCGTACTGTCAGTATTTTTGTGGGTATTGTGTTTTCCTTTATTATACTGTCTTTTAATATTTTTTATAAGTATTTTGGACGGTTCACCTTTATCAAATTTTTCACAAATCGCTATATAAAATTCATATTCACTTTGTTTGTTAGTGATATGATCTTACTTATATACACTTGTAGCTATTTGAAAGAGGGGGCATCTCGTACTTCTTATGGAGATGCTTTCTTTTTATTTTCATTAGCAATTTCTTTATTATTGGTTGTGTCTATCATTCCTACACTTGTTTTGCTGCTACGTTCATCCCAAAGCCGTAACAATATTCAGTCACTTATTAAGCAATTTAACATGGATTGGTCACTAAGCTATCATATCCACGTGCTTTGGCGACAAGGTAATAGGAATGAACATTATCATCGTGATCCAATTACGCTCCTTATAGAAATAGGAACATCAGCTATTAAGGAGTTTGATAGAACAACCCTACTTGAAATTAAAAGTGGTTGTTTGGAACACTTCCAAAAAATGTTCGCAGATTATAAACAAAACAAAGAATTACATCCAATCATCTTTTATGATAAGATAGATGATTTGATACGCAATCTTTTTTCTATTGCTATTAAGGAACGTAATGACGTCGCTGCTCTTTTAATGGTAAATCTCTGTAAAGAGGTTGAGGAATTTTATGTGAAAAATTTTAAAGACTTTAATGTACATAACTTGGATGAACATCTATATGATGGCATAAGGTTTAAAGTCGTTTTGGAGCAATTCTTATCAAAAAGTCTTCAATCTAATGAAGATACTGTCAGTCAAAGAATTATACAAAATTTACGTGAATGGTGGTGTGAGACTATCATTAAAGTCTATTTGCCCGCCATAAATTACGATTATCCCAAAGGAGAACGTTTCCCGAATGATAAAACTTCTTTTTTTCTAAGTACTGCTTACTATGACTTTGCAAAGATATTTGATCAAATTGCTACATATAAGAAATACTTTTTGTACCAAGAGATATCCAATTTTTACACTACGACAAACCTGTCGATTATTGACTCAAAAAATACACGGAATACTAAAGTCTATTTGCTACAGCTTAACTGCCCATCGGCCTTAAAATCTTTTGAAAAGTTTGCCCCTAAATTAGACGTAGAAATCGCTTGGGAATTTTATCCTTTTTCTACAGCAACCACCTACGAAATTGACAGAATTCAAAGCCAGATACCTTTTCAAATTGAAATGAAAGGATTCGATTATCTATATAGAATTAGTAAACTCAATGCTTATGTAATCAATGAAATTAAAGCAATTGCTTACCATGCTATGAAAAATTTTGATAAGAACCCTGCTGCAAAAAACATCCTCTTGAGTATTATAGAGAAATTCGACTACATAAGAACTTTAATCCCTAAAAATGCTACTGACCAACAACAAGAAGTCTACTTGTTGCTTGAACGTTATATGGGTTATATCCAAGAATGGATGCCAGAATATAAAATAGAAGATAAAGAAGTTGTGAAGACCATTAGATATGCATTAAAAAGGTTTGTTTTTAAAAAGAGATTTAATGTCAATCTTGAAAGCAAAGGCTATCTTATTAAGGATGTACGGTAGTCGTTCGGATTTGTAATGTTCAAAAGAATAAAAACCGTTACAAATGTGTTACGAAGAAAAATTTCACGGTTCCAAAAATAGTTCATATATTGCTTCTGCAAGTCGGAAACGACGATTTTGCACCGTGTAAAGAGGTACAGGCCGAAAGACTCATAATCTTCTGGTTCCCAGTTTGGACTCATAAAATTGAAAGTTGTTTTTCTGAATAATAAAAATGACTTTTATCGATTCTATTCGCACTATTGAATCCTCCCCCTTTACTTTCAGAACTTTCCGAGACGGCTTGTCCTCAAAAATTAAACGGATTCAATAATACTTAGATTTATTATGTTCACGTCGGGAAAACTTTTATGCCACAAATTTTGCAGTAAAAAAAACTCACGAATTAAATAAAAAATCACTTCTTAGAAGGTAAGGTTGAAAAACAATTTAAAAGCTACCACAAGGAAATAAGAGACCTTAGTGAAAAATTTGCCCATTTTAACGTGAGTTACGCTTAACTATATTTGAAAAAATTCGTCACAAATACGTCACAGCACAAATTTTGAATATTGAAAAAATGTTCATAAAATGCTATAGCAAGCAGGAAACAAACATTTGTGCCCTTGTTGATGAATGCAGACCTATAGACTCAAAATCTGTGGGTCCATGATAAACAACATTGCCAAAATTGCACTTGCTTTCGATTCCTGTTGAATGTTGTATTAAAAGATGGTGAAAACGGCACAAAAACATTCACGGAAAAAAAGTAGAAAATAAACAGTATATATCTCGAAAACTCACGAATCAACTCATACAATTTTTTGACCCAAAGTGTCTTCCATTTTTTAACATTTTTCTCTATACGGCCTAGTTTTATGATCATGGCAAAATAAAATTGCATTTATTATTTTTTTGTTTCATTATAGTATCGTAATATTGCAATATAATAATTTAAAAATGGGAGCAACAAAGACAGATCATTTTACGGACCGCCAAAACCAGATTGCGGTTATTGCTAAAGCATTGGGCCATCCTGCAAGGGTTGCTATTATAGAATATCTGCTAAAAGTCAATACCTGTATCACCGGAGATATTGTCAATGAGCTGCCACTAGCACAGCCAACCGTATCACAGCATTTGAGAGAATTAAAAAATGCGGGATTAATACAAGGGAGCATTGAGGGAACATCTGTATGCTACTGTATTGACGAAAATACATTCAATATATTGAAAGAGTATTTTTCAAAAATAATTTCTACAGTAACCAATCAAAAATGTTGTTAATGATGGAAACTGCTTTCATTGTATCTTCGGTATTACTGATCAGCTATTCATTATTGGCAGTATTTGATGGTGTATTTTTGCATCTTTACAAATATCGCCTCTATGAACATAAGGAAAGCCGTTTTGAACATCTTATTCATACGATGCGGGCCTTTTTATTTACAGGTATACTTGTCTCTTTATTTATAAATATCGAAAACAACAACCTGTTTGTATTCGGATGCCTTTTGATTGTTGCGGATATCATTACATTGCTGTTGGATGCTTATGTGGAAAAAGACAGCAGACAATTTATGGGTGGACTTCCCCGTTGGGAATATATTATCCATCTGCTGGTGAACGGCTTACATTTTGCCGCTATTGCCATATTTTTAGTGATCAAACTCAATTTTCAATCTAGCGGTATATCGTTAGTAAATAAGTTTAGCCATAGCGCAGGCTATGATACTTTCCAAATTATAGCTAAAAATCTACTGCCGGGAGCGATTATCATAAGCCTCTTACATGTGCTGCTTTACATTCCCAGATTCAGTAAGTATTTTAGCTTTTACAGCTAAAGTGCTGTTAAAAAATTTGCTTGAATTTATCGCAATATTGCATTATAACTATAAATATAAAACAATGAAATTATCAGAAATCAAAGAAATCCTTCCAACATTGAAGAATGTTGAATTTCAATTAGAAAACGGAACATTTGTACCAGAGCATTTCCATGTGACCGAAGTCGGCCAGATCAATAAAAGATTCATTGACTGTGGTGGTGTAATACGTGATGAAAAGGCCGTGAACTTTCAGCTATGGAACGCCGATGATTATGAACACCGATTAAAACCCGGAAAATTATTACATATTATCAGCCTTTCGGAGGAAAAATTAGGCATGGAAGATGCCGAGATCGAAGTGGAATATCAAAGTGACACAATTGGGAAATATGATCTGGAATTCAATGGCAGAACTTTTATATTGAAAAGTAAGACTACTGCCTGTCTTGCACAGGATGCATGCGGGATACCTTCCGAAAAGCAAAAGATAAATCTTTCTGTAGTTACAGGTACTGAAAATAATTCGTGTACACCGGGTGGAGGATGTTGCTAATTCGCTGTAGAATGTCAGATGTCTTTTAAATAACATGTATTAAAGCTAAATCAATGGATGAGATCTTTGATGTTATTGTTATTGGCGGAGGCCAAAGTGCGCTAGCATGTGGATATTATCTAAGGCGGGCAAAACTGAAATATCTTATACTGGATAAACAGGATATTTCGGGTGGTGCCTGGCTCCATAGCTGGGATAGCCTGACCCTATTTTCTCCAGCAGATTACAGCTCTTTACCGGGATGGCTGATGCCAAAATCTGAGCATCGGTTTCCGCTCAGACAAGAAGCAATTGACTATTTGCGTAAGTACGAAGAGCATTATCAACTGAATGTGAGGAGGGGTGTTGAAGTTGTTGAAATTAAAAAGGATGGGATTGTTTTTAAGGTCCTTACCCATCAGGGGGCTTTAAAAGCTAAAACAGTTATTTCGGCAACTGGGACATGGGGCAATCCGGCTATTCCAAAGCTAGCAGGAATAGAAGATTTTAAGGGGCTTCAAATTCATTCAGGAAAGTATAAAAATCCAAAAGACTTTACTGGACTGAAAACGCTGGTGGTAGGCGAAGGTAACTCCGGTGCCCAGATTGTCGCAGAGGTCTCAAAAGTTACCGCTGTAAAGTGGTCAACCAAAAAGGAACCTGAATTTTTGCCTGATGAAGTAGACGGATATTATCTGTTTAACGTAGCCTCGGCGCGATACAAGGCCGAAAAAGAAGGCAAACCCTTCGATGCATCGCAGTATAATCTAGGAAATATCGTCATGGTTCCATCTGTTAAAGAGGCCCAAAGCAGAGGCGTATTAGTGTCAAGCGGCACATTCGATAAGTTATATGATAAGGGGGTGATTTGGCATAGTGGGGACAAGGAGGAATTTGATGCTATTATTTGGTGTACAGGATTCGGTTATGATACTTCTTATCTGAAATCATTGATACACATAGACGAAAAGGGCGTTGCAAAGACCAGTGAAAGTAAATCATTAGAAATGCCCGGATTGTGGCTCGTCGGATACGGCAATTGGACCGGTTATGCATCCGCCACAATCATAGGTGTAAATAAAACAGCAAAACAAACAATACTTGAGATTGAAGAATTTTTAAAAAATAGTAACTAATATAATATGAAAATTGCATTATTCAGCGATATACACGCCAATTTACCCGCTTTGGAAGCTTTCTTTGAAGATGTCGGTAAAAGAAATCCAGATAGTATCTATTGTTTGGGTGACCTGGTAGGTTACAATATATGGCCAAACGAAGTGATTAACGAAATCCGTAAGCGGAAAATTCCAACCATTGCAGGAAATTACGACTTCGGTATCGGACGTATGAGCAATGAATGTGGCTGTGCCTATAAAACCAATAGTGAAAAAGACAATGGCAATATCTCCATTTCTTTTACAAATTCTATCATGAAGGACAATGAACGTGCCTATTTGCGCACGCTCCCTGCACATATCAAAGTTGAGTTTCAATTAAATGAAGATAAGCTCAATTTGCTTTTGGTGCACGGCAGCCCAAGGAAGATCAATGAATATCTTTTTGAAGACCGTGAAGAAAAAAGTATGCTCAGGATTATGGAGCAGGCTGATGCAGATATCATGTGTTTCGGGCATACGCACAAACCTTACCATCGCATTTTAAATTCTGGATCCGAAGACCCGGCTCATTTTCGTCATGCGGTCAATATCGGTTCCGTTGGGAAGCCTAAGGATAACGATGTGAGGGGAGCTTACGTCATGCTGACAATCAATGAAAATAGTTCTGTGCTGAACAAAGAAAGCATCGGTGTCGAGTTTATACGATTTGATTATGACATTGAAAAAGCAGCAAAGGCGGTAGAAGAAAGCCCCCTGCCTAATGAATATGCAGAAAATCTAAGAAGAGGCTATTAATTTTAAATCATAAAAATGAACCATAAAATTATAACGACCATTGAATCCATTTCAACAAATAGTATTTCAGAAGAAAGAAAAACAGTTTTACAGCCATTGGCAGACTACATATAGAGGAAGGTAAGAGAAAACCAGACAATTCGCTTAAATTTCATCTGTACGCATAACAGCCGCCGTAGCCATTTATCACAGATCTGGGCTCAGACAATGGCCTATCATTTTGGGATTACTAATGTGTTTTGCTATTCAGGTGGTACTGAGGCAACTGCAATGTTCCCCAAAGTTGCAGAAACATTGAGCGATCAGGGGTTTCAGATTCAAAAGCTCAGCGGAACAGAAAATCCTGTCTATGCAATTAAATATGCCGAAAATGAGACCGCGGTTATCTGCTTTTCCAAAGAGTATAACAGCGAATTTAATCCTAAAAATGAATTCGGTGCCATCATGACCTGTAACAATGCAGATGAAGGCTGTCCTTTGGTTTTTGGAGCTGAGGCAAGATTCCCGATAAAATACGATGATCCCAAAGCCTCGGACAATAGCCCACAGCAAACAGAGGTGTATGCGGAAAGAAGCTTGCAGATTTCAGCAGAAATGTTTTATGTTTTTTCACTGGTAAACAAATAGAATGGAAATAACAGCAAGCGGTAAGGAGCATTATTCAAATATCTCCAGAATATACAAAGAAGGCATTGAAACAGGCCATGCCACTTTTGAAACAACTGCCCCAGAGTGGGAAGATTGGGATAAAAGGAAACTAAAACACAGTAGGTTTGCAGCAGTAGTTGATGGTATCATCGTTGGCTGGGCAGCCCTTTCGGCAGTGAGCGGCCATTGCGTTTACGGAGGTGTTACAGAAGTAAGTATTTATGTTTCTAATTCTCATAAAGGAAAAGGCGTCGGAAAGACCTTGATGGCCAGGCTAATTGAAGAAAGCGAAGCTTATGGAATTTGGACGCTTCAAAGCGGAATGTTTCCTGAAAATGAAGCAACAGTAGCGCTTCATCAACGCTTTGGTTTTAGAATTGTCGGTTTCCGTGAGAAAATAGGAAAACTGGGAGATACCTGGCGCGACACGATTATTATGGAAAGAAGAAGTAAAACAATAGGAATAAATTAAAATAGTATGCAGCCAAAATTAAAATTTCTTGACAGATACCTGACCTTATGGATATTTCTTGCTATGGCAGTTGGAGTGGGCTTGGGCTTCTTATTTCCCGGGACTTCAAAAGTTATGGATTCCCTATCCGTAGGTACAACTAACGTTCCGTTAGCTATTGGACTAATCTTAATGATGTACCCCCCACTCGCTAAAGTTGACTATTCTCTTTTACCTACTGCTTTTAGGGATAAAAAAGTAATCAGTATATCATTATTATTAAATTGGGTGATAGGACCAATTTTAATGTTTGTTCTTGCCATTTTGTTTTTAAGAGATGAGCCGGACTATATGATCGGATTAATTCTTATTGGTTTGGCCAGATGTATTGCAATGGTGATTGTATGGAATGATCTCGCTAAAGGAAACCGAGAATACGCAGCCTTATTAGTCGCCTTAAACAGTATCTTTCAGGTATTTACCTATAGCTTCTTTGTATGGTTATTTATCAATGTACTGCCCGGTAAATTAGGACTAGCCAACTTCAATGTCAGTGTTTCAATGACGGACGTCACTGAAAGTGTTCTTATCTATTTGGGTATTCCTTTTCTGGCAGGCTTCCTAAGCAGATATATCTTAGTTAAATCAAAAGGTATAGAATGGTACAATAGAAAATTTGTACCCACAATATCGCCTATAACATTGTACGCTTTATTATTTACGATCGTCTTAATGTTCAGCTTAAAAGGTGAAAAAATAGTGGAGCTTCCGATGGATGTGGTAAAAGTAGCAATTCCACTGGTCATCTATTTTGTCCTAATGTTTTTCGTGAGCTTCTTTGTAAACAGATCAATGAAGGTTCCATATGATAAAAACGCATCCATAGCGTTCACGGCCACAGGAAACAATTTTGAACTGGCAATTGCAGTCGCCATCGCAGTATTTGGTATCAACTCTCCGCAAGCATTTGTTGGCGTTATCGGGCCCTTAGTTGAGGTACCTGTATTGATATTACTTGTAAAGGCCAGTCTTTGGCTAAAGAAACGATACTATGGGTAATGTGAGATCTGGGCAGATAAACACGGAATATTTTTCCACGGCTCAATCCATTTATCAACAAGTTGATATTCGGACCATTGATCGTTTGTTGGAAGAGAATAAGGATGAATTGAGCCAAACAGAATATGAAGTCTTTTCCGCTGTCCGTTTGAGACTACTTAAGGATTTGTATACAAGGATCATTGCCCAGAGACATGAGAACGACAATAATGTCGGGCTGTCAACAAGCCTTGTCTGATAATGAAGTTATTGGTCAATAACATATTTGCATGCCAATTACTTTCTGCTCATCTATATGAATAAAATGGAGGAATATAGGAAGTGACTTTCCCAATCATAAATCCATTAAACAAAAAAACCGTCACAAATACGTCACAGCTACAAATTTTGAATAGTCAAAAATTGTTCATAAATTGCTCTAGCAAGCAGGAAATAAAGATTTTTGACCTTGTTGTTACGTTGGCATCAGGGTTTGCCACCTTACTTTTTAAAAGTTCTTTGGCTTCTGAGCAATAGGCGTCCTCACCATATCCCGTATGTTGCACCAGATTGGTTTCGAGCAATTTCTGTAATATATCGGGATGTGTACCCTCGGCATAGTCATTCTTAAAACTGTACATATGGGGAGTGTTTTAAAGGTAATCCTGTCTTATCGGGCTGAACACGTCCACGACTTCGCCTGCTTCCAAAATCTCAATGGAATGGTCCACATCGGCAGGAATGGAATAGGTGTCGCCCTCTGATAATAGATACTCGTTCCCGTCAAACTTCAATTTGTACTTTCCCGAAACTACATAACCGCTCTGCTCGGTCGGGTGCTTGTGGAACGGTACATTATCAGTTGCTTTGTAAAGCATCTTTGATACCATTGTATCTTTACCGATTGACAGCACGACGAAATCAACGCCTAAAAACTGTCTCGGTACGCCGTTTTCTTTTTTTACCACATTTTTCATATTCCTTGTTTTATTGTTTTATAATTCCATTTCAAAAAGTACAACCTCTACATTTCGATATTGAATGGGTATTCCTGCTTCATTAGGGGTGGTATAATATTCAGCTACTTCAAAACCATAAGACTTGTAATAGTCTGTGAGTTTTGTGTTTTCAGCCCAAGTGTCCATTCGGATAAACTTTAAGCCTTTTTGCAGGGCGTGTTCCTTTGCCCAATTCAGGACTTTCATAAATTGTTTCTGTCCTTTGTAAACGGGATTGACTACAACCCTATGGAGGTAAAGAGCATCGTTTTTGTCTTTCTCACGCCATATCACGGGGTCTGTATATTGCACACTAAAGATGCACAGCACATCATTGCCCGTGGCGATTTTGTAATGGCGACCGCTTTATATATCTTTTTCTATTACGGTTCTGTCCATTTCCTCGCCCCATACCTTATATCCGTCCTGCCCTTGCTGTCCGTTGGCTTTATTGAACAGGTCGATGACCATTTCCCAATCCTGTGCATTGGTATTGATAATTTTGAAATCGGTAATTCGGTCTGTTTTCATTGTTCAAAATTCTATCCGTTATATTATTAACTCACTACGTTTATGGGGGTTTCGTTAATGAACTGTTTCACATTTTCGGCAACCATCATCGTATTGTTGGCTATGGATTGCTGACTTGTAAATGCGATGTGTGGCGAAAGAATTAGATTGTGTCCTACATAGTTGAGAAGTTGAGCATTCTTAAAACTTTCGGCTTCTATCACATCTAACCCTGCACCTGCAATTTCCTTTTGCTCCAATGCTTCCAATAACGCTGTTTCATTTACCAAACCGCCACGTCCGCAGTTAATGAGATAAGCATCCGGTTTCATCATTTCCAATTCGGGATAAGAAATAATGTGCTTGGTTTGTTCATTTAACGGGGCTTGTACTACAATGAAATCACTTTGTTTTATGACATCATCAAATGGGGTGTAACCTTGCCGTATGTCTGTGCTGTGCTTGTGTTCGGCAATCAATACGTCTATGCCTAATGCTTTGCAGACTTCCGCCAAATGTTTTCCTCATGTTCCGTAACCGATAATTCCCACTACAGAACCTCTGATTTCTTTTGCAGGTTTATAGGCCATTTCGTAGGGCGTTCCTTTCCAATTTCCGCTTTGTACAAAATCGTGATAGGACGGCAGGGAACGGTTGAGCGAAAACATAAAGGATATGATATGTTCTACTACCGAGTTGGTACACCAATCTTTGACATTGCAAACCGTTATCCCAAATTCTCTGCAAGCTGTTATGTCTATTCTTTCATATCCTGTACTATTTACAGAAATCATTTTAAGCTTGGGTAACTGTCGTATGGTTTCTCTGTCAAAAACAACTCCGTGTGTCAATACAATATCGGCATCTTGCAACCGTGATAGCATTTTATCTTTTGGTGTGCTGTCGTATTCTTCCCATTCAACACCTAATTCGTTTACGGGAAATTCTGACAGGAAATATTTCTTATCTAAAAGGACTACTTTCATATTTAGTTTTACTTTGTTAAATCAAGTTCCATTTGAATATTGGCACGTTTGTAAGGCGAGATACGTCCCGTGATTTTTTGAAACCCCAATTTCTGATATAGGTTTATTGCAGGTTTCAAAGAGGTGTTGCTTTCTAAAAACAGTTTTGTCGCTCCCAATTCTTTGGCTGTGCTGATAATTTTTTCGGCTAATAAATAGCCCATATTCTTACCCTGTGCTTTTGGAGAAACTGCCATTTTAGCTAATTCAAAATCATAATCGGGGTCGTCCATTTTCATCAAGGCACAAACCCCCAAAGGCTCGCCTTTGTATAGTGCGACATATATTTTTCCGCCTTTGTCTAAAATATATGTCTTGGGGTCAGCTAATGAAATACGGTCGCTATCTTCTATCTCAAAATAGGTAGTAAGCCATTCTTCGTTTAATGCTTTGAATGCAGAATGGTATTGCGGTTCATATTCTACAATCTGAACATTTTTACTTTCACGCAATTTCTTTTGTTCTACTACTCGTTTGTAGATTGATTTTTGTTCCAATAAAAACTCCCATTCTGCCAATGCTTCCCAAAGGTTGTGTGTGGCTTCTGCAATAATTCCGTCTATGGCAATATCAATATCGGCACATTGTACGTTTATCATTTTATCGGCAACTACTGCACCTTGCTCTGTCAATCCTACAACATTTCTGCGTTTGTCGTTTGATTTAAGGTTATCTTTTACCAATCCTGCATTTGCCATTTCTTTTACAATCTTGGTAACGGACGGTTGAGAATGTCCGATTTGTTCGGCTATTTCTGTAATGGTTTTTGCTCCCTCGTCATACAACACAAAAAATACAGGAAACCATTTTGGCGAAAAATCCACATCGTACAGTTCGTAAATTCTTGCTGCATCATCGGTTACTTTTGCAGTTAGCAAACGCAACCTGCTACCTAATGCCATTTTACCTGTTTTGTTGAAGATGTCCATTGTAATACGTTTATTTAGTTTTCCAATTTTATTTTTAATGGGGCATATTCATTTGATTTATCTACTTCTAAAACGTAAGTAAATGAACCTGCTCCCAATTCTTTTTCCCCTACATAATCAATCGGGGTTAATTCGTATTCTTTACCCTCAATCGTTACTTTGACATAAGCATATCTATACGCTTTTTCAAATGAGTGGTAACAAGAGTATGTGCCTTTTTCCAACTTACCGAAATTGATTTTTTGTTCGGAAGGCGTAACAGTAACATTTTCCAAAGTGTATTGACTGTTATTTTTTATTCTGATATTGGTTTTACCCGAAATTTCTTTACAATCTGCCTTAACAGTATTTGTTTGGGCTGATTTGTTGATGCCGCACGAAACTAAAAGAACTGCGGACATTGCTAACAGAAATGCTGATTTAATCTTAAACATAGCTTTGAATATCTTTAAATTGATTTTTAATTTTTTACGGTTTAATAACTCTCATTTTCGTTCGGGAAATTCTGTGACTTTACATCACTGATATAATGCTGTGTTGCTTCGGTCATTATGGTTTGCAGGTCTGCATAACATCTTAAAAATTTAGGCGAAAAATCTTTGTTCATTCCCATTACGTCCTGTATAACCAATACTTGTCCGTCTGTTCCGACACCTGCACCGATACCGATTGTAGGGATTGCTATTTTTTCGGAAATCTCGGTTGCAAGTTTTGCAGGGATTTTTTCAAGCAATATGCCGAATGCTCCCAATTCTTCCATTAAAAGGCAATCTTCAATGAGTTTCTTTGCTTCGGCTTCTTCTTTACCACGAATGGCATACGTTCCGTATTTGTTTATGGATTGTGGCATTAAGCCCAAATGTGCCATAACGGGAATACCTGCATCAATTATTTTTTTGACATCTTCTTTTATTTCTGCTCCACCCTCTACTTTGATTGCATCAACTCCTGTTTCCTGCATCATACGGATTGAGGCTTCGAGGGATTTTATAGGATTGCCGGATACCGTACCAAATGGCATATCGGCAATAACCAATGCTTTCTTTGTTCCGTTTACTACTGATTTGGAATAGTAAATCATTTGGTCAAGCGTAATGCCTACTGTTGTGGGATTGCCTACCATTGTATTAGACGCACTATCGCCTACAAGTATCACATCAATACCTGCTCCGTCTAAAATCCTTGCCGTAGTGTAATCATAAGCCGTTAATACGCTTATTTTTTCGCTGTTCTGCTTCATCTTTTTTAGCTGAAGCGTGGTCACTTTTTTCTATCTTCTGTATGGATTGACATAATATTTTCTATTTAGGTAATTGTACACTAACTTCCTGTACCGTTTCTGCTGTAAATCCGTAAAGTGGTTTTGTTTCCACTCCAAGCAAATTGAGGTAAATGTATAATTCGCCTCTGTGGTGTATTTCGTGTTCCACCATTGCCCGAAGCCATTTCCAAATAATGATTTCAGAATTGGCAGGTGTTAAACATTTTCGGTTTAAATCTTCATCGGAAAACTGACTAATGATGTCTATTGTTTCTTTGTGTAAACGGTTAAAAAAATCTATAATATTTTCGTAGCCGTCGGCAAGTTCTTTTCCCCAACCTTGATAAGCACTTTTTCTGCCCGAAATGGTTTCGGCATACATATACCTTTCAATGGTGGCTATGTGACGTATTTGGTCGCCTATGGTGTATTTTCCCTGCTTGTAAGCAAAGTCAATATGTTCGGGCAGTATGATTGCTATTATACGATTGGTACGCTCTCTAATTTTTTCGTAGTAATCAATAAATGATTTTACAGATGTGATTTCCATATTATTTTCTTTTTGTCTGCATTAAAGTAACAAGGGAAGTACAAGCTAATTTTCTTTCATTGCCTGTAACTACATAAATATCAGATTTACAGATATTCAATGTTTTACCATTTTTCACTACTTCCCCCGTGGCAAAAACTTTTTCGCCTATTGCTGGGTTTAGATAGTTTATTTTGAGTTCTACGGTAAGGAAGTAAGCATCTGCATCGTGTAATGATGCAGCCGAAAAATAGGCGGCTGTATCTGCCAATGCTGATAGTACACCACCGTAAAAAATTCCGCCTTTTCTTACCAAACTTTCCTGATGTGGCACGGCAATTTGGACGTAGCCCTCTGCAACGCTTTCAGCACTTGCATTGTACATTTTCATTAGTACCTGTTTTGGAATACCTACCCTTATTCTTTGTTCGTGTTCTGGTGTTAGTTTCCTCCTTTCAATTTGTTGCATATCATAAACGGATTAAATAACTATTTACATAATTGGTTATGTAAAATTAAAGAATAAAATTTATCCGGCAAACAGAAATGGAAATAAATCTTTCACAGCTTGGGTTTTACCTGTGAAAAGTTCTCATTTGATAGTAGGAATTTTATACTTGGATTAGTGGATGCCGTTTGTAACAGTGGTATTCCGATAAAACTGTAAGGCTATGAAAACAGCACGCTAAACCAAAACAAAAGGGGCTGTCCTTGTGAGACAATCCCCTTTTAAAATTGCTTAATTAGAAGCGATTCTTTTTAACAACCCTTTATGCCTTTCAACAGGTCATTATCGACGCTGATGTAACCCAGATAATAGATGTTTTGCCCTTCGGTCTTTATGGACGTTTTTATTTTACTTGAACAGCGACCTTTGAAGGTTTTCCTGACAATTAACAAATGTTGTGGTTACGTTCTGTCCTTCAAAGCCCTTAATGCCGAGGTAATGGAAATCAGATCCACCACTTCCTGCAATCCTGCACCAATCAATGCCGGTAAAACACCGAAGGCTGCAATCAGCATCAGCACGGTACAAACGGCAATGCCAATGAAAACGGATTGACGGGCAATCTTCATCGTTTCTTTGGAAATGAGAATAGTATCACTCACTTTTTGCAGATTGTCTCTTAAAATCACCACATCTGCCGAATCGCTGGCGGCACTCGATCCTTTAGCACCCATCGCAATGCCTACATCGGCAACGGTTAACGACGGTGCATCGTTCACGCCATCACCCACCATTACAACCGGGCGAAATTCGTCGGGCATACTTTTCAGGATTTTCAGTTTGTCTTCCGGCAAACAGCCACCGTGCACTTCCGTAATGCCAATTTCTTTGGCAATGTTTTCAGAAATACTTTGCTTGTCGCCGGAAATCATCATAATTTTTTGGATACCCATTTTTATTAATTGGGCAATGGTTTGCCGGGCTTCGGGGCGCACTTCATCGGTAAAGGTGATTTCCCCTGCATATTTGTCATTCACCGAAACAAATAACGAGGTTTTTTCCGTTTTAATTGAAATGGGTTCGGTCGTTACAAAATTCAGTTTACCCACTTTCACCAGTTTGCCGTTTACTTTTCCTTCAATACCATTTCCTTCTATTTCCTTTAAATCTGTTGCCAGAGGAATCGGTTTATCCCCGATATATTTCATCACCGAAACCGCCAAAACGTGGGAAGACTGCTGTTCTACGCTGGCTACAAAATCAATCAGTTCGTCTTGCGAATAAGAATTTTCCGGGATGATGTCGTCCACAGTAAGATCGCCTTTGGTTAAGGTTCCGGTTTTATCGAAGGCGATGGCTTTCATTCTGTCCAGTTTTTCGATGACAGTCCCGGATTTTATCACCACCCCATTTCTGCTGGAACGGCTCATTCCGGCTATCAGGGCAATGGGAGCCGCCAGAATCAGCGGGCAGGGCGAAGCCACCACCAACACTTCGGCAATGCGGTTGGGATCTTTGGTAATCAAATAAGCAATTCCGGCAATTAAAAAAGCAACGATGGTAAAAGGCAAAGCGTACCGATCCGCCATTCGCACAAAATGTGCCGGCTCTTTTTCGGAATTATGCACCAATTGCACGAGTTGCTGGTACTGGCTGTCTTTGGCGAGTTTGGAAACCTGAATGGTAATGGCTCCCGAACCATTCACCGAACCCGACCATAAGCTGTTGCCTTTGGTTTTGTTGACGGGTTTGGATTCGCCCGTGAGCGAAGATTCGTCCAGCAGCACCTCTGCACTCAGTAAAATTCCGTCCACGGGAATAATTTCCTTGGGTTTTACGATGATGATGTCACCGATTTTAATATCCTCCACAGGAACATCATGTAAATCGTTTCCTGTTTTTTTATGAGCAATTCGGGGTGTATTATCAAGCAATGATTTTAAATCTTTCCGGGCTTTTTTCTGGGCATAATCTTCCAACGAATCACCTCCGGTAATCATAATGAGGATAATGAGTGCCGCCCAATAATTACCAACAGCTAAGGTTGCAGCAATGGCAGAAATCGCCAAAATATCCACGCCAAAATTCCCGGAACGAAGCACGTCGATCATTCCTTTCAGAAGAACAATGGACATCAAAATGCCGGTTGCCGTAATTAAGATTTTAGCATAATGCGGTTCTTTCAGGATAAATTCCAGAACAAGTGCCACTAAGGCAATGCTGAGAACGATAATGAATTTATATATATTTTTCATTTTTATAAATTTAAAAGTTTAAAGACAAACCTAATCCCATTGTTTTATTTTGATAAAACGGATATACAAGAGCACTATTTTTGCTATGATCTTTTGAAAATAATTGACTGACTTTTGGGAACAACCAATAGGCAACTTCTGTGGAGAGAATTCCAATACCGGCACCTGCAACCACATCACCCACCCAATGTTTATCATTCAAAATGCGATAAACTCCCGTAAAAACAGCAATTGGATAACCAGACAAACTTAACCAAATATTTTCATCCTGATATTCACGGAACATAAAATGTGCTGTTGTAAAAGCAGTTGTAGTATGTCCCGAAGGAAACGACAAATTATTAGAACCATCTGGTCGTTCTTCTCTCACCAAATGCTTGGTAGGTAATACGACAGCACTTGAAATCAGCAACGATGTGCCTAAAATAATACTTCGGTCTTTCAAATTATGTTTTCCTTTAAGTCCAATAGCATTTAATCCATAAACCAATATTGCAGGTACGTATTGGGTATAATTATCCAGTTTTATTTTATCCGGCTGATGCTCCCCAATTTCATATTGGGTGGAACGGTTCAGCTGTTTCAGGTCATCAGAAGTCAGACTTAGGATTCCATATCCAATAAAAACAGATGGTACTATCAGCTTTTTATATTTGAATTGATATACCGATACAGAATCTGATGCCGGCTTTTGGGCAATGTTCTGCAACCCACTTTGAGCCACACTCCATTGGGATAAGCACAACAGGATTAATACAATAACCCTCTTCATCGGTTAATAGCTTTACGATTGATTACCTTTTTTGTGGCAATGACCCAATCCCGGAGTTGCTGCTTCTGCTCATCCGACAATTTTGCATTGTTATGGATAAGGGTATAACTTTTCAATGGCATTTCTCCTGCATTTACGGTTTCCTCAATCTCAGCCAGCTTACGTAATTTCTGATCTGTAGCATATGCATTAAATTCATCAAAATTCAGATGTTTTTTTCCATCCGCGATATGTTCTGCCAGCCACCATTTGATGGGTTGCAACTTGTTGTAAGATGGATAAACCGTGTTATTGGAATGGCAGTCGTAACAACTGGTTTTCAGGATTTGCTGCACATTTGAGGGAATGCTGTAATGGTTTTCTATGGCACTTTCAGGCACTATTGCAGAAGTATTGGGCGTTACCCCAAAGAACTGGATGCCAATCAGCAAAATCAGTAATAGGGGAATGATTGTTTTTATAATTTCCATTTTTTTAAATATTTATATGAGATTTTATCTGACTATTAATCTTCATCTTCACTGGTATTTTTCAACTTCATCAATATGGTATAGGCGTTTTTGACCACGATTTTCTTACCTTGAAAATCAGCAAAGTTGAGGATTTCAACAAAGCCATTTTCGGAAATTCCCAATGTGACCGGGACCATCTTCCAGGTCTGTTTCCCGGTTTCTGTAAAGACATAACTTTTCCCTTCAAAATCCACCACGCTTTCTTCCGGAATAGCATTGGCAAAAGAATTTTCTGTTTTCACTTCGGCATTCATATACATTCCGGGAATGAGTGCAGGATCGTATTTTTCAAAATGACAATTAACCTCAGCCATGCCGCTTCCGTCCACGTCTTTACTCGTCAGCAAAATTTCACCGGCATATTTTTTTGAAGGATCTACATTGGTATAAGCCACAATCTGTTGCCCGGTTTTCAGCATTTCCAAATCCTTTTCATACACTTTTAAATTGAGGTGAATATCAGAAGGATTGATGAGTTTAAACAGCACATCCGAAGACGTTACATATTTGCCTACATTCACATTCACCTTGCTCACAAAACCGTTGATGGTACTATAGACAGGTACGCTCTGCTGAATATTTCCGGCAGATATCTTAGCCGGATTTATGTTGACCAACTTCAGTTGCTGGGCAATGGAATTCATCAGAATTTTCTGATCGCTCATAATGGATTGTGCCTGCTGCATCACTTTATCACTACTTGCCTGGCTTTGGTTGAGCTTAGTTTGTCGGTTATAATCCAGTTGGGCAAAGTGGTATTTGGATTTTGCCATCAGATAATCCTGCTGCAACTGTACAAACTGCGGATTTTCAATAACGGCAATTACCTGACCTTTAACTACTTTCATCCCTGGCAAAAGGCGGGTGCTTTTCAGATAGCCGCCCAGCGGTGTACTTACGGAAACCAGATTTTGCGGTGGTACATCAATTTTACCGTTGAGTTTCAATACGGTGGAAATATGCTGCATCGACAGTTCCGCGGTTTCAATGGGGGTATTGTGTAACTGTGCATCGGTGAAAATAACCGTGTTTTCGTCTTTCGGATTTGCAGTTTTGGTGGCGGTGGTTTCTTGTTTTTGTTGACATTGAACTGCGGAAAGCAGTACTATCAAGACCAAAAAATAAGAACCGTATAATTTTAATATTTTCATTTTCTTGTCTAATTATATATTGATTTGAAAAATTCTGTTTACTGTTTAAAATATCCTGTTCATCAACTACTGAATCGTGATATAATTCAGTTCAACCACGCTTTCGTTTAGTTTCAATAGGGCATCTGCATAATTGCTTTTGAGCAAAACTGCCTGATTGACGAGCATTACAAATTCCAGATAATTGATTTCTCCGTTAATGAATTGTTGCTGTGCTGTTTTGGTAATGATGTCTGCATTTTTCAGTTCATCAGTTTCGTAACGGTTGATGATTTCGAGATTCGTTTGATACATTTGCTTGAGCTGTTTCTGTTTTTTCTCTAATGCAAATTCCGTATTATGCCAATCGTTTTCCGCAATGCTTTCCGCCACTTTAGAAGCGTGAATTCTTGCCTTTTGTCCGCCTGAAAATATTGGAATGCCAACACCTACCATCACCGAATGAAACTGTGGTGTAGCAGAATACAGTTTATCATCAGGTCCCATACCTTTGAACGAATTGAGATTATAACCGATTTGCAAACCCGGAAGAAGTCTGGATTTTTCCACTTCGGTTTGTTTGCCGGCAACCGTTTTTTGCTGTTCCAATACATGTAACAAGGGATGCGAAGCATTTTCCTGAAGCAAAAGAACCGGTCTGGAATTTTCCAAAGGAAGATATTCCGTTTCGGAATTGAGCAACCAACTGAACTGCAACTGCAAGGTTTTTATTTCCTGCTGCACTTGTTTCAACTGAATCTCAATCGCCGATTTTTGGTTGGAAGCCGTTGTTTTTTCCAGAATATTGCTTTCTCCAGCTTTTAAACGCAAACTGGCTTTGTCTAAAAATTGGGTGTACAGTTGCAACGTTTCATTCAGCAATTTTTCCTTATCTTTCCAATACACTATCTGGAAATAACTTTGGCTGACGGCTTTTTTCAGTTCAAATTCTTTAAGCGAAACATTCAACTGGCTTTTTTTCCATTCTTCGGAATGCAAATTTTTCTGTTTCTGATACACAGTTGGAAAAGCGATGCTCTGTGAAATCCCGAATTTCATATCGTTGTATGCACTATTTATTTGTCCGTAATCTGCTGTAACTGCGGTTTGCGGAATATCGGCATTAGAAGTTTTAATCAATGCTTTGGCATAATCCGAACGCAGTTTTTCATTTTTCAGGTTGCGATTGTTTTGCAACGCTGTTTGCACGGCTTCATCTAAAGAAATTATGGTTTGTGCCTTCATTTTTATTCCTGAAAACAGCATAAAAATCAACAGAACAGAGGCGACATGTTTGGATTTTGGTTTTTTCATTTTAAATCCATTTTCGATATTGACATATAAAAGCGGTAGGACAAAAAGGGTGAGCAAAGTGGCCAATATCAGTCCGCCAATTACCACGGTCGCCAAAGGTCGCTGCACTTCTGCTCCAGCACCTGTGCTTATTGCCATCGGGATAAAGCCGAGGGAGGCAACGGCTGCGGTCATCAATACCGGACGCAATCGGCTTTCGCCGCCATCAATCACAATTCTGACGATATTTCTAATGCCGTTTTTATGCAGTCGGTTAAATTCTGAAATCAATACAATACCGTTCAAAACCGCTACGCCAAAAAGAGCGATAAAACCAACGGCAGCACTGATGCTGAAAGGCATTCCGCGTAAATTCAACATAAATACACCTCCGATGACCGACAACGGAATGGCGGTGTAAATCAGAAGACTTTCTTTAATCGACTTGAACGCCATAAACAACAGGACAAATATCAATGCCAATGCCAGCGGAACGGCAATCATCAACCGTTGTTTGGCGTTGTTCAGATTTTCAAAAGAACCGCCATACGTAATAGAATAGCCGGCCGGAAGTTTAATCTGTTTGTCCACTTTACCCTGCAATTCTTCCACAATGCTTTGCACATCACGGTCTTTGATGTTGAAGCCGACGACAATACGGCGTTGTGCATTTTCACGTTGAATTTGATTGGGACCTTCCACCACATCTACGGTTGCCAGCTGATTGAGCGGGATCTGATTGCCTGCAGGTGTTGGAACCAATAGATTTTGAATATCATTGATGTTTTTTCGGTCACTGGCATTCAGGCGTACTACCATATCAAAGCGTTTTTCGCCTTCAAAAACCAAACCTGTACTCTGTCCGGCAAATGCGGTATTAATCACCCGATTGACATCTGCAACAGAAAGATGATACTGAGCAATCACGGGACGATTGTATTTTACCACCACCTGCGGAAGCCCGGAAACCGGTTCTATATAAAGGTTTTGTGTACCTTTTACCGTTTCAATGATTTTACCGAGTTGGTTGGCATTTTGCACCAAAGAATCCAGATTATCGCCAAAGATTTTGATGACCACATCCTGTCTTGCACCAGTCATCAGTTCATTAAAACGCATCGCTACCGGATACTGAAAACCAACTGTAATACCGGGCACATCTTCCAGTGCTTTGCTCATTTTTTCTGATAATTCGGAAAACGTTTTGGCGGAAGTCCATTCTTTTTTGTCTTTCAGAATGACCATCATATCCGAAGCATCCATTGGCATCGGATCGGTAGGCACTTCTCCACTTCCTATCTTGGTGACCACTTTTTCCACTTCGGGGAAACGGGTTTTTAAGATATGGGCTGCTTTTTGCGTACTTTCAATCGTGGTGGTAAGGTTGCTGCCCGGTAAAACGCGGGTATCCACCGCAAAATCACCTTCTTCCAAAGACGGAATAAATTCGCCGCCCATTCTGCTTAGCAGAATTATTGCCGTGATGAACAATATCCCGATTATGGTAAAAATGGTTTTCGGAATGCGTAAAACTTTCAGCAAGGTTTTCAAATAAAGCGCTTCTACTTTCTTCATTACCCTGTCCGACCACGAAGGTTTTAAACTTCTTTTCTTCAACAAAACCGAACTCATCATCGGAATGTAGGTTAGGGAAAGCAGAAATGCACCTAATAATGCAAACGCCACCGTTTCTGCCATCGGGCGGAACATTTTCCCTTCAATCCCCTGCAATGTTAGGATCGGAATGTACACAATGAAGATGATAATTTGTCCGAAAACTGCACTGTTCATCATTCTTCCGGCAGATTCTGTAACTACACTATCCATATCATTGGACGGAATTTTCAGCAGGCTCTTGAACTTAGGATTGAGGGATAACTGATGCAGGACGGCTTCTACAATAATGACCGCTCCGTCGATGATTAATCCAAAATCCAGTGCACCCAAACTCATCAGATTGCCGCTCACCCCGAAAAGGTTCATCATACAAATGGCAAAAAGCATTGCTAGTGGAATCACCGAAGCCACGAGTAAGCCGGCTCTGAAATTTCCGAGAAATAAAACGAGGACAAATACCACGATTAAAGCACCTTCCATAAGGTTTCTCTCTACCGTGCTGATGGCATTATTCACCATTTTGGTACGGTCAAGAAAGGGTTCTATCACCACGCCTTCGGGCAGGGTTTTCTGGATTTGAGCCACTTTGGCTTTTACATCTCTGATGACCTGACTACTGTTGGCACCTTTCAGCATCATCACCACCGCACCCGAAACTTCGCCCTGATCGTTGTAAGTCATCGCTCCGTAACGGGTGGCAAAACCAATTTTGACATCAGCTACATCTTGGATAAACAGCGGTACATCGTTGTTTTTATTGGTAATGGAAATGTTTTGAATATCCTCAATATTGCCCACCAAACCTTCGCTCCGAATGTAGAGAACGGTTGGCCCTTTTTCGATATAAGCACCGCCGGTGTTCTGGTTATTGGCATTCAGTGCATCAAAAACATCATTGATGGTAATGCCGTAAGCATTAAGTCGGTCGGGATTCACGGCAATCTCGTATTGCTTCAATTTACCGCCAAAACTGCTGACTTCCGCTACGCCTTTGACCTGAAGTAGCTGTCGACGCACAATCCAATCCTGAATGGTACGGAGTTCCGTAACGTCGTATTTTTGTTCAAAACCTTCTTTAGGACGAACGACATATTGATAGATTTCGCCCAAACCGGTAGAAATCGGCCCTAATTGCGGTGTTCCGATACCTTGCGGAATTTCATTCTGAACCTGTTGCAGCCGCTCTGCCACTTGTTGTCTTGCCCAATACACATCAATACCATCATCAAAAACAATGGTAACCAAGGACAATCCGAAACGGGAGAAACTGCGGATTTCTTTGAGTCCGGAAATATTGGAGTTCGCCTGTTCAATTGGGAAAGTAACCAGACGTTCGATATCGGTTGCCCCAAAAGACGGAGCGATTGTAATAACCTGCACCTGATTATTGGTAATGTCCGGCACAGCATCAATCGGTAATTTGCTTACCTGATAAGAGCCAATGCCGATTAAACCAAGAACCAATAATGCTATAATGAGTTTGTTCTTTACAGAAAACTCAATGATTTTTGTAAGCATAATTTATTCTGTTAATCGTAAATGATAAATAAAGAGATTTGACGTTTCCAATACATGATCAATCCTACAGGCGGACACAAAATACACCGACTGCCCGAATGAAAGTATTATCAAACAGCAAATGCACGATGAAAGGATTCATCGTGGAAATCAAAAAAGATTAACAGAATTTCGGAGGTTGCCAGATGGCAGAACGGTAATTGTTATCAGAAAATGTATCGTCCAAAGGCAAGGTTTTGGGTTCTTTGCCTACAAGTTTTTTGGTTTCTATATCAAAACTAAAAGGGGGGACAAGTACAAAACTGATATTCAAAACATCGATATGTACGATAAACGGTAATTGTTTGTCTTGTTCATAATCGTCATCGTGTGGATGGTTTTCCAGATGGCTCCCGGCGTAATGAACTTCCAAAAATTGCAAAACAGTAACCTCCGGATTTTTTTCTTTGTGATCGAAATAATGCTCTATAAGTATAGGAAACTTCAATAACTGACCTAATTCAGTTGTCGAAATTAAATACACAGACAATAATAATATTGAAAACATTTTTTTCACTTAACAAAGTTAATAAAAAAGTCTGCTCTCTTTTATAAGACGCTGTAATTTAAAATATTTCAAAATAAATGATTTAAAAATTCAATATTATCCCTCCTGTATCAAATGCTGTAAATTCGGGTCGTTCTTTATACGCTCCATTTCACTTTCCACGATATGAACAATGTCTAATTTTATCTGACGATAATTGTTCTCAATATCCCGTTTCATATTATCTTCTCCGCTTTCATCGACAAAGGATAAAATTTCCGGTATCTTCTGGTACGCTTTTGTTTCGGCAGCAACTTTCTCGTTATCTACTACAATTTCTGCGTGAAATATCTTTTGTTCTATACGTTCGTCAAAGTTATCGGACACTGAACCGACAAACATACCTTGTGTAAGTGTACTGATTTTTGAAGCTGGAATAAGACTGTCTAATTGGGTAGAAATTGAAGTTGATTTGTCATTTCGGTTAATCGTCATACTTTGGCGTTTCTGTAATACTTTCCCAAAGCGTTCTGACAGGCTCTTTGCCGTTTCGCCCACGACCTGACCGCTAAAAATATTACCGACCGTGTTCTGAATTACCTTAGCTTCCTTATCTCCATAGTCACGAATTAATTGGGAAAAATCCTGAAAGCCTAAGCAAACCGCTACCTTATTACTTCTCGCCGTTGCAATAAGATTGTCCAAGCCTCTAAAATAAATTGTCGGTAACTCGTCTATAATGACAGAACTCTTTAATTGTCCTTTTTTATTAATGAGTTTGACAATTCGGGAATTGTACAAACCCAAAGCCGCCGAATAAATATTTTGCCTGTCGGGGTTGTTTCCTACACAAAGGATTTTAGGCTCACGTGGGTTATTTATGTCTAATGAAAAATCATCGCCTGTCATTACCCAATACAACTGTGGGCTAATCATTCTTGACAAAGGTATTTTAGCTGATGCAATCTGTCCCTGTAATTGGTCTTGTGCGCCTCCCTGCCAAGCATCCATAAAGGGAGATAAATAGTTCTCTAAATCAGGATAAGAAGTTAAAATCGTAAATACGTCTGCGTACTTTTTATTCAGTAACTCAATGCCGTGTGGAAAGGTACAATACTTTCCGTTATCATAGATTTTTAAATACCAAATAATAGCTGCTAATAGAATAATCGGGCTTTCCACGAAGAAATCTCCTTGCTTCTGTATCCACGACCTGTTGAGGTTTAACATTATGGTTTATGCTGCTTCATAGGCGTCGCTGATGTAGGTCATAAAGTCGGGATTGAGTGGGTTGCAACGGTGGCTCTTGCGAGGGTCGTCAAAATTTATCACATAAAATTTTGGCTGTACTTTGTATTTATCCCCGTTCTTTAATAAGTGATTGTAGGCAATCGTGGAAGCGGCATACTCTACAGGAGCAAGATCACCGAGACTATCATGGGGTCGGTAATTATTGTAATCGTCCATCCATTTCCATGTCACTTCCCTGACTTCGTCTATCGTGTCGAAAAGGTAGCTGTCCAGCACATGATCGCGGTAAGTACCGTTCAATCTTTCCACCAGTCCGTTCTGCATAGGCCTTCCTGGCTGGATGTACAGAAACTCGATACCATTAACCTGGCTCCATTCGGTCAATATCTGTGAAATAAACTCCGGACCGTTATCCATCCAGATTTTCTTGGGTTTTCCCCTACGTTTGATCAGGTGGTTCAGCACCCACACCACCCGTGAGCTGCGCATGGAATAATCCACCTCGATATGCAGCGCCTCCCTGTTGAAATCGTCCATCACATTGAAGGAACGGAATTTGCGCCCATTGCTGAGCGCGTCACTCATAAAATCCATGCTCCAGGTGTCGTTGGCCGAGAGCGGAATGATCCATGGTTGTTTTACTCGCTGGGGCAGACGTCTTTTCATTTTCCTGCGGATATTCAGCCCGATCAGCTTATAAACGCGGTGTACCCGCTTATGGTTCCATAAATGACCTTCCCGGCGCAAGCGGCCGTAGGCTTTCCAGAAACCCTCCCGGGGGAACTGTTCGGCCTTGATGCGCAAGGCTTTCTCCACCTCACTATCATCGCGATCCGATACATAATAATAACAGGTCTTGCTCAATCCCACTGTGCGGCACGCCCTGCTGATGCCTTTGCCCAAATCCACCAATTCCTGAGCAACCTGTCTGCGCTGGCAGGGCTTCAAAGCTTTTTTATCACCTCCTTTGCCGCCTCCAGGTCTAATGCCAGATCAGCATACATACGCTTCAGCTTCCGGTTCTCTTCCTCCAGCTCCTTCATCCGCTTCAGTTCACTGCTCTCCATACCCCCATACCGCTGACGCCATTTATAAAACGTGGCTGAACTCACCCCGTATTCCCGTGTGAGCTCCTGAACACTTTTGCCTGCTTCAAATTCTTTTAAGATCTTACTGATCTGCTCCGGTTTGAATCGTTTCCCTTTCATAATTAACTGTTAAAGTTAGCACTCTTTTTTCTATTCTCTAACAGTCTTGTTTTCGGGGGAGCTTACATTTTTAGTTGCTGCCCCTTTTCGGTTACGGATATATTTACGACACGTTCGTCCGCATGGCTCCGTTTTCTGAAAATCAGTTCCTTTTGCTGCATTCTTTTCAGCAGCGGGGTCAGAGTACCGCTGTCCAGTTTCAGTTTTTCTCCCAATTGGGTAACGGTCTGTTCATTTTCTTCCAACAATACCAACATCACCAAATATTGAGGATAGGTCAAATCCAGCTTTTCCAGATAGGGCCTGTAGTGGTTTACGATTTCTTTGGCCAATGCATAGACCGGAAAACATCCCTGATTTGTTAATTTTAGCTGGTCTGTCATTTCAATTTTTATTTCCGGCACAATATTGTAAAAACTCCTCCCGATGAAATTTCTATTTCATCGGGAGAAAGTACTAAATGGTAAGGGATATTTTTACTTCAAAAAGTCTTTGTCCTTATAAGCCGGATCAGGATATGTATAAAATCCTTCGCCGGTTGCAATCCCCAGTTTACCCTTGTCGATGAAATTTTCTTTCAGGTATTCCACCACTTTTTGCTTAACGGGGTCTTTTGTAGCTTCAGCTGCCATTTTGTTGATGTTGTAAGCAGTAGTAACCCCAACTACATCCAATATCCCAAACGGACCCACCGGTGCTCCGGTAGCCACCATCCAGGTTTTGTCTATGGTTTCCACGTCCGCGATACCATTTACCAACAATCCCAGACCAGCTCCTAATAAAGGTACCAATAGGGAATTGACAATATACCCCGGCTGCTCTTTATGAATAGCCAACGGTACCATCCCAATCTCTTTTGCGAATACGAGAAGGCTTTCAAAAACCTCATCCGAAGTGCCCGGGTGCCTCATCACTTCTCCGGTATTGTGTTTCCAGATTTCATTCGCAAAATGCAGGGCAACAAATTTTTCCGGTCTTCCAGTAAACTCGGCAAATTGGCTTGGCAAGAGTGTAGACGAGTTGGTCGCAAAGACCGTTTTTTCAGGTGCTACCTTGGCTAGTTTCTGGTAGAAGTCAATTTTAATCTGCGGATTTTCCGGTACTGCTTCTATCAACAGGTCGGCATCCTTTACTGCTTCCGCCAAATCCGAGTGGTAAGACAACCGGCTTTTGGTAGCATCTAATTGTTCCTGCGTAGCTCCTAAATCTTTTTTAAAGGCTTCGCTCAGGATTTGGAACTTAGTTTTTGCTTTTTCCAAAACTTCATCATTAATGTCGTACACGGTTACATTGAATCCGTGAAATGCGGTTTGAAAAGCAATCTGATATCCTAATACGCCACTTCCGGCGACTGTTACATTTTTAAAATTCATAATCTTTTTGTTTTTATGATCTGTACGAAGTATGAATGGCTTTAGCCAATACATCAGGTCGTTTCCAGTATTCGGTTACAGGTGCTACTTTTTTGTCCAATCCAAGCAACGTATATACTGCCCACCTTGCCGCGCGAACGGAATACTCTTCGGTAAACACCATATCTTCCGGTATTTCCACGAACTGGCTGATCAGGGCGAGATTGGTAGAACCTTCAGGTACCACGGCAGGGCGATCGGCCTTGGCTCTCGGCTGGAAAAGGGCATCGATATAAGGCATCATACAAGGGATAACGTTGATGACGCTTTCCTTGATGTCGGCTTCGTGCTGCTCAAAATGCAGGTGGTGAATTAATTCAGTGAGCAATTCTTCGCCTGTACAGTCTATCATCGGTTTTTTGACAAAATCGCCGATAGCATCAGGGTATAATCCATAACCCCAAAGTATGGTGGTATCATCACCTTGTGCCTTGAAATGCGGTTGTGCCGCCACAACGATGGACATCCGCCACGAAGAGTCCTTGAAAGTCATCAGGGCTCCGCTTCCTGGTTTATTTCCGGAATATTCCTCAATGAGCTTCAGCATCTTGTTGCCCTTGAAGGTCGGCGTGAAAGAATACCATTTGGTTTCGTCCGGTTTGGTAAAGAAAGGATCGGGATTGCCCAATCTTCCCGGTTTCTTATCTGCTATTTTGCGCCATAGGGCAAAACTTGGCGGATTGCCGGGTAAATATCTGGCAGGCGTTTTATAATCGCCATTGTTGGAATTATCGGTGATACATCCATTCGTAAAGAAGACCAAATCATCTTCGTTTACGGCAATTATTTCCGTATTTCCTTCAGCATTGACACATTCTACTTCAGAAACGGTGATGTTATCGTTGTCCTTAAAATGAAGGTCTGTAACCGTTTTACGAAGTGAAAAGTCCACATTGTATTTGTCCAGGTATTTTTTGATGGGTAAAATGACCGATTCATATTGGTTATAGGGCGTTCTAGTCACGCCTTCCAATGTATTTATACGGGAAAATTCCAACAGCATCCTTTTCATATAGCGTTGAAATTCGAAGATGCTGCTCCATTCCTGCCAGGCGAAGGTGGTCTGCCACATATACCAGAAATTGGTGGTGAAGAAATGGTCATCGAACCAATCGCGGATCGTTACATTATCCAGTTCATCTTCATCGGTAAAAAACAGCTTTACCATTTTCATACGATCCTTGGTATCGAACTGCATATCGGTAACGGGCAATCTATTACCGTCCTTATCAATCAGACGGGCTTGGGCATTCGTAGGATTGGCGTGGTCGAAAGCCAATATTTCATCCTTAACAGAAATATTAGGAACTTCCAGAGAGGGAATGCGGCTGGAAAGATCCCAGAAATTCTCGTAAGTTTCTTCGTTTAGCATCCTTCCGCCACGGCAGATGAAGCCTTTTTCCTTGCTGCCTGCCCCGTCGTTGCTTCCGCCCAAAATGGGCAAGGCTTCTATAATGTGGATGTTTTCTCCTTTGAATCCACCGTCTTCCAATAGATAAACGGCTCCTGCCAGGCTGGCCAATCCGCCTCCGACGAAATAGGCGTGTTTTTCTGAATTGTTTGTGCTCATATTTTTAATAAATTTTAGATCAACAACAAGTATTTCCTAGTTGTATTTTATAATTATATAAAAATTGAAAACCGGCAGCCGGTTGAAAAATTATTGTACTCGGTTGCCGGAATTGGTTGGTTACAAAAGCTTTGCTTCACGCAATATTTCTTCAGCGTATGTTCCTTCAATTTTTTTAAGCCCATATTTTTCTACAATGGATAAAAGCCAGGGAAGATCCAGTTCTTTGAGGTTCTTTTTATCATTCAGAAAATAAATGGATTCTAATAGAACCCTGATGTCGAAAGAGGAAGCAAAAACTTCAGGAACGCCCCGGTCTACATCTAACAACGTATAAACCGCTTCCATTGCTGTACGTACGGAATATTCTGTCGTAAATACCGTATCTTTTTCAGTCTCAGCAAAATTGCCGATAAACGCGAGGTTGACCGAACCTTCCGGAACGACCAAAGGACGGTCGCCCAATGCACGAGGCATAAAATAAGAAGTAATATAGGGCATACGACAAGGGATGGTATTAGCCGAATTTTGGGCAATAGCTGCGATTTCACTTTCGGGAACACCGATATGATATAATAACTCCTCGCACAATTCGGCTCCGGAACATTCGGTTATTTTTTTCTTGACATAATCACCGGGCTTATCGGAGAACAATCCATACACCCAAACAATCACCTCATTGTCTTTCTGTTTTTTAAAGTGGGGCTGGCGGCTGATGGAAAAACCATATAACCAGCTGGAATCTTTGATGGTTACAGGCCCGCTGGTTACAATACTGCCACTCTTCGGGTCTTTTTTCGTGATTTTTTCAATATAAGGCAATACTTTATCGTCCGTCAACGTAATGGTTCCGGAAATGACCCAGTTGGCTTCTGGAATATTTTCGCAGAATTTCTCTGGTTTTCCGAAACTGGCATCTTGTCGTGCCAGCTTTTTCCAAAGCTTCCAGCTGCCACCGATATCTGACGTTACGGGAGCCGGCGTATTGTTATCGCCATAAGTGGTGCTTTCCGTGATGGAGCCATTCGTTACAAATACCAAATCATTTTCTGTTAATTGGATTTGCTTTTCTTGACCGTCCTGAATCAATTCTATACGCTGTGCTACTTTCTTATGGTCTTTTGTATCAACTATAATATTTTGAACCTGGGTATTGTATTGAAAATCAACCCCCTGTTCTTTAAGATAATTGACAAGCGGTAGAATCAACGACTCGTACTGGTTGTACTTGGTAAAACGAAGCGAAGACATATCGGCAATTTTGCCTACGTGAGGTATGAAACGCAACACATAGCGGCGCATCTCCAATGCACTGGCCCAGGGTTCGAAAGCGAACATCGTTGCCCAGTATAACCAAAAGTTGGAATTGAAGAAATCTTCGGTGAATACCTGGTCTATCCGCAAATCCTGCAATTTTTCTTCGGGAATCAAAACCAGTTTTATTAATTCCTGTATGGCTTTTGGTGTCAAGGTAAGCAGTCCATCGGTAGAGAGACGTTCTCCTTTATCGACGATCACCCTTGTATGAGAGAAGGAAGGGTCTTCTTTGTTCAGCCAGTAAAATTCGTCCAGTACAGATGCTCCTTCGGTATCAAGGGAAGGGATACTGCGGAAAAGATCCCACAAGGTTTCGAAATGGACTTCCATCTCACGGCCGCCGCGAATGATATATCCCTTTTGTTCATCCAGGATACCGTCCATACTGCCGCCTGGAAGTGCCAGTTCTTCTAAAATATGAATCTTACTGCCGTTCATCTGCCCGTCGCGGATCATAAAAGCCGCAGCAGAAAGAGATGCCAATCCTGAACCAATCAGATACGCTGATTTTTGGTCTACATTTGCGGGTTTTTTGGGATTTGCAAATGCTTCATAATTTCCATTGCTGTAATACATAATTTCCTTTTTAAGAATGTTTTTGTTATGCTAATAGAAAACGTTTTGAAATCTATTCTTGCATACTTGCTCTTTAATAAAGTGACGTATATATTCAAATATATTCAAATTCTTTTTCAACCCGAAATTCAGTTATGTCGTTCTGAAATTCGGGTTAGGAGATATTCTGCTGCCTACGATATTCGGTAGGAGAAATGGAAGCATATTTTTTGAAAAACCTACCGAAAGCTGAAACGGAACTGAATTGAAGCAGATCTGCAATCTGGGAAATATTGAATCCAGGATTGCCAAGCATAACATACGCTTCTTTCAGCAGCGCTTCATCGATGATTTGATGAGGTGTTTTGCCGGTGGCTTTCTTTACCACTTCTATCAGGTATTTGTCAGATATGCACAGCTGTTTTGCATAAAAACCGACATCTTTATAAAGCAGGATATTTTCCTTTACCAATTCATCAAACTTCAAAAACAATTCCTTTTTCTTCTTTTTATTCTCTTTCGAATCGCCTCCTTCTAAACTAACTATCTCCGCAATTTCCAGCAAAAGATTAAAGATAATCGTGCGAATTATCTCTTCTGTAAATTTACCTTTTACGGAAGTTTTTATTTGCAGATAGTCCAAAAACGCATACAATGGAACCGCTTGTTGTATGTCGGCTTCCAGAATATTGTACGAGCCGTACCGAAACAGATTCATCTTGTCAATAATGAAGGGGTTGGCAATATTTTTAAGCAGAAAGTCTTTTGAAAAAAATAGCAGCTTCATCCTGAAATCCTTGCTTACTTTTTTAAATTTTATGATAGTAGAAGGTGCGGAAATGAGGAAGCCATTCTGATTGATATTATATGTATTGTTATCTATTTCAAGTTCAATATTACCGGCAAGACAGATACAAAATGCATAAAAATCTATTCGGAATGATTTCTTTGGGAATTTAAGAATTGAATTACCTGAGGAAATATAATAAGGCTCGTTGCAATTAACCCCATAAAATGCAAGGGTTTCCTTTAAATTTTCGTATGATTTCATATATATCCTTTAAATAACTTCATCGGGGATTTTACCTTGTTAAACATCGGAGCTTTCACTATTCCGAAAGAAGATTTAAGCAAAGATTCCAGGTTCATTGCAAGCCCCAAATATATCAAAATATTTTCTCGTTTTTGTTTATAGACGGTATCCCAAGGCTTAATGATATTTAGATATTCCATTTTGAGAGCATCATTCCCGAACAGACACTTCGACTAAGTTTAGGGTCGAACTGCCCTTTTACTTCATCACGATATGCTGAAACTTTGCACTATAAATTATTGCAGTTTCACTTTAATAAATTACAATGGACAAGAAAGCATACAATTACCAACTTACAATAAAGGGGTTGACAGATCTGCAGGGTCAGACGTTTGAAAACGAGCCCTTGATTTTAGAGTTTCAAAATCACGATGATCTGTTTAAAATACTCGAAATAGCTAAAAGCAGCGCCATTTTTGAAAACCCGAATGACAACACCGAATTTTTCATCGGACTGAAATTATTCAGTGAAGTTTTGCTCAGAAACCGGAAAACACCTAATCCTGTATTAAAAGATTTAACGGAAACGGTAGGCGCATTTATGATGAAGCTGAAAAAAGGAAAATAGCATAAGTCTAATAACCATCATTTATTTCTGCTTTAATCCAACAACAGTCATTTTAACTAAGATTACAGTTGTTTCGCCCTTTTAGCATTTCGTAACAAGCTGAAAATTTGTATTTTATAATCTAAAGATATTCAAAATGGAAAAAACATTTATCGATCCGATGTTTGCTGGATTTTACCAGATAGGTTTTGTGACCTCAGACATGGACAGGTCTATCTCATTTTTCGAGAAGACTATGGGCGTTCCTAAATTTTTGAAACTGGAAAAGCCTGAAATAAGAAACCAGACTTTGTATGGTGAACCCTTAGATATAGATGTAAATCTTGCATTTGGTCAAATGGGAAATACAAACATAGAAATCATCGAACCGATTCGCGGACACAGTACCTATGATGAGTTCCTTAAAAAGTATGAATGGATGGGCATTCATCATATGGCGGTAAAAGTGTTCGATTACGATGCTACTATGAAAAGACTCACAGATCAGGGACTAAAAATAGCACAGGCGGGTGAGGTTGGCGACAGTACCAAATTCACCTATTTAGATACTGTAAAAGAGTACGGCCATTACCTGGAGGTACTGTATTTCGACCTTGGGTATGAAAAGATATTTGACCAAATAAAAAGGGGGGATTTCTAATGGATATACTTTCAATATTTAGTACGACGGACGACCCGGCAATAACACTACTGAGAGTTGTCCTTGGGGTTATTATGTTTCCCCACGGTGCCCAAAAAGTTTTGGGCTGGTTTGGTGGTGGTGGTATTAAAGGGACAATCCATCATATGAGGGCTGTAGAGGTCCCGACATTATATCGTGGTTAACCATTATCGGACAATTCTTCGGTAGCCTTGCCCCTTCCTTATGAACAACATTAAGGGAAGCCCAATTGAAGAAACTTCATGAATTACTGGAATAGAAATCTGTCGTATCAATCAGGTTGTAATATTCGATGAAAGTACCTTTTTCAGCCCACCTCCCAAAATTAGCTTTCGTAGTATTTTAGCTGTCAGTTACAACTCAAGTGAGGTCAAACTTAAAAGCTGATTCTCAAGTTCTGAAAAACAGTTTTTCAGAAAAATTGACAAAAGAAACCTCTAAAAGTTTGCCGTTCAAATCACTTAATAAGGGTTGGTGTTCGGATAAAACAGAATGATAATAGTCATATTTTTCCACTATTTATCCGGAGCAAAAAAGGAAAACCTTAAAATCATTAAATGAACTGAATAAATTCAGACGAACAAGAGGAATGACCGTTGAACAGATAGCCTTAGGGCGGTTGTTTAAAAACCACAGTATCTTGTTCCTATTCCAGAAAGAACCTTTCATATTTGGAAGGAAACTACGGATATAGGATTTACCTTATCCCAAGGGGAGTGGAGCGAACTTGAATTGGAAGGAGGTAATTAATATTCTACTATTTGGCAACAGTTATCTGCATCAGACCAAAAACGGGGGAAAGAAAATATCTTTTTTATTAGGGCTATATATGGCATTAGCGTATAGTTATTGACAAAAAAATAACAGCTAGCATTTCCAATTAGATGGAGAATTTCAAAGTGAAATTTTTATAACAAAACTTAAATAGATTAAGGTCCCCTGGAGAAGGGGACCATTAATCAACCAATTATAAACCTATGTTTGTTATGAGAGGGCAATTTTAGTAAAAAATAACGTTATTAATGTATTTCACGTAAAAGTACTCATTTTTTTAATTGATACTGTACTTTTTGATAAATAAATTGTGTTATGTTGCGATTAATGTTGTGATGATTTGGATTTTTATTGATTTTTATCAAGAAATTATTAAAAAATCATATATTATTTTGATTAATGAGTTGTTTTGTGAAAACAAAACGCACGTTTATGTCTATAAAATCCTGTTAGTTGTATTTTTAATGTATAGAATACATTGTTCTGATTGAATTTATAAATTTTATTGGTTAAAAAAGGCTTTAATTTGACTCTTTTTTATTTTGAACATGCTGTAGAATGTTTTTTTTGTTTTAAAGAAAGTTTTTTTTATTGATTTTATTGCTGGATGCGAGATGTCTGTTTAATAGAAGATTAATTTTTTAGTAAGACTAACGAGTTGCGATAAATACATGGAAACAATTTCGTTTAACATGGATCTTGAACATTATATTGACCAGCAGCTTTACAAATGCATCGGGAAAAAGGGAACTATTCAATTCAATACAAAATTGAATAATTCGATGTCAAAAGGGATAGTTTACGGAGGCCCCGATCATTCTATGGTGCTATTACATTTAACCTGCCATTCGTTAACGTCCTGTCTCACCCTAAAGGTCCTCAATCTGTCCTACAAACGATAAAGGATAATCCTACCTAAGTTAATGGGCGGGAACAAACTTTTGAACAAGAGCATTCCCGTATGAATCATTATGGGAGCAGGTATAAATGAAGAACAGTATATAACCGACAATCCAGGATTTTAAGTATGGGACAATCTCCGATGTAGACAATAATAAAAATAAAATGGTCTGATCATGAGAATTTATTATTCTTCAAGAACATCAGTAATAACCATTACTGCTGTAGCATAAAAACTACAGAATGAATTTCACTTTTCCCACAACACTTAAAAGCAGGCTGAAATCAATTAAATTTGCGTGGTTTTATTAAAAACCGACTCAAATAGTCAAATACTAAGTTTTTAAAAATGTCAAAATATAGCAAAATTGGTAAATCTAAAATTTATATTTCCCCAAAGATTACAATTTGTGAAGTGGAGTTAGAAGAGTCTATTGCAGCCGGTTCTGCTAAGGTTATCCCTATGGGAAACAATGGAGATTACCAAGTGGATGAAAAATGGACTGAAGATAATTTTACCCAGGACGTAAGTTGGTAAATTAAATATACAATAAAAATTAAAATGAACGAGTTTATATCAAAGCAAAAAGTTTTTGCGTCAATTTTGAGCTTCAGCCTTTTTTTTCTTTTTTCATGTTCTGAAAAACAGGATTTTTCTGTTAATGGAAAGGCGAGCCTCAGCGTTAACTTAATTGGAGAATCGATCAAAAATAGTAAAGCAACCTCTCCTGGAAATAATAACCAAAAAATTATTAAAGCTTCTCACAATGGCAGACAAAAAGTGGCGGATGAAAAGGGCTATCAAATAAAGTTTGATAAAGATCATGTGATGGAAGTAATATTAAATCCAGTTGAAGAAATAAATTTTGTCAATGAATTTCAGGGAGAGAGCAATAAAGAATTGAGGGCATCTAATAACTCAACTTCTATACAGCAGCCTCTGGGAAGCAATATAAAATACCATGTTGCAATTTATAAAGGTGATAATCTAGTGCAACAAAAAACATTCTCTCAAAACGGAACTAATACCCCATTTACCGGTCTTGATGCTGGCTCAGGTTACAGTATAGTTGCTTATTCATTTGGTAATACTTCAATAACTCAGATAAATGCATCTCAAAAACTTAGCGAAGCTTCTATACCACTTGAGTCAGATACGAAGTTTTTGTACTTTTTCAAAGGCAACATCACCTTTTCTGGAGAAACAGAGAATAGAGTTGACGTAATACTGGACAATAAAATAGCTGAGATTAAAACTCTTAAATTGAATATAAATTCAGAAAAAATTTCTGGGAACTTCAATGCTATTAGGAATGTGTATTTGGACTCGTATGGTGAGGGCAATGCTAAAATAGCTGATGGAAGTCTAAGCTTTTCGTCAAATTTGATTCAGAAAGGATTTGATTTTCCAGCAACTGTCAATTCTAGGGAAATTATTTCAACCAATTCACTTCCTGTTAAAGTAGCAATTCCATCTGGAACGACAGGTGCTGTTCTAAAGATCGGATCTCTATCTATTGGAGGTGTGACAAAAAACAATTTGGAAGTACCGGTGAATATTACTCCAGGAACCCGATATGAGATTACATTGAACATAAAGGAGTTTTCTAGCGATGGAATACAAATAGGAGACCTTATTTGGGCTCCTGGGAATTTAGTGTCGTTATATAATGGAACCTCCTGGGCATATTCATTTCTTTCAGATCAAGATCAATATTCAAAGGACGAAAAGTCAGGAGATTATTGGATGGCGGGAAAAGTTATTCCCGGAAGAAGCTTTACTAATATGAACTCTCCGATTTCTAGATATAATGATTACCCCTCTGGTGATCCTTGCTCAAAAGTTTCCCCAGAGTGGAGGACTCCTACCAAGGGTGATTTTCAAAAACTATTTTCAGGGGCAAAGTTTAACGGTAATCCTGGTATCCCTGGAACCTATGGAGCGTCATCTACTAAAGGTAGGTACTATGGACCATCCAGTCTTGTGGTAATTCCTTCCGATATTTCTGAACAGAAAAAATATTTATTTCTTCCGTATACTGGAACTTTTAGGAATGGAAATATCAGCCGAGACATGGTGGATGGTGCTAATTATTGGTCAATCACAGCTGACTCAAACGAAAACTACAATTCACTTCATGTTAGGCAGGGATATTCCAGTTTAGGAGGATGGTGGAAACTTGAACTTAATCCTATTCGTTGTGTAAAAGATGCAATATAATCAGACCTAAGTCTCAACTTAAAGTCATTGATTTATGTAGTAGTTTTTTTAACCTCAAAAATGTTTATTATATACTGGTAATGAATATTATTAATCGGGAATTCTGGCATTTAGAGTTAAATTTTAATATACAATCACATTTAATAGGCATTATAAAATAACAACTGTTTCCATTTCTGTAAAATGGTTTAGTTCCTGTTAGCTAGGCTTCATGGCTTCTTTCAGGCGGGACGTTTGGTCGACCGGTTTAGCGCTGAGGCAATTGCACGGCTCGATCCAGACATTGTTTGTCGGTGAACTGATTAGGAAATGCTCGAATTTTTAAGGGCCAAGATCGTAAATGTCCGATAAGTAAACGGGCTTCCTTCGGCAATTAGTTCGCATGCCGAAACAGGTAGATCACGAGAATAGTACTCCAAATCGCGGAACTTTTCAATGACCTTTTGATATTCATTAACAAGTTTGTAGCCTCCAATAACACCCTCTCCTGAGAAACTGTAGCATAATGGTTTTGCCCTCCTCCTTTGCTGACCAGAGTATCGTTATTAAAGAATTATTTCTTCTCCAGCGCATTTTTCTTTTCATTTTTTTGGCAGTATCCCAAGTGAGTAAAGACGGATGGCTGGTATTGATGTATATTTCATTCATTGGGTTCAATAGATTTAGGCTGTATTTCGATAAGTTGTACATTGTAAAAGAAGCCATAAACATGGTCATCGGCCGTCAGATTGCATAATTGTCTTTGAGAATTAGAAATGATATTTATAGACGTTCTATACTAGAGCTTCAAAAAGAAAAAAAGAGTAAGAAAAAATTTTGAGGTTCAAACTTAATATTTGAGTATTATCCATAACTGACTTAGGGGTTTTTGAAAATTTCCAATTCTCTTTTTATTAGATGTGGCCATTCTTTTAAAGAATCCTTTATAAACTGTTCTCCTTGTTTTTCTCCTAGGAGCTCACACATTTTATTTGCCTGTACCTGAAGGTGGTTGAGGAATGATTTGTTGGGTTCCCTAATTCGAGATTTTATTGAAATACCCTTTTGATTTTGTTTTGGTTCTTTCTTTTTCATATATGACACAATGATACCTATAAATTGTTTATCATATATGAAAAAGATTCCATAGAAACCCTAATGAAAAAGCAAAAACATTATTGGATTAAGGCATTGAATAGTCTAACCGAGAAGATGTCTTTTTGTTTGGCTTATACGCATTTCCAAACTCAGAACTTTAAGTCTTTTCGAAAAGAAAAGGTAGTCCAGCGATGTGTATCTACTACTTTGATAAGCATAATATCAGCTAAATCAGCAGGTGAAGTAACGAAATTAATCCCACCACGAAATATACTCTTTTAAAGAAACCAATAAATGGAGGACTCTTGATCGGAATTTTCTGAAATCAAGCAATTTAAACCCCTTGTAGATACTTTGTATCTATCTGTTAAATAAGCTGTAGACGGTTTGTTAAGTGAATTAGATTGTCAGTTCTAAAGAAATTGAGGAATTTTGTTCAAGATAAAATATACCAACGAAACCGAAATGTGGCTGAACCACGGTGCCATATAATATGACGGCGATATTGCCGATTTTATGTGCATATCCTGGTTTTTTTAAAATAACATAAATGGCAACAACAACTCACAATCGTACTCATCATTGGAATTTCACTTTTGGTATAGGGCGTGATGAATTTCATTAATTCGAAAAAATTAAAATCCGATGGGAATTAATGAGAGTCTATTGTTAAATAAATCATTCTATCATGAAGTGATAAAGAAAGTATTATGTACAAACTTTTAGTGGGGTGCAATATTAATGGCAACACAAAAGCCTTTTCTCCCACAGAAAGAACCAATCCACCGGTGTACAGTATCTGCGATAGATTACAGCCATTGTATTATCCGAGATACACCAACGATGTGCTTATACTTTTCCATTGGGGAGTTTGCTTATGCAGGAATATTTTATTGAAGATTGGTTTGCCGATGAAGTTGAATGGGAGAGGTTATTTTATGTTTTAACCTGGATAATTAAAAAAGGAAAATTATGTTAAAACCTAATTCGCTTTACATCAAAGTGAAAGTAAAACTGAAAGAATTACAAAAATTCTTCTCCGCAATACCGGCAAGAACATTCGTAGATAAAGAATGGTATAATGGTCAACATTGGTGGTCGCTGAAAGATGGCTTAAAAGCGCCTCAGGAATGAAATCCAGAACCTGACTAAGGGAAACTTTGTGGTCTTTGAATACTGACATAAATGTTTGATTATCAGTATATATACATAATTTAAACGATAAAAAAAACTAATTATTTGATTATCAAATAATTATAAAAATATTTTTACACATGTAAAAAACAAAAAAGCCGGAAGAAAATCTTCCGACCATGACTAGCATTTAACGCCGTCTTTTTTAAAATAAGCAAACATAATTCGGTTTTATAAAAGCTGAATAAAATTTCTCACTCATTTTTATCATATTTGCTATGAGCTAACGGAAACACGTTGAAAAGCAAAGCAATAAGCACCGTTACCAAATCGCTACCTGACTTTTTTGATTATCTTTATAAAAGTTTAGTATTCAACCGATACAGCTTTTTCCTGAAAACTTTAAAATAAAAATCTAAATCTTTCTTGTAGGGATTAGTATGCTAAGAAGTTTAGATTATGAGTGCCAGACGAAGTATGGGGGGAGGAGAATTGCAACTGTGGTAAGATATAAAACCGTCACAAATACGTCACAGCCCTTATTTTTGAATATTGGAAAAATGTTCATATATTGCTCTAGCAAGCAGGAAATGAACAATTTTAACCTTGTTGTCGATCGTAGACCTTTAGACTCTTAATCTGTGGGTCCTGAGTTCGAGCCTCAGCGGGGTCACTTTCAAAAAAGCCGTTTTTACTTTGCGTAAAACGGCTTTTTTGCTTTTCTTAGGGCGGTTTGGAACTTCCTCTTTTCCCGTTTTGTAAACCCTTAAAACGGTGTGTTTTCATAGTTTATTGTTGAACTTCACGGAAAACCGTCACAAATACGGCACAAAGGTTTGCTTGGTGCTGAAATGATTATGGCAAACGTAAGCACCAAAGTGAAAGGAAAAGGAATTTAAAATTAAGGATCTCATGCTTTCCATGCTCGCGTTTCAACCAGCTTTTTCTTTTCCTTTCCAATATCAACAATGCAAGCCTGGATAAGCTTATGCGTAATAAAAAAAGCCCAATCCAGTAAAAGATTTGGCCAAATAGTTTATCGATTCAGTTTATTGTAATATTAACGTATAAAAATCTCGTCAAATTTTACACATTCGACACCGATCTTCCCTTTATTCAATATAACTCTTGATGCGTAAATAGTAAGTGGGGATATCATTGTAGAATATTTAGACTCGTACTTACGTATGCTATTGATATCCCATGTTTGTACTAACTTTAATGTCTCAACATCAAAAAAAGAGATTTCCCTAAAAGTTAACTCATCCTTAAAGTACTCATATGAAATAGCCTTTCTGCTACTCCAAATCCTACCGTAGGAAATACCAGTTTCTATGGCGTATGTTTCAAGAAAAAAAATGGTATCGCATGAGCCGATAAAATTCAAGCTATCCTTAGCAATAACCTTGTTACGAATATTCTCATAAAAAGATATGCCATTTTTTTTCTCTATTATTTTTTTTCTCAATTGTTTCTCTGTGATTTTTGAAGAGACCTTAGAGATAACACTGGTCTGTCCGAATGTTGTATAAAAATTAAAGAACACTACCAGTATTACAAAAAGAAACGTTTTAATCATATTCAATACTTTTTATTATGTGAAAGGTGAAATTTTTCTGCCCTATCTCTTATAATTAGAAACACGTTTGCTGTTAAAATAAAGCCTCTGATTTGTACTAGACTTTATGATTCTTCACGAAGGGTCTGCGTTTCCTGCCCCGTCCATTCAATAAAAAATACTAAGAGGCTAACAATTAGAACGTCCGACCTCTTGGTCATATAACCTAATTGCATAAGAATACTTTCCTTCTTGAATATAGGTACCACCAAACGCATGTGGTCCTCTTGTAACCCCTCTTGGAGTTTTTTCCATTGTAAAAATAGCGATTCTGATTATAAACGTAGCTCGAATTCGCATGTTGCTTGCTAAAGACATAGTAGCCCTATTCAGTACGATTTACGCCAAGTAATCATTGATTACCTTATTAGCACCTTTAATCAATTACTGAAAACATAAGAACATTCAGATTTCTTGAATTTGGGGTAAATTTGTAAATTGTTTATAGTAATCTATAAACACTCATCCAACACCCATGGCACTCTACAAGGCAAACTCTACAAATTCCCGCAATTTTAAGGTGACTCTTGAAAACCAAGAAATAGGCGAATTGCTAATCAAGAAATGGTATTCCTTTGATGCTGATTTAATTATGTCTGATGGCAAGAATTATCAGCTTATCACAAAAGGTTTTTGGGATTCGAAAGTTGAATTAATTGATGGATCTCAGACCTTATTGGACTTTAAGATGGGTTGGAAGGGAATCGTGATCAAGACCTATTTTGATAATCAAGAAAGGCAGTATCTGTTAAAGTTGCAAGGTTTTATTAATAGTAAGTTTATTCTAATAGACGAGTCTGATCAAGAATTATCGGTAGCGAGTACAGATTTCAAATGGCTAACCCTCAACTTTAACTATGATATAGAAACGTCTGCAAGCTTTGATCAATTAAGGAATAGAGATTTACTGCTAATGACCATGTTGCATTGCATGAATTATTATATATCCTATCTGAGTGCTGCTACATAATTTCAATGGGTCAGGATATTATCCTGTCATCCTGTTTCAAATGGATTGTCTATATTTAACCTAAGCCATTACAAAATCACCTAATACGAATCCATCTATGAACAAGCCTAGGTCTGTTTTACTTCTTGTCATTACGCTTCTTTTCCTTGCTAATCATTCATGGGCGCAAAAAGGACCAAAGGAATTGTCCTTAAAGGAGGCTTTTTCTGGGAAGTTTGAGATTGGGGCTGCATTAAACCTGAGGCAGATCTATGAGCGGGATGAAAAGGCTGCTGCCTTGATTAAAGCACAATTCAATTCCATTACGGCGGAGAACTGTATGAAGGCGATGTACCTTCAGCCTAAGGAAGGGGAATTTAATTTTAAGGATGCTGACCGATTTGTTGAACTGGGTGAGAAGTACCGTATGCAACTTATTGGGCACACCTTGATCTGGCATTCCCAAGCTCCAGATTGGTTCTTTATTGGCAAGGATGGCAAAGAGGTTTCTAGGGAAATATTGATCGAACGGATGCGCAAGCATATACAAACCGTAGTATCGAGGTACAAGGGCAGGATAAAGGGCTGGGATGTAGTCAATGAGGCCATACTGGATAATGGGGACTGGCGGCAAAGCAAGTTTTATCAGATCATTGGGGAAGATTTTATTAATTTGGCCTTTCAATTTGCACATGAGGCAGATCCGGATGCAGAACTGTATTACAATGATTTTTCCATGTCCCAAAAAGGGAAAAGGGAAGCTGTGGTTAGCATGGTCCGCAAACTCAAGGATAATGGGGTTCGAATGAATGGAATAGGTATGCAAGGGCATTTAAGCCTAGATTACCCCTCCCTTGCTGACTTTGAAGCGAGCATCTTGGCGTTTTCCAGTTTAGGGGTACAAGTAATGATTACGGAGCTTGATATCTCTGTGTTGCCGATGCCAGGTCCTTCACAAGGGGCGGAAGTCAGTACCAATTACCAATATGATCAAGTCCTAAACCCTTATGCGGAGGGATTGTCAGCAGCAGTGGAAAGTAAATTGGCCAATCGCTATAAGGATTTTTTTGCACTGTTTTTAAAGCATCGTGATAAAATTGACCGTGTTACTTTGTGGGGGGTAACGGATGCTGATTCCTGGAAAAATAATTGGCCAGTGAGAGGAAGGACAGACTATCCATTGCTGTTTGACCGAAACTATCAGGCAAAGCCTTTTGTAAGGGAATTAGTTGAGATGGCTAAGGATTAACCAACGGTATTTTAAAGCATCATAAACTTCAATCTATACTCCATGGGGGTCATTCCGATAAAAGTCTTGAATTGTTTATTGAAATTGGACAGGGTATTAAATCCTGAATCATAGCATATCTGGGCAACGCTCTTGGATTCGGCAACGGATAGGAGCTTGCAGGCATGCTTAATGCGCAGCTCGGTGATAAAATAGGAAAAGGTCTTGGAAGTCTTGGCTGTAAAATAACGGCAAAAGGAAGTGGGTTTCATATTGAGCAGAGCGGCTACTTCTTCCAAGGTTATTTTATTCCTGAAATGGTTCAGGGCATAATTATAGACGATATTGATGCGGTTTGTTTCCACATCTTTGGACTGATACTGGAATTCATCATAGTGCAAAAGCGCATAATCCTTCCCCTTAGCCAGTACATTCAAGATCTTGAAAAGATGAATGATGCTTTCCATGCCATGCAGGTTGAGGAGTTCATGCATCAATGCGATGATTTCCATGGCAGTGGCACCCTGAATCTCCATGCCATGTCTCACTTTTTCCAACAGGACCTTTAATTGATTAAACTCCTCTTTTTCAGTGAATTTCTCTAATTCTGAACCATTGATATAAATGACCAAGCCTTCGCTGCTTTTTTTGGATTGGGGATCAAAGTAAATATCATCACTTCGCCATAGGTGGGGGATATTGGGTCCAATAAAAGAAAGGTCCCCTTTTACAAAGGATTTCATGGTATTGCCGATAAACCTGGTTCCGGAACCCTCTACGACAAGGAAAAGTTGATACTCGGAATGGGCATGCCAAGTGGTATCAAAATGTTTGTCGGAAAGCTTTCGCACAAAGAATATGCGCGAGGAAGGTATCCTTGTTTTCTGGACGGCGGTTTTTTTGAAGTTGATATCCATGGATGGAATATAAATGGTCGTCCCCAGGTCTGATGGGGCTCATATCAAAAGTAAGGGTTTAAGGGGCAATTCGCAAGGTTTGCAGCGGGTAAATGTCTGATTGTTGTCCAATGTTCTGCTGTTTGTCTGTAAACTGTGGTAAAATACAGTCATCATTGGGTATTTAATAGGTATGTAAAATTCTTCATGAATCTTAATTTAGGGTTCTAGGATTAACCATTTTAAACCAACCTTGAATAATGTTATGGGCAAGCTCTATTTCATTTGATCAGGGACAATGCTAAAGTGTATGGCCTATAAACCTTTAAGAATCATCAATTTATTAAAATAATTATATGCAATTACCTGTAAAATTAGGCATTAGCACCTGGCTATGGACTTCTCCTTTCCGTACGGAGGATGCTGCTGGCCTGTTTGAGAAAATAGCAAGCTTGGGATACGAAGTTGTGGAGATAGCGGTGGAAGACCCTTTGTTGATCGATACCCAAAAGATTGCTAAGGAGCTTGAAAGGAATGGTTTGCAAGCACTGGTATGCGGTGCGTTTGGACCGACTAGGGATTTGACCAGTGATGATGAGTCCTTGCAAAAGACCGGTCTTCAGTATATCGAGGATTGCCTAAATATTTCCAATGAATTGGGAGCCAGTTTTTTCGCTGGTCCTATGTATTCTGCAGTGGGCAAAGCTCGGATGGTTCCGGATGCACAGCGCCAAATTGAATGGAACAGGGCGGTTGATAATTTAGGGAAGGTCTGTGAGATGGCGGCTTCCAGAGGTTTGGAATTAGGATTGGAACCTTTAAATCGCTTTGAGTCGGATCTGATCAATAATGTAGATGATGTTTTGCGATTGATCCATGACCTCAATCACCCTGCGGCCAAGATCTGTCTGGATATGTTCCATATGAACATCGAGGAACCGGATCCAGGATTGGCAATCCGAAAAGCTGGAGATAAGTTGATCCATGTGCAGGTATCGGAGAATTATCGTGGTACTCCGGGCACAGGAAATGCCAGTTGGGGCGCCTTCTATGAGGCACTTTTGGCAATCGGCTATAAGGGTGCCGTATCGATTGAAAGTTTTACACCAGAAAATAAAGAGTTGGCAGCGGCAGTTTGCATTTGGCGCAATCTAGCCGAGGATCAAGATGCATTTGCGCGTGATGGGCATGCGTTTTTGCAGAAATGGGCGGCCAATAAATTAGACTAACATAATCAATGAACGAAATGATGAAGAAAGAAAAAATTAATGTAGCTATTATCGGGTTAGGATTTGGAGCGGAGTTTATTCCTATTTACCAACAGCACCCTCATGCAAACCTATATGCTATCTGTCAACGTAATGAAGCGAGCCTGAACGAAATTGGAGATGCCTTTTCGATAGAAAAGCGCTATACCGATTATGATGAGCTGCTGAAAGATGAAAATATTGATGCCGTACATATCAACACACCTATTCCAAACCATGCGGAGCAATCGATCAAGGCATTGCGTGCCGGCAAGCACGTGGCCTGTACAGTTCCGATGGCTACTACAGTTGATGAATGTAGACAGATCGTGGAAGCGGTGGAGGAAACTGGTCTAACCTATATGATGATGGAAACCGTGCTGTATGCGCGTGAATTCCTATTTATGAAGGAACTATACGAGAAGGGTGAGCTGGGCAAGATCCAATTCCTTAAAGCGAGCCATCAGCAGGATATGGATGGTTGGCCGAACTATTGGCCGGGTCTGCCGCCGATGCATTATGCTACGCACTGTGTAGGGCCGGTTTTAGGCTTAACGCGTAATGAAGCGGAGTATGTGTCCTGCTTTGGCTCTGGTACCATCCGCGAGGATCTGGTTGGGCATTACAATTCTCCATTTGCCATTGAATCTGCACATATAAAATTCAGGAACTCTGACCTAAGTGCTCAAGTGTACCGGTCGCTATTTGATACGGCTAGGCAATACCGCGAGAGCTTTGAGGTATATGGATCCAAGCAGTCCGTGGAATGGCCATTGATTGAAGGCAAGCCATTGGTCTTGCATGTGGCCAAACGTCCGGAGCCTGAAATTCCTGAAGAAGTGGACTGTCCAGATTATGCTCATTTGCTACCGGAACCGATTCAGCATTTTACAAGGGCCGGAGTTTATGATGAAGGCGAAAACCAACACCTTTCTTTCCTGCAAGGAAGTGGGCATGGGGGTTCGCATCCGCATTTAGTACATGAATTTATCAGTGCATTGGTAGAGGGCAGACAGCCATTTCCGAATGCTAGGCAATCTGCAAATATAACCTGTGTGGGTATTTTGGCGCATGAGTCTGCCCTGAAAGGTGGAGAGATCATTCCTTTACCTGATTTTACTTGGGAAACCAATTAATGGTTTTGCTTCCTGAGGAACCTTTATCTCAATAATATTAAGATGAATAAGATTTTAAAATTTTGCGTTCTGTTCTGTGTTGTTCTGTCGGTACTGGGATGTGCCGATGATAACAAACCTAGAAGACTGGAACTGTTTTTTCTGGGGCATGATAGTAAACACCATGACTCGGAACTATTGGCCGACATCTTGTCAAAAGAGTATTTCGCTGATGGAATAAATATTACCTATTCCATCGATCCCGACGATTTGACGCGTCCAGATCTCAAGAAATACGATGGTTTGATCTTATATGCGAACCATGATACGATCAGTCCGGCGCAGGAGAAGGCCTTGTTGGATTATGTAGCCTCCGGTAAAGGCTATATTAATATCCACTCTGCATCCTACTGCTTTAGGAACTCGGATGATGTCGTTGCCTTGATCGGTGGCCAATTCAAGAGCCATGGAGGTGGTTCTTTTGGTGCTGAGATCATCAAGCCTGACCATCCGGTGATGAAAGGTCTTTCGCCATTTGTCACCGAATGGGATGAAACCTATGTGCATCATCTATTGGCTAAAGATATCGAAGTGTTGATGGAACGTGTGGATAGCACGCATAGAGAGCCTTATACCTGGGTAAAAGAGCATGGTAAGGGCCGGGTGTTCTATACGGCATTTGGCCATGATGAGCGAACTTTCCGTAACCCTGGATTTTTACAATTGATAAAGAACGGTATCCTTTGGGCTGTCGGTGATAAGGCTGTGGAGCGCATGAAGAAGTATGAGATTGCGAAGCCTCAATATGAGGAAGCGCGCATGCCTAATTATGAACGCAAAGATCCGGCACCGCGCTATCAGCACCCATTAACGCCGGAACAATCGCAGACCCTGATACAGGTGCCTGTAGGGTTTCGCCTGGAGCTGTTTGCCAGTGAACCGGACATTAAAAAGCCGATTGCAATGGACTGGGATGAACAGGGAAGGCTATGGGTGATAGAGACGGTCGACTATCCGAATACCGTAAGAAATGACAAAGGGGAAGGTGATGATCGAATCACCATCTGTGAGGATACGGATAATGATGGCAAGGCGGATAAGTTCACTGTATTTGCTGAAGGCCTTAATATCCCGACTTCTTTTGTGTTTTCTGATGGCGGGATTATCGTCGCTCAGGCCCCTCACTTTCTGTTCTTAAAAGATACCGATGGTGATGGCAAAGCAGATGTTCGCAAGGTATTGATTGATGGTTGGGGAACCTTTGATACGCATGCTGGTCCATCTAACCTGAAATATGGAATGGATAACAAAATCTGGGGAACCGTTGGTTATTCTGGATTTGAAGGTAATATTGCGGGCAAACCTTATAAATTTGGCTCGGGAGCATATCGTTTTAATCCAAAAGCTCAAGATTTTGAATTCCTTGGGACCACGACCAATAACACTTGGGGATTGGGATTCTCGGAGGATTTTGATGTATTCCTGTCCACGGCCAATAACGAGCACAGTAACTTTATGGCTATTCCTGCTCGCTACTATGAAAAAGCTAACCTGAATGAGCGGGGGATCGAGAAGATTGATGCTCACTACAAAATACATGAATTAACTAAAGAACTGCGCCAGGTGGATGTATTTGGCGGATTTACCGCTGCAGCTGGCCATAATCTCTATACGGCACGTGCCTTTCCTCAAGAATATTGGAATAGGGTAGCTTTTATTGCTGAACCGACCGGACGCCTGATCCATAAACATATCTTGGAACCTTCGGGATCTGGATTCAAGGAAAAGGACGATGGCTGGAACATGGTCGCTAGTTCTGATAACTGGTTTGGACCTGTGGAGGCCAAAGTAGGTCCTGATGGTGCGTTGTGGTTCTTGGACTGGTATAACTTTATCATCCAACATAATCCAACTCCTCAAGGCTTTGACAACGGACCTGGAAATGCCTATATAGACCCATTGAGGGATAGTTCTAAAGGTCGTATTTACCGGTTGGTGCATGAAGATGCGGCCAAGCAAAGGAAGTTTAAATTGGATGGCAAGAAAGGACGTGAATTAGTCGACGCATTGACGAGCGATAATATGTTCTGGCGTACGACCGCTCAACGTCTATTGGTCGAAGGCGCGGATAAGTCTGTTGCCAATGACCTTAACAAACTGATCAGTGATAAGTCGGTGGATGAGGTCAACATCAATGGGGGTGCCATTCACGCAATCTGGACTTTGCATGGTTTGGGTTTACTGTCTGATGGGGAGAACGCCAGCTTTGATGCGGTTCTTAAGGCTCTTAAGCACCCAGCCGCAGGGGTGAGAAGGGCAGCTATTCAGACCTTGCCTAAAAACGCGAAGGTGATCGATGAGTTGATTTCCGCAGGTGTCGTGCAGGATAAGGACTTGAGAGTTCGCTTAGCGGCCATATTGGCTTTATCTGAAGCGCCGCCAAGTCCAAAAGTTGCTAAGGTGATCTTTGATGCGGTACAGAACCCTGAAAATGAAAAAGACAAATGGTTATTCCATGCCTTGATGATTGCCGGTGGTATTCACCAGAAAGATTTTATGCATGAATATCATACGAAGTTTGGACACCCTGACTTTTCAAACGCCAATGGTTCCTTAGCAGAAAGGATCATTGCCGGAAATAACATGAACGTCCTTGCGCTGAATACGGCAAGGAACGGAGTGATTGGGCCAAGGCAAATTCCTGATCTGATGAATAGGGAGATCCATTTTGTGGGTACAGTAAGTCAGAAAGATAAGAAGCCCCTAAATGGAGCCTTGCTTTCCTATGGCAACAAGAAGGATGGATTTGCAGTTTCTTTCAAAGATGGTAGACTGGAATTTAGGGTCAACCAAAAAGGAAATAAAGCTGTCATTCAATCTGAGGTACTAACAAAACCTACATTTAAGCTGAGGACTTCCTTATTGTCTGATGGCAAGATGCTAGTGTTCATTGATGATGCGAAGGTAGCAGAAGGCAAGACATTAGGTCTATTCCCTGAAAAACAAGATGGTTTCCTATTGGTTGGGAAAGCCAGTGCATCCAAGGATGCTGAACAAGGGCCAAATGATAGCCCAGGAGATTTTGCTAAGGATTTTGACTTTAATGGAAACCTAGAGGATGGGCGATTGGTGGCTATGAACAAAACGGTAGTGGCTGAAGGCAGTACCGTAGAGGCGGATAAGGTCTTAAAAATTAAGGCTATCGTTGGGGAAATGAAGTATGATATCACTAATTTTTCTGCGAAGGCGGGATCAAATCTGAAGATCATTTTTGAAAACCCTGACCATATGCAGCATAATCTACTGATCCTGAAACCGGGTAGTCTGGACCGTGTTGGACAGGCCGCTGATAAGTTGGCCACTCAAAGCAATGCAGCCGAGCTTCAGTATATTCCAAATACACCTGATGTCTTATTCAGTACCTCCTTGATTGATCCGGAAGGTTCTTATGAATTGAACATTAAAGTGCCTTCGGAGCCGGGAGATTATCCATTTGCCTGTACTTTCCCAGGGCATTGGCGAATAATGAACGGGGTCATGAAAGTGACGAAATAATAGAAAAGGGGAATAAGCTTCAAGGTTTATTCCCCTTTTTTAATGTCTTTGGATTTAGGCTGACATAGTTCCTTGTTGTAGCTAATATGAATAATGAAACGTTTGAATTGTCGTTACTATAGGAATAAATAACCTGATCATAAATCGAATGCCATGATGAAAAAGCAAGATATCCTGACCCTTGAAAACCAACTTTATGATGCCATGAAATCGGCCAACCTCGAAATGTTGGATAAGCTATTGCATAAGGATTTGCTGTTTATTATCCCAAGCGGAGAGATTATTGGCAAAGAGAAGGATTTAGAAACCTATCGTTCTGGAGTTCTTAAAATCATTGATCTCAGCCCAGATGTTGAAAACCTAAATATCATTGATGACGTTGCCATAATCACCTTAAGAATGAGGTTAATGGGAAGTTATTCCGGAGAACCTTTTGAAGCCCAGTTTCGATATATCCGTTTTTGGAAAGAATTCGAAGATGAAATAAAGGTTATCGGTGGAAGCGGAATTGCCCTATAATTTAAGCTTAATCACTTGGTACATAATCCAAGGGCAACATATAGGCTAGTTTAGAATAGCCAACGGCATAGCCGCTCAATATCCAGTTAGCCGTTGGAAAATAGGAGCCTTGTGGCTCAATGATGATTCCATCGGTCTCGACGATGGACAGTTCGGAAACCTCGCTGGCGGCTTTCTGTAAGATCTTGTTCTTGGATTTTGAAAAATCAGCAGGGTAGATGATATAGAGGTAATCAGCGTAATTAATTTTCATGAGGCCCTTCTCTTTATCCTCTGCTGCGATAATTTCAGTGGGACGCATAATCCCCATCAAATAGCTGATTTTCTCAGGTTGAGTCATCTGCTTTCGTATGGTATTTACCTTGTCTTCCGTGTAGTCCTTTTGAGAGACATAGAATAGGTTCCAGTTTCCTCGATATTTCTTCTGAACGCTGTCTAATATGGCATTATATTTTTGTCTGGCCTCCAGGCGAACTGCATTGTCTTCCTTAACCAATTTCCTGACGATATAACCGTCCTGTTCCCATTGTTTGTTATAGGTACTCCGCACAAACCTGTTCAAGGACAATAGGTAGGACACATTTCGGTTCTTTTTATATTTAGACCGTCCCTTGCCTATATCCTTAAAAAAAGCATAACCCTCGAAAAGAAACATCCTGCTTGCAAAGTCCATTCTAAATCCCCCTAGGTCGTAGGTCAGCTCATAACCCAGGGCATCATTACGAATCTTAAGGGGCTCGGTACAGATTGCCGTCAAGACATTAGCCTTTTTGTCAAATCGGAATTTTACGACCTCATGGTTAAGGATTTTGCATTCCTCGGCAAAGTCTCCTTGTCCTATTAAATTCTCAATAAAAAAGTCGCCCCATTCCTTCCAGCCATCTTTTAGGTAATTGGTAACCACCACTTCTTCTATAGCTGTGGACTTTTCCTTGATCGCGATGACCAGCTCGTGCTGCAGGGGGAGCTGTATTTCCAAGACCCTTTTTTCAAAGCCCATATTGCTCACCACCAGTTCAACATTCCTGTTCGGCGAATGGAGGGTAAACAGTCCTTCCTTATTCGAGCTGGTTCCCAATGAAGAATTATTGATATAGATTGAAGCACCGGCCATAGGGCTGCGGTCATCTGCATTGATGATTTTCCCTTGGATGCTATGTTGGGCCAATAGGGGATGGGCAAAGAAAATAGACGCAAGAAATAGGTAGAATCGGATCATGTTACGACATTTTCGTAAATATACTGAAAAGCAAGAAGAGATTTCAGTAGCATTAGGGCTTTAATTTGCAGCTAGTTGGTCTTTAATCTTTTGATAAAATGCTATATTTAGTTCTATGAAAAAGGTAGTTTTCCTAGTATGGACATTGCTATTAGCCGTGAATTGCCTAATTGCGCAGGTTCATTATTCCAATGATATCATTCGGACCGGCGCTGAACGCACAGAAAAGTACATGCCACAGCTACAGGGTAAAAGAGTTGCCCTGATTGCCAATCAAACTTCCATAATAGGGGATAAACATCTATTGGATAGCCTCGTGAATGCTGGGATAGAGATTGTCAAGGTCTTTGGTCCAGAACATGGCTTCCGGGGGAATGCCAGCAATGGAACGTCTGTGGGCGATGAGGTAGATCCGAATACAGGGGTCAAGATCATCTCGCTTTATGGGAAAAAGAAGAAGCCTTCAAAGGAGGACCTTGCTGATGTGGATGTACTGCTCTATGATATACAGGATGTGGGCTGCCGCTTCTATACCAACATAAATGTCTTACGGGATGTGATGCAGGCAGCGGCAGAAAATGGAAAGGAAATGCTTATCCTGGACCGACCTAACCCTAATGCATACTTCATTGATGGGCCTATTTTGGATATGAAGAACAAATCTGGAATCGGGCAGTTTCCAATTCCCATAGTTCATGGACTTACGGTTGCCGAATTTGCACTTATGGCAAATGGAGAGGGCTGGTTGGGTAATGGCCTGAAATGTAAGTTAAGAGTCGTTGAAAATGCCAACTATAATCACAGCCTAATGTATAAGTTGCCGGTTAATCCTTCACCGAACCTCAACACTCCTGAGAGTATTCTATTATATCCGACAACCTGCCTTTTTGAAGGGGTTTCACTAAACCATGGACGTGGTACTGATTTTCCATTCACCGTTGTAGGTGCGCCAATGTTCAAGGGAATCTATGAATTCAGTTATACGCCGGTTTCTATGCCTGGACGTGCAGAAAATCCATTGTATCAGGACCAGGTTTGCTATGGTCTGGACTTGCGTGGGACAGATTTCGAGGAGTTGGTCAAATCCAAGAAGATTAATCTGAAATGGATGATTGAGCTTTATGCTAAAAGCCCAGATAAACCTGCCTTTTTTGAAAGGTTTCATCCACAGATCGGTAATATCGACTATCTCGTTGGGGTGTCAGTTTTTAAGGATCAGATCCGTGCCGGTATGACGGAAGACCAGATCCGTAAAACTTGGGAGCCCGGTATTGAGAAATATAAGAAGATGCGCAAAAAGTACTTGTTGTATAAGGAATAGGGATCTTTTTTAGATCCTAAAAACAACAGCGCTTTCCTCGTAATCCTCTTGAGTAGCCGGGAAAGGATCGTTTTGGATACTCTCTACAGTCCCGATTTTAATGCCTGCTATTGAGCTATCTTCTGTAGCCTTCGTTAGAAAGAAGTGGTATTCCAGTTCTAGATAGCCCAAGTCAAGTGCTCTGAACCCTTCCTTTGCCAGGTCGTATCCTAATACCGCCGAGGTTGGTCCTAGGGCGAGAATGATTAATTTATTGGATCCGTATTTTTTTGCTGCCGATAAGATTTCATTATAATGCTTAAAGCTGTTGCTATTCGGGCATTCAATCCTTTCTATGCTTTTAGCATTGTCATAAAAGCCTTGTCCCTTGCCTAGATTGCTGCCTTTGCCCTCGATTATTAATAAATCCTGATCTTCCCAAAGTCTTTTCCAATGCGTTATCCTTTTTTCAATGTCCTCTTGATCCTTGTTTCTGTCATCAAGATAGAACCTACTGATCTGCGCATTGAGGTAAGTGTAATCCTTCCTCAGAAACGATGATATTTTGTAGAATAACTCGTGTAAATAATGTTGCCAAAACCCTATTGAAGAATCTGTCAACTTGTTGTTATCTAGGTCTACTAAGGTTCGAGGAACTGCAATTTTTAAATTGTATTGATCGGTCCTTCTATCCTTCAGAATTTCCAGCAACCTCTTTTTGAGATTAGGGTCTGCTTCCTGATGTTTTAATGAGACGTTCCTTGGACACAGGAACTCTCCATTCAGCATCAAGGTAAATTCTCCATCCCCAAATCTGGATAATGAACATTTGGAATCAATCAAATAGTCAAGGCTTTCATCAAAGGTCAGTACCTGCAGTTTGTTGTTCTGAAGTTCTTTGCTGGACCTGGAAACATTGAGTTTCCAATCTATCTTGTTCAATAGCTTATGAAGGATGTTCATTTAATAATTAGTTTGGTTACTGTGATGCTGTAAATGTACTATAAAACATTCAGGATTAGGGATAAGTACGCCCAAACTATTGTATTTGTAAATGGATATCTAATCTTTTGTTTATATGTCGAACATGGCGATTCTAATACTTTGCATGAAAATATAGGACTGGGAAAGTTTATTAAATTATTATATCCACAAGGGATTATCCTGTATATTGCAGGCAAATCATTCCTAAAACCAAAATGAAAAAAGTTGTTATTCCTATTCTGTTTGCATGTTTATTGTTTTCTGGCTGTAAGAGCAATTTATCCCAAAAGGGAAATGCTGATTGGAAACCCTTGTTTAATGGGAAGGATATCGATGATTGGTTTGTCAAGATCCATCATCATGAGGTAGGTGAGAATTTTGGAAATACCTTTCGTGTGGAAGATGGTATCATCAAGATCAGGTATGATCAATACGGCGATTTCAACGATCAGTTTGGCCACCTGTATTATAAGACCCCGTTTTCCTATTATCACCTGAAATTTGAATATAAGTTTGCTGGTGAACTTCAACGTGGGGCACCGGAATATACCTTATTAAACTCTGGCATAATGTTCCATTCTCAAGATCCTCGTGGGATGCTAAAAGAACAGGATTGGCCTATTTCCGTCGAAATGCAATTACTTGCCGGACTTGGTGACGGCAAACCTAGACCGACGGGTAATATGTGTTCTCCAGGGACCAATGTGGTTTACCAAGGTAAGATTGCCGAATCACACTGTTTGAATTCGACGTCTAAGACCTATGATAAACACCAGTGGGTCAAAGGAGAATTGATCGTTTATGGAGACTCACTGATCCAGCATATTATTGAAGGCGATACTGTGCTGCAATATTCTAAACCGCAGATCGGGGGTGGTACTGCAAATGGTTATGATCCGAAAATTAAGATTGACGGCAAACTATTGAGCAGTGGTTTTATTGCTTTGCAGAGTGAAGGACAGCCGGTAGATTTCAGGAATATTTATATCAAAGATCTTTCGAAGCCCTTTTAATAGCATAGAGCGGAATGCCCACGAGGCATAATACTACGGTTGCAATGGCAGCTACCATAAGTCAGCTTTACTGGAGATAAAGACTAAGGCAAAGAGCAATAGTGCGATTAAAAACAGGGAAAATGCGAACACTTTAAGGCCAAATAGATTCTGTTTTTTTATTATTTTGTTGAGTGAGATGACCCCTGCGGCTGCTCTTGACCCATATTTGGCCGCAGAGGCTGCATCTCTTAATACGCTTATACTTTCTGCATCGTTTGGATTTACATCATCGATGCTATTATTGGGAACAGAACTTACAATAATAAAGGGATATTGATTGAGCGACTGGTCTTATTGTTTGTTCCAACCACCTGCACCTTTACGGAACCAATGGGCCCTTGGGTAACAGTATGTAGGATGGCCTCCCTTATTTTTGTTTTTTTGTCCTTGCAAATCGTTAATGGAAATCAGCAACGAGAAAATGGTTAATAATAATTGTTAGGACTCTGTTCACTTGATTCTTTTTTATTCGGTAGGAGATTTGGGTTGATTCTTTAATTAACCGGGTCTGATGATTATCTCCTTTATAACCTATTTCTTTGCCTTTATTATTATGAATGTTTCCTAATATTATGGGTCAGCTCTGCATTGGTTACATTCAAATATAGAAGCACTATTTTATTCTTGCAAATTTATTTTTTAATTAATAGTAATTTTTACCGCTAAATATATCAACAAAGTAAAAAACGTAATGAAAACATTTAAATTAAGCCTGTTAGGATAAATTAAATTTTCTTATTGCGTTAAATGAATGACTTGTGGTTTATTTAGTGTTTTAAGGCGTTATTTTGAACTAGGCGGATTTAGGATTGTTTATCTGTCTTGCTTTGGTATAATGATATTAAATACTATTTTTAATCTAAACCGTAATGTAACCTATGGGAGAAACAAATTCAAGTACTCTAGCCTTAAGTAACATATGTAGACATCGATATCGATGTCTACTCCAAAGATCTTAGAATTTCCGAACACCTAACACTTTCTAAATGCTATATGGTCTTCAATAACTGCATTCCAAAACCCGGTAGGTCAGGCGGAATTAATTTTCCATCTTTTACCGCGTAGGCTGTGAGGTCCATATCGTCTGAACTGCTTGTTACTCCTTCAATAGTGACGGTATTTCCCAGGCCACCAGCCAAATGCGCCGTATAATTCGTTTTCAGTAATGAGCCCCAAGCATGCGGAGAGGCGAGGGTGCCGGTCTTGACCAGTTCAGGCATCATCCTTCTCCAATTAGTAAAGCCCAGACCTTCGATATCAGTTAATTGCACGTCCAAGAGCTTCTGTTCAAAGAGTTTCTTGAGGAACACTTGGTCTGGATCCGCTTCACCATCGGCCAACAAAGTGTCCAACTTTTCCTGTTGGACAAATTCCCGAAGCTTTTTATAGTCTTCTACTGTTTCATGGAAAGGCTCTTCAATCCAGAAAAGCTTAATCCCAGCAATCCCTTTTAAATATTGGATAAACTCATCACTTGTAAATCCATTGTTTCCATCCACCAAGATCTCACAATCTGGAAATGCAGTAGCAACGGCCTTTGTAACTTCAATATCCCTTTGCATACCATCGGCTTTCGGCATCCATTTATGACCACGACCTATTTTTAATTTAAACTGTCTGTAACCCACTCCGTAATCAAATCGGCACTCCTCCAGAATTTTATCAATTCCGGCGGGCTGATCCTTAGGTTCTAGATCGTCAAAATAGATCATGCCGCTATAATACTTGGTAATAAAGGGGTCCTTTTTGCCTAATAGAGCATATACTGGCTTTTGAAGGATGACACCTGCCAAATCATGTAAGGCCATGTCAAAAACGATATGTTTTTCAGAAAGTGTCCCAGCTTTTGGGGTAAAGAGATCCGATATTTTTTTACCAACTAACTCAGGGATCAACTGTTCGGCATCTTTTTTTGATCCTCGGAGGGACGCCCAACCCATTGCACCTTGATCCGTTCTTAAACAACAGATGTCCAGCTCAGGTCCATGGCCATGAAGGTCTAGCCTGGCATTTTTTCCAACCAGTCTAGGATAGTTTAGTTTTACTTTTGAAAATACTATACTATCTATTTTATGTTCGGCAAGTTCCCTTTCGTCTGCTGCCAATTCGAATAGATCCGCCAAAGGACTACCATATCCATTGGAATTTAAGAGTAGGGAAGAGGCAAAGCCAATACCTAAGGAGTTGATAAAGGTTCTTCTTTTCATAGGTTTTTGTGGTAAGTTGATTATACAAAATTACAACAAAAAACATTTCCTTATGTTTGGTTATTAGTGATTTAGGTTAGGTCTTTTGCTCTGCAATTCCTCCAGTAGCTCATCCAAGTTTCCTAGACTGGCAGACATACCTGCCAAACTAAATCGACCTCAGCATCTGGTTTCATAAGTATTTTGAATAATTTCTTTTATCTATTTTTCTAAATTTGACTCCATGAATGATCTTTTGCTTGATATCCGGCAAACCCTAATGGACAATGTCGATAAAACCACTTCTGACTCCATGGCTCGTTTTTTTAAAGAAGGAGAAGGTGCAACGCGCTATGGCGTGCCCATTGAAATTGTTCGAAAGATAGGCAAGGAGGTTTATCAGGATATCAAAAAGAAGCCAAAACAGGAGATCTTTACCTTATGTGATGAACTTTGGAAATCCAAGATCTTTGAAGAAGCCTATATTGCATGTATCATCACTAAATCCATTCGTAAACATTATGAGGCGGAAGACATGAAGGTCTATGAAAACTGGGTCAATCTATATGTCAACAATTGGTCGGATTGTGATACGCTTTGCTGTACGACCATTGGCTATAATCTGATTCAATTTCCAGAAAATGTAAAAATGCTGAAGACCTGGGCAAAGTCCAAAAATCGCTGGACCAAGCGTGCCGCAGCGGTTAGTTTAGTGGTTCCTGGTAAGAGAGGCTATTACTTGGCTGATGTTTTTCAGATTGCTGATATCCTCATGATGGATCCTGATGATATGGTGCAGAAAGGCTATGGCTGGATGTTGAAAGAAACCAGCAAAGCCTATGAAAAAGAGGTTTTCGACTATGTAATGAGGCACAAGGCAAGGATGCCAAGGACTGCCCTGCGCTATGCCATTGAGAAAATGCCGGATGACCTTAAGGCTGCGGCCATGAAAAAAGACTAATTCTTTACCGGTTGCTGCAATGAAAATGGTCTTGCCTCTTTACTGGTTCCTCGGCTTTTATTTGGAGTACCGCTCATCTCAAAGACCATTTCACCGCCTTTATTGATGTCATCAAAAGTAATATAGTTCCTGTCCAAGGGTTTGCCGTTCAGTTCGGCCGATTGAATATAGACATTCTCTGGATTGTTGTTCTTTGCCTGGATAACAAAAGTTTTTCCATTCTCTAAACTGATAGTTGCCTTTTCAAATACGGGGCTCCCGATCACATATTGGTCCGTTCCTGGGCATACACTATAGATTCCTAAGGCACTAAGGACATACCATGATGACATCTGTCCTTGATCTTCATCGCCTGGATAGCCTTTTTCCGTGGCATTGTACAATTGCTTGCAAACCATACGCACCTGTTTTTGTGCTTTCCAGGGCTCTCCACTAAAGTTGTAAAGGTAAGGGACATGCTGGGTAGGTTGGTTGCCATGTGCATATTGCCCCATCTTGGCCAATAGCATTTCTCGCATTTCATGGATCTCCTGCTTATAGCTGCCGTATTTTATGCTTTGATCCATCGTGAAAAAGGAATCCAATTTGGCATTAAATCTCTCTTCGCCACCTATCATGCCGATTAAATCCTCAATATTGTGCAAGACCGACCAGGTATATTGCCAAGCATTTGCCTCTGTAAATGGACCTCCCCATTCAACAGGATCAAAATCTGGCCTCCATTCCCCATTCGCTAATCTCCCTCTGACAAAATTGACCTGAGGATCAAATACATTTCGATAATTGTACATCTGTCTTCCAAACACATTTTCGAAAAAGGTGTTACCGGTCAACTTCGCCAATTGATAGGCACAAAAATCATCGTATGCATATTCCAATGTTTTTGCAGTGCTCTCATGGATGTCACCGTAAGGAATATATCCTAGGGTATAATACTCTTTCCAGCCTTCTCTTCCGTTTGATCCTCCATAAAATCCTTTGTTGGTGGTTTCATGGTAATAGGCTCTCAGAGCTGAATCAGGATCAAAGGTCCGGATTCCTTTCACCCAGGCGTCGGTCAGTAAAGAGATGGCATGGTTTCCAATCATGACACCGGACATGCCCGGATTGGACCAAGTCGGGTAAAAACCTGCTTGCTGCTGGGCATCCAATAAAGATTGCATATACCTTCCTTGCATTTGCTGATGTAGAATGTTGCTCAATGGAAATTGAGCCCTAAAGGTATCCCAAAATCCATTGTCCGTATACATGTATCCAGTGTGGATTTTGCCGTCATAAGGACTGTAATAAAAGGGATCGCCCTTGGCATCTATTTCATAGAACTTCCTGGAGAATAAGTTTGCCCGAAACAGGCAGGAATAGAATGTGGCCTTGTCCTCCTCGGAACCACCTTCCACCAAAACCCGATTCAAAAGCTCATTCCAAATCTCAAATCCCTTTTTCTTGGTTACCTCTAAATTTTTATGGTCAGCTAATTCCTGTGTTAAATTGAGTTCTGCCTGGTCCGGACTGATATAAGAAGACGCCATCTTGACTTCTACCTTGGAACCCGGCTTAAACTCCAAAAACGCTCCTACGCCTTTACCTAGGTCCTGCTTATTATTGGCTTTAATCGTCCCTTTCTCGTTTTCCCAAGTGCCGTAAGATTTAAAATCTTGATTGAACTCAAGGACAAAATAACTCTTAAAGTTTTCCGGTACTATCCTTCCATTGTTTACATAGCCAATTATTTTCCTTTCTTCTGGTATGATCTTGATTTCACAGTCTTTGGTATAACCATCAAACACCAAGTTTGCTTTTCCATTTTTTGGAAAACTGAAGCGCATGTGTGCCCCCCGTTCCACCGGACTGATTTCTGTCTGTATGCCGTTGTCAAATTTTACAGAATAGTAATGAGGTTTGGCTACCTCATTTGCATGTGAAAATTTTAACGCACGCTGATCTTCATTGACGGTCAATTCCCCAATTCCCGGCATCAATGAAAACACCGCATAGTCATTCATCCAGGGTGAACATTGATGCACCTGCAGGAAGCCCCTGATTTTATCTGCTTGGTACTGATACTTCCAGCCATCGCCATTTTTTCCGGTCTGCGCAGAAAAGAAATGTACCGCAAAGGGTAGTCCTATGGTCGGGTAAGTGTTTCCATAAGAAAGGGCATATTCTGAATGTGTCCCTTGTAAGGTATTGACGTATTTTACTAAATCTGGTTTTTGAGCCAAGAGATAGGCTGCATGGAATAGAAAAGTCAGGAGCGATACAAAAGATTTAAGCTGCATGGGATTTATAATTGGTGATTTTTGATGATTAAAAATAATCATTTTTGGAATGGGAATGTTGATGGGAATGAAATAATGTTGGGGCACTAGTTTTCCATCACAAATAAGGGTTATGAGGAATATCTGTTAATTTATACCCATCTTTCTTTAATGCTCTTCTCAACTCGGGGGAAGGAGCGGTTTTAAAAACTGCGATACAAAGGGTTTGGCTAGGAGCCAAGCCAAACTTGGTCAACATATCCCGGAAAATCTTTTTTATTTGGATAGCCATAAATTTATGATTTGTATTCTTAGCTTGTATTTTTTCGCAGCCAAGAAACCAAAAATTAGGATTTAACTGTTTTACAGCAATACATGGGAGGTTGAGTGCTGCTGCATATTTTTCAAATTCTCGCTCAGAAACTTTATAGACATAATTGCCAACAGGTTCGTATGAAAATCGGTTTTTCCATATTTTATTGATCATGCCTGGGCTTAATTTTTCCAATATATTCGTGATGAATAATAATGGTGACATTCTAGAAATAGGATCTTGGGGCTCAATTACAATAAAACCATGGTTGGCTACCCTGATCATTTCGTACAAGGCAGCATATGGTCTTGGGAAATGATGATAACTTTCCTTGCAAAGGATATAATCCACGCTATTATCTTCCATCAATATACTTTCTGCATTCTCTGATTTATATTCTGTAATCAAACCAAGCTTTTTAGATATTTCCAATAAGTCAGTCGAAAGGTCTGTCGCAATCACTTGCTTCACTCCGCTATTCAGCAAGAAAGCGGCGTCATGTCCATATGCGTCGCCTAAAGTCATCCAAATTTTTTCCTTATCAATAAGAAGGGGTGTTAGGCTGTCAAAAAATATAGACTGTAACCAATGATTAATACTACCACTGTATTTGATAAACCTGTTCAATACTTCGTGTTTCTTTTCCGGAGATGGAAAGGTGTTTTTGTACCAGTCCGCATGTTTGTTATAGCTGTCCTGATGAAATGGGGATACTGGCATATTGCAACTAGATTTGTATTCTAAAGTAAATAAAATTTAGTAAAAAGCAATACCTTTGTTCTGAGTATCTTCTGAAGAATTAAAATTTAATTTAAGAGTTGTTCTTTGGCTGTGTGTCTAAAGGCTTAGATGAGAGTTTTTAATGGTTAACATTCTTTAATCTAAAACTCAACCAATACCTCATACGACTTCATCAAGGAGTCCTTAGGACTATCGATATAAAAAGTCAGCCTGACCTTATCGTTATCCAGCAAATCAATCACCGAAAAACCTTGTTTATTATAGCCATATTTCAAGGGTTCCCTTTGATGGATATCCGATTGTTTCGACCCAGAACCACTGACCACCTGTCGAATTTTGTCCTGTTCGATATATTGTAGACCATGGTCATGACCTGCGACAAACAGCACTTTTGGATGTTCCGCAGTGGCATCTGTCACCCTTTTGATCAAATCTTGATAGATAGGGTGTTTGAGGTCTTCTGCAAATTTGACTACATGCGTCCGTAATAAGGGGTACAGAGAGCCAATACCGGGTAAAGGGATATAGAGAGAGGACTTCACATCAGTTAACGGGAAGATATGGTCTTTCCAATTATATATTAAGCTATGGTCACCAAAGGATACCATGGGGTGATGCGAAATCATGAGGACCGTTTTGTTCCTGTTCTCCTTTAATATCTTCTTGATATCGGCAATGAACTGATCTTTTTCCGCTGTTACATCACGGTTATGATGAGGAAAGAGCCAGAATTCACTGTCATATAAAACGGCTATGGTTTTGGGATTTAGCGTAAGTACCGTTGGACCGATTTTTCCAGCTTCCGGTAAGTATTTTAGACCAGGGTCGCCATAATTATTCAGAAAATCAGCTTGGGCCTTAATTTTTTCCAGACCTTCTTTTCCAGATCTATCCCAATCATGGTTTCCAGCTAAGAAATAAACGGGAACCTGAAGTTCCCTAAAGCCTTCAAATTGTGATTTTAGGATTTCCTGTGTTTCTTCTTTTTTCTTGCCGCTGAGGGCCATCCCTGTAGGGTAGATATTGTCCCCAATAAAAAAGGCCTTGGTCTTGGTTGGGATTTGAAGTCCATTGGCATTCTTGATCAGAAAACTCTGTTTGTTGTTGATTTCTCCGGCATCCCCAAAAATGATCAATCGTTGCTCAACTTGCTGGGCGATAGCAAATTGGATAAAGAACAGAAAGACAATAAAAAGTATTTTTCTCATGATTATTTCATGTTGATCTGATAAATAAATGCATTGTCTGCTTTTCCTTTTTCGCTGCTGATAAACATTTGATCTTGATTGTTGAAGCTGATGCCTTCAGGTTGTTCAAACTGTTTCTTTTTAAAGTGATGAACTTCCTTGGCTTGGAAGCTCTCATCGAAGATCAGTATAAGTCGGTCAACCGAGGAGAGGAGAAACCACTCATCCGAAGAGTTTCGCTTGCTTAAACCTGAAGGTTTCAGGGAGTCTTTTATTTTAGGGTCAATGTTCGCAATGCTGTTCAGGTCGATGTTAAACTGTTTATTAAGGCTTAGGTCACCTTGGTCCAGAACGTTTAGCACATATCCTGTTAGCCTTGCGTTTCCTTTATCGGCTTTGCAGGATTTGCAGAAAACAATAAGACTGTTGTTCTTCTGGTCATAAGCCATGGACTCATATTCCCCTTTTTCTAACTGACCTCTGAAAGTACTGACCTTTCCTTGGTCAACATCCATGCTGACTGGGAAACTATGGATATCGCCATTGCTTTCCAGCACATAGAAATAATTTCCATCCGTCGTGATTTCCTCGTAATCGCCTGCGGGACCGAATTCAAATTGGGAACTGATGTTGCCGTTTTTGAGGTCGTAGGTGAAGACAATTCCTTCTTCATCTTGCAGCACATAAGCAATGTCTTGGCTGTTTGGAAGAAATGTCAAGCCTGATATTTCATTTAATTCTGTGGGTAGGGTATAGGTCTTTTTTGCATAGAGCTCTGCTGAACTGGATTCTGATTGTTCTTCTTTATTATCTGTGTTCTGTCCTGTTTGGTTCTGGCAGGAAATAAAGGTAGAAAGCAATAGCAAAAATGGTAATATTTTATATATCATTGTTATTTCAAGTGAATTTTGATCATTTCAGCAAATTAAGCTACGGAAAATTTCAAAAAGCTGGATAATCTATTGGTAATATTTATTCGAATTTGGAAAACACTTCTGGACGTAGATTAGATATTATATTGACCTCATTCGAGACATATTCCGAATTTTCCGAACGTGTCTCGAATATGGGTAAACTAATATTCAAGAGATCTTCTGAAAATTATGGTTGTAGACAGCCGGAATATGGCTCTCAATAGAGAAGATTTTAACCATATAGGAACAAAAAAGGACTGCCTCATGAGGCAGTCCAACTATTTTGAGAGATGTATTGATTTTGTTCTGATCTCTTATTTATCAATCTTAATGAAGTTTCCATCCAGATCGAAATCAAGGTCCGTACCATCTGTCAATTCGATTTCATAGCCATCATCTTCAATTTCGATGCTGTTTACACCTAAGTTGGGGTAATTTAGGGTCACATAAGCAAGGATCTTTGCAGGAACAAATTCATTTGGGATGGTTCCATCGTCTTTTACGGCTTCAATTTCTACCCAATTGCCATCTTTGTCAAATTCTACTTTGATTCCATTGTCCAGAATAACTTCGAATTCTTTCTTGGTTTGGTTATCATTCACCTTGGATAGTTTTACGATGCTAGCACCTTTGAACCTGGCTGACAAAAAAGTGTTTGCTTTGCTCGGTAATACTACTTCATTTACATTGTCATCTTTGCTACAAGAAACTGCAAATACTGCAATGGCCAATAGGAACGATAATCCCAATAATAACTTTTTCATAGATCTTTTTTTTGTTATCAATAATTGTTTTTAATGATTGATCCCGCATGTGTTATTGTCATACAGAATCAACCTAGGCTATCGATATCAATGCCAGTGCTCAAGACCTTACCACTTATCGATATTTAATCATTAAACTATTTTTTAGAAAGTTGTTAAAACATTGAATTATAGCGGTTATGCGTTTAACAAATAATTTAATCCACTATTATTGTAGTGTTAAATTAATGTTACACCACTCCTAAAAGGCTGTCCTTATTAATATTCAAATTGTATCATTTTGAATACAATCGGACGGTTGGCAGGTCAAAAATGCTGTTTTTGAGCGATAGGGGCCCTTTTTGGAGATTTAGCCTATTGCTTTTTCCTTTTAGCAAAGAGAGGCTGCCTTTCAGGGACAGCCTCTCTTTTTTAGCTTATGTGCTTCATGTTATTTTTCCCACCATACTTTGGTATGGAAGGTATCACCGCCCATTTGCTGAACAGCTTTTGCATAGTTGTCCGGATTAAATCGGCGGACTTCATTTTTATACATAAAGCGGGTTGGCATGACAGCATCATGCAACATAAATTCTGTTTTTGGCAGTTTTGGGAATCCAGTTCTGCGGTATTCAAACCATTGTTGATAATCGACCATAAACAGGGAAAGGTATTTTTGGAGCATAATCCTTTCGAGCGTACCATTGAATGCTGCCGCTGGATTGTCGAAATAATTTGCCGGCATCACACCGCCATACTGCTCGATAGAAGCTTTCACCCCTTTTTCATAAGCTGCTTTCGCCTCTGCGGTCAACCCCAAGGCATTATAGGTTTCTGCTTTGATGAATTCTACTTCGGCATAGGTCATGATCAATTCCTTGATCGGGGTGCCAACCACTTCCGGATACATCAAATCGCCATTTGGTGTACTTGGGCTATAGCTGATGCCTGAAAGATCGCCAGAGTGACCGGCAGGGATACCTTTATATCCGATAGGGACAATTTTACCGTCAACCAATTCCGTTGCTTGGGTCATGATAAACGGTCTTCTAGGATCTTCTAAGCTGTTCAAGTTATCAACAAAGAAAGAAGCCATCGCAGTAAAGTTTACATAATCTTGGCGTCTACCCCATGCATAGTCGTAAGGTGAAAGACCGGTGATACTCAAAATCGCTGCATCATCATTGGAAGTGAAGATAGGGTATTTTTCGGGATCATCTAAAATGGTCTTGATCTTAGCATATACATTCGAACGTTTTGAGGTTCTTAAGATATAGCGCAATAACATGGAGTTGTTGAATTTACGCCACTTATCTTTTTTGTTATTGTACAACAGGTCGTTCCCATTCATTTCTGAAGGGTCGGTATACTGTAGATTGGCTTTTTCTAGGGCAGCAATCATGTCCGTGTAGATCTTTTCCTGTGTGTCAAAAACAGGTTGATCCACACCATCTTCCGCTTTCATGGCCTCAGAAAGAGGGACATCACCAAAACTATCGGTCAAGATGCCTGCGATATAGGCTTTCAATGTAGTTGCAACTGCCTCGTATACCGGAAGCTTGGTGTTTCCATTGATGGCTGCACTTTCCATTTCACGGATATTCCTTAGGTACCTGTAGCAATTGTTCCAAGTTCCATCACCAGATTGTTCCGTAAAATAATAGCGGTGGATACCATTGGCAGCGCTGGGATTTGCAAGGCCATCCTGCATGATTTCCCAAGTGAAGTCATTGCTTCGAACGGTAAAATAAGTGGCCATTCCATATACTGTTGGAGTTACCAAGGTGCCGGGAGCAACAAATTCCAATTTATTGGGATTATTGTTGGTCTCGTCAAAGTCTTTCGTACATCCTGTCAATCCTGCAGAAAGAACAAGAGCGATAAGGATATTTTTATAGTTGATTTTCATTGTTTTTCAGCTTAGAAGTTTACTTTCAAATTCATTCCAAAGGTTCTAGTACTTGGCATTTGGCCCATCTCTACACCTGGCATAATGGTGGCACCATTTAATGCTGCGGTTTCTGGATCGTACATTGGGAAGTCGGTGATCATGAAAAGATCACGTCCAAAGAATGCGATAGAAGCATTGTTCATTTTCCATTTTGAAACCAAAGATTTCGGCAAGGCATATTCAAACCTCACTTCACGAAGCTTTAGGTAAGAAGCATCGAAGCTATTGGTTTCTACGTTTGCTCTTCTGTAGTAATCACCATAATAAGTGTTGATTGCTACTTCTTTGGTATTGGGACTGAAAGAACCATCTGCATTTTGGATTACCCCATCACCTACGATCTTTCCGGTTTCACGGCCTCGAAGGGTGTGCTCCAACTTACCTTGTTCAGACATTTTGTGGTGTGTCTGTGAATAAACGATACCACCATACTGCCCATCGATCAATGCACTTAAGGTAAAGTTCTTGTATCTGATTTCATTGTGGAATCCACCTCTCCAATCGGCATAGGCATTTCCAATTTTCACTTTATCAGCAGGGCGAACCGGCAAGCCTGTTTTTGCGTCATAGATTACCTGACCTTGATCGTTGCGTACCAATCCGTAACCCCAAAGGTCACCTGTAGAACCACCGACTGTCGCGATGATTTCCGCTGCACCCGATCCGCTCGATGCAATGACTTGTTGCGGTGTTTCCACACCTTCACTTAACTCTAGGATCTCATTGTTGTTCTTTGCCCAGTTTGCCGTAACGTTCCATTGGAAGTTTTCGTTTCTCACTGGCGTTCCGGTCAAGCTGACTTCCCAGCCTTTGTTCTGGATCAGACCACCATTGATAACTTCAGAGCTGAAGCCTGTAGTGACGTCACGCGGAACAATGAGGATTTGGTTTCTGGAGCGGTTGAAATAATAGTTAACATCGGCAGTCAAGCGATTGTTAAAGAAGGCAACATTCACCCCCGCTTCTGTAGAGGTTGAAATCTCTGGTTTAAGGTCTGCATTATGCAAAAGGGAAGGAGCTTCTGCAGAACCAGGGAAAATGGAATTGTTGAAATACTTTATCGTCTGGTATGGATCGGCGTCATTACCAACCTGGGCCCAAGATAGGCGAAGTTTGGCAAAGGAGATCTGGCTTGGCATTTCCATCATCTCACTCAGTACAAAACTACTGCTCACTGATGGGTAGAAGTAAGAACGGCTGCTGTTTGGCAGGGTAGAAGACCAGTCATTTCTAGCTGTCACATCGACAAAGATCATGTCTCGCCAGCCTAGGTTTACCATTCCGAACACACTCTGGATCTCTTTCTGCGTCGCTGTATTTTCAGCAACAGGAGTCGTCAAGGCATTCGCTAATTTGTACACCCCGGGGGAAGTCAATCCTCTGGCCACACCTATATCTTCCTTGATGTCACGTTTCATGATGTTACCACCAAGGGATGCACGGATATTGAAATCTTCATTGATCTGATCATTATATGAAAGCAATGCGTCGGTATTGGATTCCATGTAGAACAGATCCTGTTGTTTATAAAATCCTTTCGGAAAATTGGCGGTATCCCATGGACGACGCTGTTCCCTGATATCCGAACGCATGGAAAGACCCGAACGGAGCATGATTTCCCATTTTGGGTTGAAGGTATAAACCCCCTGTAACATACCATCGATTCCATGGCTCTTTAAGCTATTTGTCATTTCATAGGCAATGACAAATGGATTTTCTATATAGGAGCTGAATGGATGGATCTGTTCGATATCCTCTCTGTCCTTTTTCCACATAGGTCTGTACCAATCTAGGCTGATGCTAGGATTTTGGAAAATCATGAAATAGCCAATGGATTGGTTGTTATAACCTGTTCCTGGAAGGTTATCACTGCCTTTGTTTGTATAATTGGCTTTCATGTTGATCTTCAGCTTATCACTTAGTTTTGCAGCTGAATTGATAGAGGCCACCAATCTCTCAAAACCGGTATTAGGCATGATCCATGAGTTTTTGGTATGGGTCAATGAAGCTCTTGTGGTGAAGTTTTCATTTCCGCCATCGAATGAAACACTGTTCATGTAGGTTTCTCCGACGTTGAAGAAATCTTTTACACCGCCTTTATATGGAACCCATGGCGTTCTGCTGGTGCCGCCCATTTCGGTGCTTGGGTCATATTGAAAATATTCCTGACCGTCGAATTTTGGTCCGAAGGCACTGGAGGTTGATCCCGTGTTCTTTCCGTCTTCTGTCAATCCGTATGAATAGTATTGTTCACCTGCAGCATTACGCTCCAAGTTTCCTTGTCCATATTCATATTGGAATGCAGGCCATTTCAGGACTGATTGGAAGCTGGTATTGGAGTTAATGGAAATACCGATTCCTTTTTTGCTATTTCTTCCTGATTTGGTGGTTATGATCAATGCCCCGTTACCGGCACGGCTACCGTACAATGCGGTAGCGGCAGCACCCTTCAATACCGAGATGGATTCGATGTCATCGGGGTTGATATCGCCCAGGCCATTTCCAAAGTCGATAGGAATATCTTTATCTGCGCCACTGGAGCCTGCGCCGTAAGCATCTGTTACACCCGAACTGAAGCGGCCAGTCACCATCGGTATACCATCCACCACGATCAAGGCTTCGTTTTTGCCCGGATCTAAGGAACGGTCTCCTCTTAAATTAATTCTTGCAGTATTTAAAGGGCCTGAACTCGCTTGTGTGATGTTCAATCCGGCAACCTTTCCTTTCATTGCGTCTACCCAGTTGCTTGGGGTAGCTTCGGTCATTTGCTCAGCAGTTACCTTACTGACTGCATAACCCAAGGATTTTTCCTCTCTCTTTATCCCTAAAGCAGTTACTACCACTTCTTGGATGGATTCATCAGAAGGAGTCATGTTGATTCGAACTGATTTTGAATCGCTGTTCCATTGTTGGCTATGCGTCTGGAAACCTAAGCTTTGGAAGCTGACCGGTTTTCCTGCATCCACCTGAATGGAAAATTCTCCATTTTGATTACTGGTTCCTATTGCTTTCCCATCAGCAATAATGGTTACACCACTGATCGCTGTATTGCTGCTCTGATCATAGATGATACCTGAAACTGAAATTTTCTGTTGTTTGTTCCATTCAGCTGTTGTTGCTGTTGAATGGAAGGAATAGGACATTGCTGGTGAAAAACCAAGTCCGAGTAGGAGTAAGAAAGTACATGAGGTTCGTTTAGAACTTCGATGAAAAGGAGTAAATACTTTTTTCATATTTTTTTCGATGTTAGATGTCGAGGAATCATGGGTTCTTCCTCGGATGGTCAAAATTAATTAGGCTATGTTAACGTAATGTTACGCCATGGTTAACAATTAATAAATCAATAACTGTGAAAAATGTTTTTTATTCCAATTCATTTAATTTTTAGGGGTATTGGGGAAGTAGTTTTACGCTGATATAAAATAAATGTTAAAGGGAATTGCTGTTTATTTGAATGCCGGGAGCAATAACGGACAATAAAATGAAGGCTATTTTACTGTTTATCGCCTGTTAAGCGAAAGGAGATATACATGCTGTTTTTGATGGGACTATCAAAGACAGCAATTGTTGGACAAGAATGATTGGTTCTCGCTAAGGGATGTGTCTTTTAGAAAATGCAATAGGGAAAATAAAGAGGGGAGGTTCAAAACAACGGAGCTGATCAGGATAGGACTTGATCAGCTCCATTGTTTAATTACAATAATCGCGCTACTATCTTATTATAGATTCTTTTTAGAATCGGTTTTTTCCTTTTAGATTCATCATAATTATCCCAAGCCATAGAGTCTTCGCTTGAATTTTTTCTTTTGACGAAGATTGAATTGTGGCCATCTTTGAAAGCGACAGCTTCAGCCTCAGGTCTTCCATAAGAATAAAAATATAAAGCCAATGATTTCCGGCTCATGTGCTCAGGGCAATTCAAAGGATTTGGTAGGCCATGGTAAGATACCGAAGTGGTAGAAAACATGGCAATGGAATTGAAATTCGGAGCAAACTTATCCACACAACCGTTCATCTCTTCATCCCAAAGTTCAAAATGACCCCCATATTCATCTTTCCAATCTTTATTTAAGTAAACAATTAAGTTTACACGACGGTCAAGACCATTGATAGGGTGCTTGTTGAAATCGGCATGTACCTTTAACAAACCACCACGCTTGGTTTCATGAAGACCCGCTCCAGAGAAATAAGGGTCTCCAAATAGGGTTTCATCAATACTGGTTACTTCCTTAACAAAATTCAAAAAAGGTTCTGAATTCAAGAAATGCATCAACAGTTTGGTTTTGGGACCAAAAAGTTCTTCTCCGTTTCCTGCTAATTTTTTCTGTAATGGATCATTATAGACAATATTGTTGCCTTTGGAAAGGTCTGGGAATTCTTCTAATACCTCAGTTAAAAAATCTGGATTGAAGAAATTGTCAAATGAAATAGAAGGGAATGGGTTAGCATTCTTGTACTTGGCCTTATGCTTCCTAGCATAATCCATAAGATCTTGATTGTGGGAATTAAGATAAGGATTCATCGTAGTAATTGTAATAAAGGCGGTTAGCCAATTAAGTTAATAATGATTTGATAATGTAAAGTTCGATAATATTATTTCTTCCGATTGTGATATAGCTATACTAAACTTAGAAATGTCGATTTTTTACTACATCGGGCGCAGGATAAAATTAACCGAAGTTTAAATTTTGTCGGAAATCGTGAAATAGCTGACTTTTGGCTATAGTTGTCTATCGTTTAGGTAGTTTATTTTAAATAAAAACATTTGTTGTCACAAACTGTTATTACACAAATTATAAACTTTTAAAACATCAAATATGAAAGGAAATTGGATCATTAAGTTTCGTCCAATGGCAGTTTTAATGCTGTTGTTTGTGTCTCTTCAAACTTGGGCACAGGACAAAGGGTTAGATATCAATGTGGATATCGACAAAGGAGATGAAGGTATGTTTTCAAAGCCTTGGGTATGGGTAGTTGGAGGGGCTGTCTTTATTTTGCTATTGGTTGCCTTGTTGAGAGGTGGCGGAAAGAAATAAGCATAAACGGTAATAGACAAAGGCCTCCAAAGTTGGGGGCCTTTGTTTTTATGAATTAACTTATAAACAGTTCGTGATTTCCCATCCGAAAGATGAATTTACTTTTCTAGTCCTTTCCGTTGGGTTTTGTTCCATTGCATTTTCATGCTGTGATTGGTTGGTCCGTTCACCTATAGCCTGAAAATAGATCAAGGTTTTGGAACCCATGCGTTCTAGGCTGCTCTGAAAGTTAAAGGATTGTGCCTGCGATGCCGTCAAAAGAAATGAACCCATCAAAATAAAAACATTCAATCCTTTTCTGTGATTTATTTTTCTCATTGTATTTCTCCTCCATTGTACTCGCTAAACCAAAGATGAAGGAAAGATCCACGCCTATCAAATAAAGGGTTTGTGGAATTATATATAATGAGGAGCAATAGCGTTGAATTGCTGTTTAAATTATATAAATTGAATAGAAAGGGAAGCCAGAAGGCCGTTTGATGGCTTTTTTATTTTAATGCTGTAACCGATACGATCCTGACTCCATTGAAAGGAACGTCTTCATAAGGTTTTAATTTTATCCCTACCAAGGAGATTATTCCCTTATTGTCCGTTTCAAAGATGGCTTCGCTATCTTTGGTTGGAACCAACCAGGTGTCTTTTGCTTTTTGATAGATTTGGTCGATGGTCATCGCAAGATCCTTGGGGTCATATTTTCCTAAATTATTTTGATCCTCTTCCCAATCCATATTGGCAATAAAATCGGCTGTAAGCATCTCCTCGATTCGTGCATTGTCCATGTTGGTAGAAATCAACGCTTCTCGTATATTTTCTTTGGTCCAGCCTGACTCTGGCCGTTGGACCGCAAATAGATCCATTTTATATCCGCTCCTATTCGTTAATATTCCATTTTCTACTGTTAGAGTGATCCTAGAGGGTGGTGAGGAAAAAAATCGATAAGTTTCAATGACATAAGTATAGCTGTTATTGCTTTCAGACTTGAAGTTTTCCCATTTTTTTAGACTCTTTTTATAGGCTGATTCGTGGTCAATGGACAAGGAATCATCTTTGCTGCAGGAAAATAACAGCAACATCATAGAAATTAAGGTGAGTAGGTTTTTCATAATTACGTGTTTATTGGTCCGAGGATAATCTCGTTTTTAAGAAACGACTATTATTTTCATTCCGCTACGTTATTTGTTAAAATGTTTTGAATCTGGATTTTGTGATAATTTCATTAACTTAAATGAGCAAATGCTTATGAAAATCTGAATTGTCCTTCTAAAACCTATACCATGAGAATTACAACTATCTTTAATTTAAAAACATTCCTTATTTCCTTCTTGTTCATTTTTATTGCACAATATACTGTGCTTTCCAAACCATTTCCAACAGATTCTGCTAAAGTTAAGATCATATTTGATACGGATATGGGGCCGGATTATGATGATATCGGAGCCATTGCACTGTTACATGCTTTTGCCAATCAAGGCAAGGTAGAAATTTTGGCTACGGTTTCTTCCGATGCCCATAAGGACATTCCCGGGACCATCGAGGTTTACAACAGATATTTTAAACGTGGGGATATTCCCGTTGGACAGACTTATAGCCCCTTGGCTCCCAATTTTACGGCGGCAAACAATTGGAATGAACAGATCATCAAAAAGTTCGCTCCAGAGCTCTTGACTAAGAAGTATGAACCTTCAGTTTCGATTTATAGAAAGGTATTGGCAGAACAGCCGGATAATAGCGTCACGATAGTCACCGTTGGGTTTATAACGAATATCAGTGATCTTTTGCAGTCAAAAGCAGATAAATATTCCAATCTAAATGGGATGGAGTTGGTGAAGAAAAAAGTGAAGAATTGGGTGGCGATGGCAGGGGGCTTTCCGCAAGGCAAGGAGTTTAATGTCCACAAGGATGCTGAATCTGGGGTTTATGCCTTCGAGCATTTTCCAAAACCAATCTTGTTCTCAGGGTTTGAAATAGGGGACAAGATCAAAACGGGAGGCCTAATAGCAGGAAAAAAGCTGGAAAGCAGTCCTGTTTCTGTTGGTTATCAGATCAATTTAGCGAGCTATGCCAAGGAAGCGGTAAAGGCAAGGAGTTCATGGGATCAGACAGCTGTGCTTATTGCTGCTGAAAATCCTGAAAAGTACTTTTATGTAAGTGGACCTGGGACGATGAAGACTGAAAAGGATGGGGCAAATTATTGGGAACCATCGGTAGAAGGGAAGCACAAATTCATAATCCATAAACATCCGTATAAGAAGTTGGAGGAAGCTATCGATGAATTGATGTTGGAACAACCAAAATAAGCTTTGGCAAAACTATCCCCAATCCCATCATTTTGGGTGATTTTATGCTGAAAGCTGAGATAGTGAATTCAGCAAATTGGACTCTAGAGTATTGATCGAAGACTAATCTGAAGATCAAGCACCAGGCGATGGATTAATCTGAGAATCGGTCTGACAATAAATAGATAATAGAAAGTTTGATTGTAAGGATTTAACGAGCGCTAGTGTGATAACTCATTAATCTCTTTCGCGTAATACATAAGAGGATTTATGGCATTGATTGCACGAATACCTCTTGACCGGCAAGAAAAACAAAAATGACTTGACCCACCACGGTCTACGAACTCGAGAGTAGAGATATGCTTCTCCACAATGAGGACATAAGGGGTGAGATTGACTCATAGCAGTCGTTTTTAAACTAATAATTTTCATACAATAGTTTCAAATAGTTTTGTGAATTAATTAATTAAACATCATCCCAGAAAAGAATGGTTTAGGGTCTAGTACTCAAATAAACGGCCAAACCTTGTTTTTATTTTGTCTTCTATAGGGAGATAAAAATAAGATGTATCGACATGTTGGGTTAAACTCTTTGAATGCTAGTGGTTTAACCTGTCGAAAGTTACTTCTTTGATATTAATACCCTGTTAAGAAATCTGTAATGTTAAATTAATTGTTATTTGTTAAAATAAGTTTGGTTACAGAAAGTGTGTGGCGGAATAGTATTGAAAAACAAATGTTTAGCCAACTATTCCTAGCAATTGCAAATAGTTTTGTGTGATTTTGATAATACTTTTTAAAAATAACAAAAAACAATGAAATTTGTTCTGTTAACAATTAAAATAGATTAAAGATATATGAGAAAAATCCTAATAGTCCTTGTCATGTTGTTTTTAGGGGAGCAAGCTGGCTTTTCGCAAGAAAAGAGCAGGAAAGCAGATGGTTGGATTTTTGGTCCTTCCATCGGTTACCAATATCAGAGCGGTAACTTCTTGAAAGCGTCAGCTTGGGGGTTATTTGCGCCGAACCAATCTCAGTACATCAAGTTTGATGCTGGTGCCAACTTTACTTGGATGATGGATCAGTCTAATGTAATCCCTGAATTTGGCGTTACATATTACCTCAATAACGTTGCGGTTTGGCCATTCATCAAGGGGGAAATTACCCCGTATACCGCTACGGCTAAGGCAGGGATCAGCGTTTTTTCTATTCTAGAACTTTCAGCTGGCTATGGATTTGATATCAATACCAAAGAAAATTTTAAGCCAATCGATGGGTTTACCTTTGGCGTTGGCCTTAATATTCCCTTGAAATTCCACCTGTACTAAGGTTATTCCAACCATTCTTTAAAGTCGCTGACTCTTTCTCGGCTTACGATAAGTTCCTGTGAAGGGCAGTTGTTCAGTTGTACCCGCAGTCGGGAACTCGAATGGACCGATATGCTCTGAATGGAATTGATGTTCACGATGTTTCCTCTGCTTATCCGGAAGAATTTATCAGGGTCCAAAACTGTTTCGATCTGTTCCAATGTTTGGTCCAATAGATATTGGCTGTTATTGTCGCAATAGGCGTATGTGCCCTTGTTTTCTGAAAAGAAACATTCGATTTCTTCAATGGGGATCAATTTGATGTTATTGCCTACCTTGATGCTAAATCTGGTCTTATATTGATTTTTATCGGGACTGATCAGCTTTTTTATTTGCTGTAAATCGATGCTGGGCTGCTGATTCCTTAATCGTTCAAACTTACCAATTGCAATTTCAAGTTCTTCTTCGGCAATCGGTTTCAAGAGATAATCGACGCTGTTCAACTTAAACGCACGGATAGCAAATTCATCATAGGCAGTAGTAAAGATAATGGCGCTATTGATTTCCAATCCATCAAAAATCTCAAAAGACAAGCCATCAGATAGTTGGATATCCAGAAAGATGAGGTCTGGAGCCTGATTTTCCATAAACCATTTTCTTGCCTGTTCAACCGAGTGCAGCATCTCGATGGCCTGTATCCCTATGCTGTTCAATTTCCTGGATAATAGCCTGGCTGCAGGTTTTTCATCTTCAATAATTAGGGTTCGGTAATCTTTCATGAAACTAGGATTGGCAATTTAACGGTGAATTTCTCTTCGGATTTGATGATTTGGATATCCTTCTTGCTTGTCAGGAGATATCGCTCCCTGATGTTTTTGAGTCCAACCTTGGTAGAGGAGCTTTTGTTTTCTTTTTCTTGAAGATTGTTCTCTACAACCAGTAAATCGCCTTCTTGAAAGATTTTAATCTTCAATGGATTTTGTTCAGTGGCCTTATTGTGCTGTATACAGTTTTCTAATAGGAGCTGTAAGGCAAGGGGGATTGTAAACTCGTTTTCCTGAAGGTTTTGCACTTCCATTTTGTATTCTATGGCATCTTCAAAACGGATTTGAAGTAGGGAAATATAGTTGTTTGCAAATTCCAGTTCCTGCTTGATGCTAACATATTCATTGTCCTTATGCTCAAGGATATAGCGATAGATCTTGGAGAGCGATTTGGTGTATGCAATAGCGTTCTTTTGATCTTCCTCGATCAAGCCGATCAGCACGTTCAGGCTGTTGAAAAGAAAGTGGGGGTCAATCTGGTTTTTTAACGATTCGAGTTGAGCCGTTGCCTCCCCAGCAATCTTTTTCTGTTGTGCAATCTGTTTGTTCTTGAATTGTTTGAAATAGTAGAAGGCATAGAATCCTAATCCAATCAGGATGGATATTATGGTCAAAGGGATGTAGGCAAACCAATTTTCATCGGATACAAACTCACTGAAAGTTTTATTCAGCATCAGTTTTGATATCAGCATGTTGATGATGAAAATAACGATTGGCGCTTGGATGCTGGTAAGGATGATGAAACCGAAAACCCGATTGAAAACTTTGGTTTTATCGGGAATAAAATGGTTTAATATGCGGCTTGAGGAGCTTCCGGATAAGAACAGAAAGATGCCGTAAGAAATGCCTGCAATGGATTCTGGAGCTTTGATAAAAGACATTTCTAAGCTCCCTGTATGGAACAGTACATAGATGGCAATGCTGCTGTAGATCGCCAAACTGATGATTACTGCCAAGATGATGGATCTTAGAAATTGCTTCATTTAGTGTTTATTTACATTCTTTTAGGAGTGCCTCTGCTCTTTCTTTTCCCCATGAAGGATAGAAGGCAGGCTCAGTTTTTTTAGTGTCAAATAAAGGTAATGCTTTTTGAATACTTTCACATTCCTCCTTGGTGTCGCCGCCCATAAATTTCTTTGATTGCATGCTGAATTCAGCTAATCCAATGATAGCACGTGGATTATTAGGATCCATCTTGATTGCAGTTTCATAATCAGCCATGATAGAAGGGCTCAAGATAGCGGCTTTGCTCATAGGGTCGGTAATCATATCGGAGGTGGTAGCCAATGCCCTTACAACCAACCATTCTGAATTGAGGTCTTTCTCGTCTTTCGGAATTAATTCACCGATTTTCTTTAATGCGTTAGCCTTTTCCGTCTCATCTTGCAGATGAAAAGAGCTTGTCACCAAGGTCAGTGCCTGGTAGTATTTTGGAATCCAGTTGTCTTTTTCTACTTGTGCTATTCTCTCAAATTGAGCACTTGCTTCCTTTACCTTGCCATCTTTCCATGCCTGAAGGGCTTCACCCATTGCTTTTTCATAATTGCCTTGTGCAAATACGGAAAAACTAATTAATGTCAATAAAGTGCAGATTAAAGTTTTCATGTCGTGTATATTTTAGTTTATATAAAAATCAGTTTTTTGAGGTTTCTCATAAAATCCAATGGGATGAACTGTTGAATTCACTGGATGAACGGTTATAATTGATCCAATTGGTTGTCTTTTTTGTTCTTGCTGATGGTCCAAAAGAAGCCTACAAATGCAAATCTTTTGGCGGTTGGAATCATGGCACGCCCTTCGAACTGTCCTGTAGCGTTGCGAGATGGGCTATACTCATAACCATAGATGGGTTTGTTTCCCAAGATATTGGTGATAGAGAAAAAAAGGATTTTTTGCTGGGTCAATAGAAATGACCAACTGAAAGATAGGTCATTTTGAGCTTTGGTCATCGATTGCATAAATCCGCTTAGGTTGGGATTGTTATATGGTCTTCCTGAAATGTAGGTATTTGTCAGGCCAACCTGGGATCGCCAGCTGGATACCCAATATTTACCAACGATGGAGAAGTAATGCTTGGCCAAATAACTTGGCTGCACGGCATATTCGTAGTTCCTTTCGAGTTTCTTGGGGTCGGTATAGGAGTAAGATATCCAATATTGAAGGTTCGGGATGGTATTGCTATCCTTCCAGAAAAAGTCGATTCCCTTTACTTTTCCGTAGCCATTGTTGGCAAAGGTTGAGTTGTATTGCGGAATTAAGCTGTTATAGGTAATTAGGTCGTGATAGTTTTTTAGGAAGCCTTCTAAGCGCAGCATCTGCCCTTTTTGATTGAAGGTGTAGTTGAAAATATAATGTTCTGCTGATTGCCATTTCAGGTCTGTGTCGAACTTGAAAATGTCCGGATTAGGATCCTGATGATATTTGCCATAGGAGAGAGAAAGCATGTGGTTTGTTGATGGAATATAAGCCAATGCTGCCCTTGGCTCCAGAAAACGCTGGTTTTTGAAGTTGTCTACATATCTCAAGCCAAGGTCTAAGGTCATTTTTGAAAACAGCCTATATTGTCCTTCCGTGAATACAGCTGCATTAGACCGATTGAATCCGTAAGAAAAGGGATTGTCTTTGTTTTGCTGGAACTTTTCATCGACCGCATTGTAAAAATGTTCTGCTCCAAACATGAAATTCCATCGATTCGCATTCTTCTTGAACAAGGCCTTAGCATGGCTCCCTTTTTCCTTTGTTGGTATGGTGAATTCATGGAAATGCAAGCTGCGGTCTAGATAGCTTATCCCTAAACCTGTTTCCAATTTCCAGTTTGAAGGCAGATAATACACTAAATTGCTGTTCAGATAATAGTTGTTGGACTTGATCGCAGTTTTGATATCCTGGGAATATTGAACGCTATAATCCGTAAAACTGAAGTCTTCAGCAGCAAACGATGCATAGAGATTAAAAAAATGATGTTTGCCCTTGTTTCTGAAGATGGCCTCTCCAGAAGCTTGCTCATAAGGTTTATGCCAAGTAATGTTCTGGTTGATTAAGCTGTTATATGGCTTGAGATTGGTATAACTGGCATTTAGGCTCAGGGAACTGTTTCCCCATTTCTGCGAATTGCTCAGCCCTAGACCCACTGTAGAAAAGGAAAGTTCAGTTTTAGGCTCTTCAATAACCTGGGAGCTTGTCAGATTCAGTATTCCTGAAAGAGCATTTCCAAACTCCGCACCATAACCTCCTGTGGAGAAGTTGGTCCCTTTGAAAAGGAAAGGGGAGAAGCGGCCACGAACCGGAACGCCATTGGCTGATGCGGTGTAGGGCTGGCCGACCAGTATGCCATTGATGTAAGTCTGGGTCTCGCTAGGATCGCCACCCCGAACCATTAGCCTGCCGTTTTCCCCTGCAATCTGAGCTCCAGGTAATTTTCCTAAGGCCGCCACAATATTTCCCATGCTCCCCGCTGTCGTTACGATATCCAACGGTGAAAGAACTGCGCCGTTCTGGTTCCCAACGCTCAACTGCCCTGCCCTGACCGTCACTGCCTCGATCTGATTGTCCTCTGCAGCCATGCTGACTTCGATAAAAAGATTGTCTACAATCTCAATTTCAAGAGATTTGCCTATGTAATCAACCGAACTGAATTGCAAAACTTGTTTTCCTGTTGTTTCAGTCTTGAAAGAAAATCCACCAAGGGAGTCTGTTGATGCTCCGTCATAACTGCCGACTATAAAAACATTTACATTAGAAATAGGCTTTCTTTTCGTGTTAATTACTTTTCCGCTAATGATTTGTGCCTTTGAACTCGTGGAAATAAGGATGAACAGGACTAGGGCTATTAATGGTTTCATGAGCAGTTTTTATTTCAATTTTAAGCCTATTCAAACAAAAGGAAAACAATAAATAGCTGAACGGTTGGAAATAAAGGATGAATCGTAAAAATGGGAGTTTGAAAGGTTTTTGTACATTTGCTTTCTGATAACATTTGCCATGACCTCCTTTAGAAATCTTCAACAAACTACAGGAAGAATTATTAGCCTAGACGGTACGGATTACCACTTTTTTGGTGGTACGGCTTATCTTGGATTACTGGATAATCCAGAATACATCGAACTTTACAAAAAAGGGATCGACCTGCTTGGGCTCAATAATGGAACCTCCAGGACCAACAATGTCCAACTAGGAATCTATCAGGAAGCTGAGTGCCATTTGGCAGATCGTTTTGGCTTTGAAGCGGCAGCCTTGCTTTCGAGTGGTTATCTTGCTGGGCAGGTGGCGGTTCGTGCCCTCTCTAAAGGCAAGACCGTTCTTTACGCGCCAGGAAGCCACCCCGCACTATGGCTAGATGAAACTCCTCTAGTGGATGGGAGTTTTGACGAGTGGGCTAAGGCCACGGTTGAATTTATTAATGATGCCGAGCATGATGATGTCCTGGTAATTTCCAATTGTATTGATAACCTAACCCCTTTACATTTTGATTTTTCTATCTTCAGGGAAATAAAGCCAGACAAAAAGGTTCTCTTGATCTTGGATGACTCCCATGGGATCGGCATTTTAAAGAAGAACCAAGTTTCAGCTGATCTATCAGCTTTGAAATTCGACAATATCGAAATCGTTGTTTTAGCATCATTGGCAAAAGGTCTTGGAACTGATGCCGGAGTTGTTTTTGGAAACAAGGGCACTGTAGAAAAAATCAAGAAACATCCTATTTTCAATGGAGCTTCGCCGACAGCACCGGCAGCACTCTATGCGCTGGTTCATGGGCAAGATCTTTATGAAAAAGCTTTTGAAAGGATGCAATCCAATACGAGTTTGTTGGCATCGATTACCCGAGAAACTTCATTGAACCATATAGAGAAATTTCCGGTTTTCAGCTCGACCCAGCCGTTACTTTACAAGCATCTGTTGCAGAAAAACATTGTGATATCAAGTTTTCCATATCCATTAGCGACAAGTCCCCTGTTAAATCGGGTTGTTGTATCTGCTTTACACTCAGAAGCTGACATTCGTCATATAGGAGAAATATTGTGTTCAGAAAGTTCATTAATACTTTGATAGTCAATAAAATAATTGTAGCTTTGCAAGCCTTTTGAAATGTAAAATTGGGGAGTGTTGTACTAAATCATTGAATGATAGTGGTTTGGATTTTAAAAAATCACAAAAATATTTCCATTACTCATTTTAAAAAGATACTTTTGCATCCCCAAACGGGCTGATAGGCTTAGGGTATAGATTAATTAGAGTAAAAATAGATATGACTAAAGCAGAAATTATTGCAGAGATCTCTAACAAGACTGGTTTAGAGAAGGTTGATGTACAAGAAACCGTTGAAGCATTCTTCAAAGTAGTTAAAAGCGCTATGATTGGCGGTGAGAATGTGTACGTAAGAGGTTTTGGAAGTTTTGTAGTAAAAAAGAGAGCTGAAAAGACAGCACGTAACATTTCTAAAAACACAGCTATTATCATTCCTGAGCACTACGTGCCTAGCTTCAAACCTGCAAAAGTATTTGTAGAGAAAGTTAAGAACGGAAATAAGAAATAATTCATTTTCATGAAAAACACCAAGCAAATCCAGATCATCGTTGTAGCAGCAGTAGTCCTTGTTATTGGATTCCTATTGTTTAAACCTGTGAAGGGCTTGGTAGATGAAGAAGAAAAAAATGCAGCAGCTACAACTTCTCAAGCTGAAGCTGCTGCATCTCAGTTTAATCTGAGTTCTGTATCTGAAGCGGCTAAGCGTGGATTGAACCCAGCTATTGTCAATGAAATCACAGATCTAGAGGCAAAAGCCAATAAAGCAGAAGGTTCCGAACGCGTGAAAATCTACCAGCAACTTGCTGATAAATGGAACGACGTGGAAAAACCTGCTCCTCAAGCTTATATCTATGAGGAAATGGCTAAGATTGACCCTAAATTTGAGTTCTACTTGAAATCTGGAGACAATTTCCGTAAAGGATATACTAATCTTCAAGATACCGTCCTAGCAAGTGCCTTAAACCAGAAAGCTATTGAAGTTTATCAAAAAGCTGTAAATTTAAACGGCTCGAGCTTAGATGCAAAAACAGGATTAGGGGCAGCAATGGTTACTGGAACCAACAACCCGATGGCTGGTATTGCTATCTTGAGAGAAGTTGTTCAAGCTGATCCAAAAAACCTGGAGGCTAACAAAACCTTAGGTTTGTTCTCATTACAGTCTCGTCAATTCGACCGAGCAATCGATCGTTTCAAAATTGTAATTGAACAAAAACCTGATGCCGAAGCATATTTTTATTTGGCAACAGGCTATGAAAATATAGGGATGAAGAACGAAGCTATTGCTGCTTTCCAAAAGAGCAAAGAACTGGCTGCCGATCCTAGTCTCTCCCAGTTCATCGATCGCAGGATTGAAGAACTAAGTAAGTAATTAACAATTTTTTTTAAAATCATTTAAAAACATTAAAGCTATGCCAAGCGGAAAAAAAAGAAAAAGACACAAAATGGCTACTCACAAACGTAAAAAACGTTTAAGAAAAAATAGACACAAGAAAAAATAGTTATAGGGCATTAGCCTTATAAATCATGTGATACAATCTATGATCGATTATCCATCATCATAGATTGTTTTTTTTCATTAAACGGTTTTATGTTTAACCGGACAACATTCGTTGTGGAGCGAGTCCACAACTGTCCTTAATTAAGTAGCTGTTGGTAAAGGAATTAATTATCGATTCAGTCCCCGATAAGGGGGTGACTATTGCTTTACTACAGGACAAACAACTAGTTGAACTAAACAGGGAACAAGCTGGCAATCATTATGCCGTGGGTGATATTTACTTAGGGAGAGTAAAGAAAATCATGCCCGGACTGAATGCCGCATTCGTAGATGTAGGCTACGAAAAAGACGCTTTCCTGCATTACCTCGACTTAGGGCCTCAAGTACAATCCTTGATCAAATTAACAAGGGTAGTAAAGAATGGCAGTTATCAAGAGAAACTGCTCAATAGTTTGAAGCTTGAAAAGGACATTGACAAGGCTGGAAAAATATCTGATGTTTTAAGCCGTAACATGTTATTGCCAGTACAGATAGCGAAAGAACCTATCTCGACTAAAGGACCAAGGTTAAGTTCCGACTTATCCATCGCTGGTCGATTCGTCGTCCTGGTACCATTTTCAAGTTCGGTTTCCATTTCCAAAAAGATCAAAGGCAGTGCCGAGAGAAATAGACTCAAGAAAATTGTAGAGAGCATTAAACCTGCAAATTTCGGCGTCATTATCCGTACGGTATCCGAAGGTAAGGGAGTTGATGAACTCCAAAAAGACCTTCTTGACCTGATCTCCAAATGGGAATTGTTTACCAAACGCCTTAAAACAGCTGAACCCCCTCAGAAAGTACTGGGTGAGTTGGACAGAGCGTCCACCATCCTGCGTGATATCCTCACCGATGAATTTACTCATATCTATGTTAATGATAATGAAATCTACGAGGAAGTAAAATCATATATTCAAGAGATCTCTCCGGATCTGGAAAAGATAGTCAAATTCTATAAAGGAAAAGAACCTATCTTCGACCATTTCGGAGTAGAAAAGCAAATTAAGGCGTCGTTTGGCAAAACTGTAAACCTGCAAGGTGGTGCCTACCTGGTGATTGAACACACCGAAGCACTCCACGTCATCGACGTCAATAGCGGAAACAGGATTGCCAACAAAGAAAATCAAGAAGATAACGCGCTCCTTGTAAACAAGGAAGCAGCAAAAGAAATTGCCCGTCAGCTTAGGCTGAGGGATATGGGTGGCATCGTCGTCATCGATTTTATCGATATGCACAAAGCCTCCAACCGGAAAGAACTGTATGGTTTCTTGAAGGAATGTATGGCCAGCGACAGAGCACGTCATACCATTCTCCCTCCTAGTAAATTCGGATTAGTCCAGATCACTAGGCAAAGAGTCAGACCTGAAATGAGCATTGTGACCAATGAAAAGTGTCCTGCTTGTGACGGAACCGGCGAAATTAGATCCAGTATCGTTTTATTGGATGATATTGAAAACAATTTGAGTTTTATTCTTCAGGAACAGAACGAAGTCGGGGTTACCCTTTGTGTACACCCTTATATCGCTGCCTACATCAAATCTGGTTTTATCTCCAGAAGAATGAAATGGTTTCTAAAATATTGGAAATGGATTAAAGTGAAGGAAATGAGCTCATATCATTTGACCGAATTCCACTTCTTTAACTCCAAAGACGAAGAAATAAAATTGTAAAAAAAGCTGGTTGCATTCCGCAACCAGCTTTTTTACTTTATAACAGGTCTATCCAATGGATCTTCAGTCCATCTTTCTCCATTTTCCTAAAGTAGGTCATCTGCCGCTTCGCAAACCGATGGATCTCTGTCCTTAGCTTTTCCTTGAATTCCTCCATGGTCAATTCGCCCTGCAAATGCAAAGAAGCATATTTATACTCCAGTCCAAACCATTGCAATTGTTCATGGCTGATCCCTTGGGCCAATAGTCCTTCAACTTCAGCCAACAAACCTTCCTCCATCCTGGTTTCCAGGCGTTGGTCTATCCTTGCTCTCCTTGTTTCTCGATCGGGCGATAGCCCTAGGATCAAAAAATCCTTAACGGTATTAACTTCCACTTCCGGCTTAGGATGGTCTTTCAGGTAGATCAATATTTCCAGGGCCCTGACCAATCGCTTATGGCTGTTCCAGTCTATATTGAAATCTTCAGGAATGCTATATTCCTTTATCCTCGCTATGAGGGTCTCTTTTGGCAATAAGGAAAGCTCATTTTGCAGGTCCTTATCCTTAGGGATCTGACTATAGGGCTGCTCTTGCAATAAACTCTGTATATATGAACCGGTACCTCCACAAAGGATGGGAAGTTTTTTTCGACTTCGGATTTCTACAAATGCTTGTTGAAAGGCCTCCCTGAACAAATCCACATTATAATGCTCATGTGGATCAACAATATCGATAAGATGGTAGGGGATATCTTGGTATTCGATCAGGTCCTTTCCCGTACCGATGTCCAACTGCCTGTAAACTTGCCTGGAATCGGCAGAAATGATCTCTCCGTTCATGGCTTGGGCTAGTTTGACTGCCAATTTGGTCTTTCCGGAGGCCGTAGGCCCTAAAATGATCAAAAGAAAATCAGGCGAAAGAAACTCTTCCGCCTGATGTATAGATTCAATAAGTTCTTGAATATGGGTTATATCACGAACTTGGTCCATTTTTCATTACTTGCGTTGCTAGCTACAACGGTATCAATAAATGCCATACCGCGAACTCCATCGTTTACATTCGGGAAATCCAATTGCTCCGGAGTAGGGGTTTTACCGTCCTTTTTAGCCGCTACAGTTGCGGCAAAATTACGGTAGATATTGGCAAACGATTCCAATAATCCCTCAGGGTGACCCGCTGGAATTCTAGTGTTATGAGTTGCAAATGAACTCAAGGTAAATGGTGCTGCATAGGCATTTCCAGTACGGTAATACTGTCTCGGCTGATCCAACATTTTCACGATCAGGTTGTTAGGGTCTTCATTTGCCCATTCAAAACCACCTTTTTCGCCATAAATTCGCATTCTTACTGCATTTTCCTCTCCAGCGCAGATCTGCGAAGCCGTCAACACCCCTTTAGCACCTTCGGTGAAGTGCAACAATACTGAACCGTCATCATCCAATTGGCGGCCTTCGACAAATGAAGTCAAATCAGCACAAACCTCCGTGATCCTAAGTCCAGTCACATATTCAGCCAAGTGGGCTACGTGTGTACCGATATCACCCATGGCCAAAGATTTTCCAGAACGTTTCGGGTCTGTACGCCATGCTGCGCCAGCATTTCCTTCGCGCTCCGTCAAACGGCTTAACCAGCCTTGAGGGTATTCAACCAATACTTTGCGGATCTTGCCAAAGTGACCATCTTTAACCATAGCCTTAGCCTGTTTTACCATTGGGTAGCCAGAATAAGTATGCGTCAAACATAGTGTACGGCCTGTACGTTCCACAATCGCCTGCAATTCCAATGCTTCTTCTAGGTTTAAGGTCATAGGTTTTTCAACTACAACATCAAAACCATTTTCCAAAGCAAGCTTTGCTGGTTCAAAGTGCAAAAAGTTCGGTGTTACGATCGTCACGAAGTCCATGCGCTCTCCTTCTGGAAGCTGTGATTCCTTCTCGATCATTTCTTGGTACGTCAAATAGACTCTTTCTTCAGGAACAAATAAGTCCTCGCCCGATTGTAAAGAAATCTCTCTATTTATACTGAATGTACCACATACTAATTCTATTTTGCCATCCATAAAGGCAGCAATTCGGTGTACAGCTCCTATAAAGGCATCGTTTCCACCACCGACCATGCCCATGCGAAGTTTTCGTTTCATAAGGAATAAATTTCGATTGATTAAGCAATAAATATAATAAAATAAAGCTGTTTTTAAACAGCCAATACTAATTTAATGCTTCCTGAATTCTGGGATAGATAACCATTGGGATGGTTCTCAGCCATTTCCAACAACTGCTCCTCACTTTCTATCAGATGCTGCTGCTGCTCGGCAATCCAAAATCTCGCACCTTCTCGGGATCCCATTTCCTGGAATCCAATGGTCTTGAGCGATGAGTCCTGGGACCAATCCTTGTCCACATAGGTCATAATATCGCCTGGATGGAAATCCTTGATAAAGGCTTGGATCAATTTGGAGAGCCCCCCGATAATGAGCTGGTCAGATTTATGGCAAAAACGTAACAGTTCAAACGAACGATAATCTTCTGGTTTGTCCTTCATCCGGCGTCCGCCGCTAAAGACCGCTATGGAAACCAACTCACCTTCGTAGAAAAGACCGTATCTATATTTGCCCGGCAAGGGCACCTGCAAATGATGCTCCTCCAGAAAGGACATACTTTGGTTTTTGTCCAATCGCGCAACCACGGTCGACCGTGCGTGTAGCTTTTTGGCCTTTCCGGCCAGTACTTTCAGTCTGTGCTGTATTTTGGAATCCTCCTGCTCCAACTGTCCCAATGAAATCAGGATATATTTCTTCATCGAAGTGCTCGGTATTTCCATAAACTTTTTGTAGACATAAATGTCAAAGGATAGGGAAGGGCAGATGAGTTTCGAATAATGTTCCAGCTCTTCCTGATGTGCATCAGGATCTAACTCCTGTTGAATATAGCCTAGTAGCTTGTTGGTAGCTGGATTTTCCATCTTGCAAAAATAAGGCAAATCATTCAATATGCTAGCTGTGCTAAATTATTAATACCTTTGTACCGTAAACAATAACAGATGAAATTACCAATAGTAGCATATGGAGATCCGGTTTTGCGTCAGAGAACGGAAGAGATCGATGAGGATTATCCAGAATTAAAACAATTGATAGATAATATGTTTGAAACCATGTATGCAGCAAATGGTGTAGGCCTTGCAGCTCCGCAAATTGGTTTGCCCATCCGATTGTTTGTCATTGATGCCACTCCTTTTGGCGAAGATGATGAAGACGGACCGGGTGACCCAACGGCAAAGGATTTTAAACGTGTTTTCATCAACCCCATCCTGGTGGAAGAAAGTGGTGAGAAATGGCCATTCTCTGAAGGATGTTTAAGTATTCCGCATATCAATGAGGAAGTATTGAGAAAGAAAGACGTTGTCATCAATTATTTAGATGAAAACTTTGAAGAACAGGAAGAGGAGTTGACTGGTTTGGCTGCCCGTGTTGTTCAGCATGAATATGATCATATCGAAGGAAAACTATTTATCGACAAACTGGGGCCTTTGAAAAAAGCCATGTTAAAGGGTAAATTAGATTCTATTTCAAAAGGACAGATAAGAGTTTCTTACAAAATGTCCTTTCCGCAAATGAAAAAGAAAAGATAAAAGAAAAGCCAGATCCAGATCTGGCTTTTCTTTTAATAGGTTATTGCAGGTCCTCAAAATAGTGAAAGGCATCGATGATATCCAGGTATGCCCCATCAAATCCAGCATCCAATATATTTCTCAGATAGCTCTTATCATTTCCATAGATGATGGACTGCCATTCCTTATCCCAATATTTCACCTTAAAATTCCCCTTCCAGTCCGGGTTTTCTGCAACGATCCAACTTGGCCGGTTCTTTTGCCAAGAGGCATTCCAATAAGGTCGGTAATCTTCTGCTTCCCCAATGGACATATAGGAGATCAATAAGCGACTCCCGCCGTTTGCCTTTTCCCTGAGCTCTGCAATTTCCTGATTATTGAATTTCTGTCCATCCGTAAAGTACAGATCCATGATCAGTACATCATAGTTGGTTGCCGTTACGGCCTGAATAAACGCTTGCTTGGAAGTAAAACCATTCGGATTGATGAGATAGAGGAAGTTTTTGGCTTCTGAAAGATTTTTGATGTTCAGTTTGTTCTCCTCCTGTACAGCGATTTTTGGGATAATATTTAATTCCCGTTCTGTTGCCGCAAAGGAAATAAAGCCATTTTCCCGGTTCCAAGAATAGGAATTGCTGATGTTTTTAGCTGTAGAGCAATAATCGCTGACCAAAATGCTGTTGCCAGCTTGTTTTGAGATATTTAAATATTTGATCAGCCTATTGGTTTCCGCCGGATCAGTTGCCCGGTCATCTTGGTCATAACCAAAGAATAGATCTTCTTGTCCATTGCCGTCAATCGCCGCAAGGTAATCATTGGCCGCAGGTCCAGTAGGCTCTCCGCTTTGGGAGACCAATTCAATTCCATTCTGCGGTATGATCAAAAATTCAGGCCTCGATTGTTTCGCATATTTACTCAGCCCCATCACAAAATTTCGCATCTCCTGTCTAAAATCTTGATCAGGTTCCGGCGTAAAGCCTTCGTCTTTTGTGCAAGAAGTCAATAGACCTAAACCCAAAAAGATAACTAGCAATGGTTTCTTTATGTTCATGAATGATTATTTATTCGGTATTTGAATTAAACGGAATAAATAATGATTTAATATAAATGGACTAAAAATATAGCTTTTCTTAACAAATTAATTTATGGGCCGAACCGTTGGTAAGGATAGATTGTAACGAACCGAAAGGAAACGGATGCCGAACACGACCGTTGCGCTGATAAAGGCGTTCAAATTTTGGTGTAGCGGGACAAAGGTGAGCAGCACATAGGTTATGGCGCCCGCCAAGCAGGCCGAAGCATATATCTCCTTCCTCAATATCAGCGGGGTGACATTCATCAGCACGTCACGGATCACTCCGCCCATACAGGCTGAAAACATCCCCAGCATCACCGCTGCCATCGCACTGCTCTCATAGGCCAAAGATTTTTCAACCCCTACCACCGTAAAGAAACCGATCCCTAAAGCGTCAAATAGGAACAAAGTGCGGGCAAAACTGTCCAGATGTTTGTTGAACAGAATGGAAATAAAGACCCCTACAAAGATGGCAATGAGATAATTTCCATCTTCTACCCAGACTGGCCGGATATTCAGGAAGACATCGCGCAACGAACCGCCCCCAATTGCTGTAACAAAGCCCATAAAGGTGGCACCAAAAATATCGATCCCATATCGGTTTGCGGCCATTGCACCTGAAATGGCAAATACCATGGTCCCCAATAAATCAATGTAATAAATCAATTCCATTCCATTCCGTTTACATCCGTCTGCAATAATACATAAAATATGAAATTCTCTAAATTAAATAAAAAAAGGCCTCGAGCGAGGCCTATTAAACTAAACAACGAAACAATGATTTCTATATTAAATTTTGGAAAGTCCTTTTTTAGCTTTCAACTCCTCGAGTTCTTTCTGGTATTTTTTGTTGATCTCTTTGAATTCTTCTGAATCCTGCAGCTCTTTCCACTGTTTGGTTTTTTCTTTCCATTCATGGCTGTTGAAATACTCTTGGATCTTTTTGCCGTCCTCCTGTAATTTTTGAATCTGTCCTTTCCATTCAGCTGAATTGAAATGGTCTTTCAACTTGGCAGATTCCTTTTCTATGTTGGCCATCTGTCTCTTCCAATCCTCACTTTCAAAGTATTTCGAAACATTGGCAGACTCTTTTTGAATGCTTTCCATCTGTTTTTTCCACTCCGGAGAATTGAAATATTCATTCACTTTGCTGGATTCCTTTTCGATATTGGCCATCTGTCTCTTCCATTCTGGGGAATTGAAATGTTCCTTTACCTTGGCAGATTCCTTTTCAATTTTAGCCATCTGCTGTTTCCACTCTGGGCTTTCAAAATAGGCACTTACCTTTTTACTTTGCTCTTCAATATTTTTTACCTGGGCTTTCCATTCCGGTGAACTGTAATATTCTTGGATCTTTTTGCCCTGTTCCTGTACAGACCTGATGGTATTGCGGACATCTAAAGGCAGTTCATTGGTGTCCCGGATCACGTTCCCTTGATAGACCAACTCCGATTTTACCTTGGCTGGTACAACTGGTTTCTGTGCCGGTTGCGGGCTTAGCGGTTTTACCGTATCGATGATCACATCAGTCGATTGATCGGTCCAACTCCAATCATCCTTTATTTCCTCTGCCTTTGCCTCATTCGTTGGGATAACCAACGCTAAGGTTAGTATAGCTAAACCGCTAAGCAATACAGCCAATAATTGCGGCCTTACGTTTTTATAATTAGTTTCCATTTTGGTGATTCTTTTAATTCGGATCAATAAATGATTTTTGTTCCCGGTAGCTGCCAAGGTTAAACTTGGATTCATGCTCATGCGCAACTCTTCCAACTCAACCAATGCCTGGGCATAGGAAATAGGGGTGGATACATGTTCTACGACCATGTCATCACATGCATGTTCCCTTTCTCTTTCCAGTACTTTGGATAGGGCCCAGATAAATGGATTGAAGAACATGACCGTTTCAATACCGACCTTCAATAGGTTGAACAGATAATCCTGTCGTTTTACATGGGCCAGTTCGTGCAATAGGATAGCTTCCACCTGTGCCAGCTCCATTTTATTGGCATAAGCAATGGGGAAAAGGATAAACGGTCTCAGATGACCCAAGGTTATCGGTACGCTGATCTTATTGGAAAGATAGATTCCAACGGACTGTCTGATATCAAGTTTCTTTTTTGCTTGGTAATATAGGTTAGTCCATGATTCCGGAATGGAGTCCAGACCTTTATATTTTAACCTCTTCAATTGGATCAAGCTATTGGTCAGCAAAATTAATTGAACAATGAATCCAAAAATGTATCCAGCCACGACATAAGGTAATAGACTTTCTAATCTAAAGCCATCCTGTTGTATGTTGGCCAAAATGTTTTTCAGGTCTTCCGGATTTAAGGTCCTTAGGTCGATGAATTGACTGCTGTTTTGGAAGAAGTAGATAAAAGTCGCAATAAAGCTGATAAATATAGATACCTGAGTGCCTAATGCTGCGTTATGTTTCGCTTTGGCACTGATGTTTGATTTTGAAAGTGTATATATACTATATATAATATACCAAATTGCTGCTTGCCATATAGAATGCAGAATGCTCCAGCCTAATGCATTGCCTATATTGAGTGTTAGATTTTCCATGGCTAGTTTTGTTCAAGTTTCTTTAAAAATGCTTTGATTTCGTCAAGCTCTTCTTTGCTGGCCCTTTCATTTCCCAGTGCCTGCATGACAAGTCTTGCAGTCGATCCATTGTAAACCGAATCGATCATCCTGTCCAACATCTTTTCCTGGATTTCCTCCTTCACCAATTTCGCTTTGTATAGATGGGTCTTTGAACTGGTGTCTCGAGTCACCATCCCTTTGTCGTGCATGATCTGCATCAATTTCAGGATTGTTGTATAGCCCACATCTTTTTTGTCCAAGGTTTCAAATACGTCCCTTACACTGCTTTGCCCCTTGTTCCAAAGGACTTGCAATATTTCCATTTCGCTTTCTGTTGGTTTCATACGATGATTGTTAGTATCTACGAATGTTTTCGTATTCAAATGTACGAAGCGTTTCGTATAATCCAAATATTTTAAGAAATATTTAACATTTAAATATCATAATTAATTGATAGCTAGCCTTTAAAATTCGTTTTCATCTGGTTTTTTAAATCAAAAATGTTAAATTGAAAACAATAGTCGCCATCCTTTTATCTTATTTAATGATATGAAAGCTATAGTATATAATGAATTCGGAAGCTTATCCAAAGGGGAGTACAGCGATGTAGCTGCTCCGGAATTAAAATCGGGCACCCTGAAAATTAAAGTAAGCTTTGCTGGGGTAATTCCTTTCGACCTCAAAGTCCTTGACAAAACCATCCCCATGCCGCAGCTAAAATTTCCCTTTATCCCCGGCGCGGAGTTCGCCGGAGAGGTTGTGGATCTGGCTGATGACCTCAATGGATGGGAGAAGGGCGACTTGGTCTGTGGTAATCCTAAGAAATATGGCGGAGCATTTGCCGAGGAGTTTGTGGTCAAGGCCGACGAGATATGTATTGTGCCTACTGGAATGTCGATGTCCTTGGCAGCTGCCTGTCCCGTTTCGGCTCTCGCCGCTTGGCATGGGTTGTTCGATGCCGGCAAATTAGTTGCGGATCAAAAAGTACTGATCGTAGGTGCTTCTGGAAATGTCGGCTCCTTCGCCGTACAGTTTGCCAAACAGAAAAACGCAACCGTCTATGCGGTCGGCTCTTCCCGGTATAAGTTTGATGTACTCGACCTGGGCGCTGATCATTACCTGGATTATAAGGATGAAGGTTACCTTAATGACCTACCTGCCTTTGATCTGGTCCTCGATATGGTTGGCGGGAAAGATCAGGAGAAATTGATTCCCTTATTAAAGAAGAATGCAACGATCGTTAGCCTAGTTCAGGAACCAGATGCCGCCTTGGTTAAGGAATATCAGGTCCATGCGCACATGCTGAATTCAGGACCTAATCCAAAGGAACTTGAAAGGATACTGGAACAGGTCAGTAAAGGTATTATCAAGGTAAAGGGTATTGAGGAATATTCCCTTCAAGCTGCCGTTCAGGCTTTCGAGGCAATGAATGATAATAAAAGTAATGCTAAATACCTGCTGAAATGCTAAGGAAGGATGAATTGGTTCTTTGCATGACAGCTTTACCCTTATATAATATATATGGCATACGATGAAAGATTAGCTGACTCGGTCCGGGCATATCTTGCTGAACACACCTCATTAGAAGTTGAAGAGAAGGCAATGTTCGGTGGAATTGCTTTTTTAGTCGATGGCAAAATGTGCATCAATGTGGGTGATGACCAATTGATGTGCCGTTTCGACCCCCAAAAAACAGAAGAGTATAACAAAAGACGTGGCGTGCAGCCGATGGTCATGCGCGGTAAGCTGCTCGATGGTTATTGTTACGTTGATCCAGAAGGCTATAAAAACAAAGAAGATTTTGAGTTCTGGCTGAATACCTGCCTAGATTATAATCCCCTGGCCAAAGTCTCGAAAAAGAGGAAGGCCAAATAAACCTGTACTCCGTACCTATATCATGGATTGATTTGAGGTGTTTTTTTGGAGGTTTCCTTCGGGACTCGTTCGGGGCATGTTCGGGAATGGTCCGGAGAGAACAGGTAAACCGGCCGGAGCGTACCCGAGGGCGCACAGGGGATTTGGTCGCTTGCTTTGCGAATTTTCGGAATGTGGGTCGAATGAGGTCAGGTGGAAAGGGGAGGGTGTTGGACCGGGATCAAGGGGATGGGAGGATGGGCCAAGACCATGGAATGGCCCGGGAAGCCTCCCGGTTGCCCCCTTTTGGCGGTATTTCCCCGTCTTTTCGAAAAATTATCTGGCAATGCTACAGCGAGTTAGCTGGCGGCGGTAAAAATACTTTGGCCTCCCCCTTGGAAGTGAACGTATTTTGTCCCTATCTTTGCACCACTCCGCAAGGGAGGGACGGCCCCACGGCCACAGAAACACGGGAAGGAAAAGGGAAGCAGAGCTGCACGATTGCAGGCCATGCCGACCACCGAAAAAAGGGCCGCGAAAATTATTTTAAAAAAGATTTTGCGGTTTCGAAAAAGGTTCCTACCTTTGCAGTCCCAACCAAGGGAAACAGCGAGGGACGCGATGTCCGGAGCGAAAGAAATGACAGATTGCGACCTTCCGATGCGGAAGGGAAACAACATAAAAAAGCCGAAGCGAGATGCCCAGGCGCGATAAGTTCTTTAAATGATCATGTAGCGCAGCGACCCGTACGAGAGTACGGTAGCTGAACAAGAAAAGATTTAAGAAATCAATTTATTCAGGTATCCCGGAGCGGGAGGAAAACATTTAACAAGACAACAATTCTATTTTATAAATAGTCTTGGTCTTACACTTCATTTTACAATGGAGAGTTTGATCCTGGCTCAGGATGAACGCTAGCGGCAGGCCTAATACATGCAAGTCGGACGGGATCCATCGGTAGCTTGCTACCGATGGTGAGAGTGGCGCACGGGTGCGTAACGCGTGAGCAACCTGCCCATATCAGGGGGATAGCCCGGAGAAATCCGGATTAACACCGCATGACACTGCAACCCGGCATCGGGAGGCAGTTAAATATTCATAGGATATGGATGGGCTCGCGTGACATTAGCTAGTTGGTGGGGTAACGGCCCACCAAGGCGACGATGTCTAGGGGCTCTGAGAGGAGAATCCCCCACACTGGTACTGAGACACGGACCAGACTCCTACGGGAGGCAGCAGTAAGGAATATTGGTCAATGGGGGCAACCCTGAACCAGCCATGCCGCGTGCAGGACGACTGCCCTATGGGTTGTAAACTGCTTTTGTTAGGGAATAAACCCCACTACGTGTAGTGGGCTGAATGTACCTAAAGAATAAGGATCGGCTAACTCCGTGCCAGCAGCCGCGGTAATACGGAGGATCCGAGCGTTATCCGGATTTATTGGGTTTAAAGGGTGCGTAGGCGGCACTTTAAGTCAGGGGTGAAAGACGGCAGCTCAACTGTCGCAGTGCCCTTGATACTGAAGTGCTTGAATGCGGTTGAAGACGGCGGAATGAGACAAGTAGCGGTGAAATGCATAGATATGTCTCAGAACACCGATTGCGAAGGCAGCTGTCTAAGCCGTTATTGACGCTGATGCACGAAAGCGTGGGGATCGAACAGGATTAGATACCCTGGTAGTCCACGCCCTAAACGATGATGACTCGATGTTTGCGATATACCGTAAGCGTCCAAGCGAAAGCGTTAAGTCATCCACCTGGGGAGTACGCCCGCAAGGGTGAAACTCAAAGGAATTGACGGGGGCCCGCACAAGCGGAGGAGCATGTGGTTTAATTCGATGATACGCGAGGAACCTTACCCGGGCTTGAAAGTTACTGAAGGATGCAGAGACGCATCCGTCCCTCGGGACAGGAAACTAGGTGCTGCATGGCTGTCGTCAGCTCGTGCCGTGAGGTGTTGGGTTAAGTCCCGCAACGAGCGCAACCCCTATGTTTAGTTGCCAGCACGTCAAGGTGGGGACTCTAAACAGACTGCCTGCGCAAGCAGAGAGGAAGGCGGGGACGACGTCAAGTCATCATGGCCCTTACGTCCGGGGCTACACACGTGCTACAATGGATGGTACAGCGGGCAGCTACACAGCAATGTGATGCCAATCTCGAAAAGCCATTCACAGTTCGGATCGGGGTCTGCAACTCGACCCCGTGAAGTTGGATTCGCTAGTAATCGCGTATCAGCAATGACGCGGTGAATACGTTCCCGGGCCTTGTACACACCGCCCGTCAAGCCATGAAAGCTGGGGGTACCTAAAGCATGTAACCGCAAGGAGCGTGTTAGGGTAAAACCGGTAATTGGGGCTAAGTCGTAACAAGGTAGCCGTACCGGAAGGTGCGGCTGGAATACCTCCTTTCTAGAGCCCGCTCCGGGGGAGCTGCGCCACATACATGATCTATACAGAAAAAAAGACATTCAGAAGAAAGTGCCCACCCTGTGGGGAGTATTTAGTAGTGAGTATTTAGTATCTAGAACCTAGATAGTGACGATCTGCAAAAAGCTTCCGACAAACGGTGACACCGAGAGATGAGAGAGATAAGCTAGTCCCGTAGCTCAGTTGGTTAGAGCACTACACTGATAATGTAGGGGTCAGCAGTTCAAATCTGCTCGGGACTACCATCACACGGGGGATTAGCTCAGCTGGCTAGAGCACCTGCCTTGCACGCAGGGGGTCAACGGTTCGAATCCGTTATTCTCCACGTTTCTGAGCGCAGTGTAAAGGAAATGTACGGCCGTCACGGTCTAGATACTAAGTACTTAATACTAACTGCTCGGATAAAGAGTTCTTTGACATATTGGAAGAAAAGAGATTAACAAGAGAAGACAACAGAGGCTCCATGCGCAAGCATGGGACCAAAAGCAACCTACCACTTAGCAAAAGGGGTGGTAGCGTGAAGAAAGTAAACAAGGGCACACGGGGGATGCCTAGGCTCTCAGAGGCGATGAAGGACGTGATAAGCTGCGATAAGCCACGGGGATCGGCAAATGCGAATCGATCCGTGGATTTCCGAATGGGGCAACCCGGCATGTTGAAGACATGCCATCAATTGAGGCGAACGCGCTGAACTGAAACATCTAAGTAGGCGTAGGAGGAGAAAATAACAATGATTTCCCAAGTAGTGGCGAGCGAACGGGAAAGAGCCCAAACCGGTCATGTCACGGCATGGCCGGGGTTGTAGGACCACGATATTGTACTGTGCTATGAACTGGAAGCAGGTGGGAAACTGCGCGATAAGGGTGAGAGCCCCGTACAGGCAAAGAATACAGGCATAGTGGTATCCTGAGTACCGCGGGACCGGAGAAATCCTGTGGGAATCCGCCAGCACCATCTGGCAAGGCTAAATACTCCTGAGAGACCGATAGTGGACCAGTACCGTGAGGGAAAGGTGAAAAGAACCCCGAACAGGGGAGTGAAAAGAACCTGAAACCGTGTGCTTACAAGCGGTCGGAGCGGAGCGATTCCGTGACGGCGTGCCTTTTGCATAATGAGCCTACGAGTTACTCTTGTCCGGCAAGGTTAATGGCTTAAGGCCAGGAGCCGAAGCGAAAGCGAGTCTGAACAGGGCGCACAGTCGGACGAGGTAGACGCGAAACCTTGTGATCTACCCTTGGGCAGGTTGAAGGTGCGGTAACACGTACTGGAGGACCGAACCGATAAACGTTGAAAAGTTTCCGGATGACCTGAGGGTAGGGGTGAAAGGCCAATCAAACTGGGAAATAGCTCGTACTCCCCGAAATGTTTTTAGGAACAGCGTCGGCATGGAGTCTAGCAGAGGTAGAGCTACCGATTGGGTGCGGGGGAGTCAAATCCTACCAAATCCAGACGAACTCCGAATGCTGCTAGATATGGCCGGCAGTGAGGCTTTGGGTGCTAAGGTCCAAGGCCGAGAGGGAAAGAACCCAGACCATCAGCTAAGGTCCCCAAATCCGTTCTAAGTTGAACTAACGAGGTCCGGTTGCCCAGACAGCTAGGATGTTGGCTTGGAAGCAGCCATTCATTTAAAGAGTGCGTAACAGCTCACTAGTCGAGCGGCCGGGCGTGGATAATAAACGGGCATCAAGAACGGTACCGAAGCTATGGATTGCAATTTATTGCACTGGTAGGGGAGCATTCCATCGGGGGCGAATCCGCAGGGCGACCTGTGGTGGACCTGATGGAAAAGCAAATGTAGGCATAAGTAACGATAAGGCGGGTGAGAAACCCGCCCACCGAAAGACCAAGGTTTCCTGATCAACGCTAATCGGATCAGGGTCAGTCGGGACCTAAGGCGCATCCGAAGGGAGGCAGCCGATGGCCAACGGGTTAATATTCCCGTACTGTTGATGACTGCGATGTGGTGACGGAGTAGTGACACTGCCGCGAACTGACGGAATAGTTCGTTGAAGGGCAAAGGTATTGGACCGGTAGGCAAATCCGCCGGTACAGCCGAAGCCCGATAGTACAGCAAACCCTCGGGGGCGCTGATAGCGCAGGTAAGCAGACTTCCAAGAAAACCCGCTAAGCTCCAGGTCATCAAGACCCGTACCGCAAACCGACACAGGTGGTCGAGGAGAGGATCCTAAGGTGCTCGAGTGAATCATGGCTAAGGAACTCGGCAAAATGGCCCTGTAACTTCGGGAGAAGGGGCGCTTCCTCCAGCGATGGAGAAGCCGCAGTGAAAAGGCCCAGGCGACTGTTTAGCAAAAACATATGGCTTTGCGAAATCGAAAGATGAGGTATAAGGCCTGACACCTGCCCGGTGCTGGAAGGTTAAGAGGGGATGTCATCCGCAAGGAGAAGCATTGAATCGAAGCCCCAGTAAACGGCGGCCGTAACTATAACGGTCCTAAGGTAGCGAAATTCCTTGTCGGGTAAGTTCCGACCTGCACGAATGGTGTAACGATCTGGGCGCTGTCTCAGCCATGAGCTCGGTGAAATTGTGGTATCGGTGAAGACGCCGGTTACCCGCAACGGGACGGAAAGACCCCATGAACCTTCACTATAGCTTAACATTGAAATTGGGTACAGGATGTGTAGGATAGGCGGGAGTAGTCGAAGCGGTTTCGCCAGGAATCGCGGATACGCCCTTGAAATACCGCCCTTTCTGTATTCGGTTTCTAATCCCGATAAATCGGGAGACATTGTTTGGTGGGTAGTTTGACTGGGGTGGTCGCCTCCAAAAAGGTAACGGAGGCTTTCAAAGGTAAGCTCAGTACGCTTGGTAACCGTACGTGGAGTGCAATGGCATAAGCTTGCTTGACTGTGAGACCTACAAGTCGACCAGGGTCGAAAGACGGACATAGTGATCCGGTGGTTCTGTATGGAAGGGCCATCGCTCAAAGGATAAAAGGTACTCTGGGGATAACAGGCTGATCTCCCCCAAGAGCTCATATCGACGGGGAGGTTTGGCACCTCGATGTCGGCTCGTCACATCCTGGGGCTGGAGAAGGTCCCAAGGGTTGGGCTGTTCGCCCATTAAAGTGGCACGCGAGCTGGGTTCAGAACGTCGCGAGACAGTTCGGTCCCTATCTGTTGTGGGCGCTGGAAGTTTGAGTGGATCTGACCTTAGTACGAGAGGACCGGGTTGGACGGACCGCTGGTGAACCTGTTATGCCGCCAGGTGTACGGCAGGGTAGCTACGTCCGGGATAGATAAGCGCTGAAAGCATCTAAGTGCGAAACTAGCCACGAGATGAGACTTCCTCACAAGGGTCGTCGGAGATTACGACGTCGATAGGCCACAGGTGTAAAGGTTGAGAGACCAAAGCCGAGTGGTACTAATAGCCCGAAGCTTTCCAATGCGGATAGACCTGTTGTCCTCTCTCTTTTTCTGATCTTTTCTTCCAATAACATGTCAATGTACCGTCCCCTAGATGAGGGGCATGTACAAAAAGGTATTCAGGTGCCTATATCGGCGGTGTCCACCTCTTCCCATTCCGAACAGAGAAGTTAAGCCCGCCAGAGCCGATGGTATTGCCGTAACAGGTGGGAGAGTAGGTCGGTGCCTAATTTTATACGGGAGCCCGCTGTCAGCAGACAGCGGGCTTTCTGTTTTTAGGGGCAATTGGTAATAAGGTATGCCGGTAGGGACGCGGATCCGTTCCGTCGCCATATTGTCCATCCTGCTCCTGGAATATCCTCCCATCCCATTAATCCTGGTTCTTCCCGATGATCTTGGCCCATCCTCTCATCCATTTAATCCTGGTTCAAACCCAACCCATCCTTTCCATCCCACCCTTTTCCAAACAATATCAAGCAACAGATAGTTAAAATCGAATTAGTTCATTTGAAATATTATTCGCATTTTTATTCTAGTATAATTTTAACCAAATGTGAATTGTGAAATAGAAAAAAGCTTATTTAAGCTCTAGTGCCAGTTAACTTTATTAAAATCTTACTTAAACCAGCGTATTAATGGGATCTTGTTTTCCGGGATTGGGAACCAAACCGGTTATTCGCTATTCCAATCAATCTATATTTATCATCGAGAATGAAAAGAACATTTAATTTATTTTTTCTCCTTCCATTAATGTTGGGGTTCCCCAATTTTAATGAGAACTCAGAACTATCTCAAACTAAAAACAATTTCACTAATCAGTACGGTATCCGAATGGGACAGGATACTTTAAAAACCATGTCTGGTGCTCCATCCGATCTGATCATGACCGAATTTACCGGTCCAGATCTTACACCTTCGCCTGCCTGCCTAGCAGTTGCCCCTACTGGAGAAGTCTATGTAGGTGTGGATATGATCGGATCTCTGGGTAAGGATATGGGCAAAGGCTTTATCCGTCGATTTGTGGATTCGGATAATAACGGCAGCATGGATAAGCATACAGATTTCGCCCGCGTGGATAACCCAAGGGGAATCTTTGTCCTAGGCGATCAAGTATTTGTCCTGCACACGACATTTGATTCCAAATCAGGGATTGCAACAGGTATGGACCTTGTGGTATTTGAAGACAAGGATAAAGATGGTGTTGCAGATGGAGACCCTAAGGTATTGATCAATGGCTTAAGTAATGCCAAGTATATTCAAGAACGTGGTACGGACCATGCAACAAATGGGATTAGAATGGGAATCGATGGCTGGATCTATATCGCAGTTGGAGATTTTGGGTTCCATAATGCTACGGGTGCAGATGGCAAGAAATTGACCAATCTAGGCGGTGGTGTTTTGAGGGTCCGTCCTGATGGTACCGAAATGGAACTATATACACATGGCCTGCGCAATATTTATGATGTTGCAATCGATCCATTTATGAATATCTTCACCAGGGATAATACCAATGATGGTGGGGGCTGGGATATCCGTTTTTCCCATCAGATCCAATCTGGTGAATATGGTTATCCTTTATTGTTCCAAAACTTTACAGAAGAGATCATTCCGGCATTGGCCATGTTGGGTGGTGGTTCAGGAACAGGATCCTTATACATGGATGAGGATACTTGGCCAGAAAAATATAATAAGGTGCCAATGATGGCAGATTGGGGAAGGAACTTCCTTTATATGCATCATGTGACTCCGGATGGCCCTAGCTTCAAACAGAAAGAAGAAGAATTCATCAAGTTGCCACAGATTACGGATGTGGATGTAGATGGTTCAGGTAGATTATACCTATCTGCATGGGATGGTGCGGGCTATTCAGGTAATCCTGATAAAGGTTATATCGTTCGTGTTGTACCTCAAGGTTGGACTTACAAAGCCTTTCCAGAAATCAAGAATGCTTCTGTAGCTGAATTGAAGGAACTGTTGAAGTCTGGAAGTTCTACGATTAGGTTATATGCTTCCCAAGAATTGGTAGCAAGAGCATCTGATGAAGCTGCTACTGCAGCATTGGAGACTGCTCAAGACAAGAATTTGCCATTGAGCAGCCGAGTGGCTGGTATTTATACTTATGCACAGGTAGCTAAAGGAAAAGGCGTTACAGCTTTGCTAGACCTTGCTAAGGAAGCAACCGTTAGGGAATTTGCATACCGTGCCTTGACAGACCGTTTGTCTACAGTGGACCAAGTGCCTACAGATCCTTTTGTTGAAGGGTTGAAAGATCCATCGGTTAGGGTTCAGGCCGTTTCTGCTGTTTCATTAGGTAGATTGGGTCGACCAGAAGTGGCCAATTCATTGCTACAAGTGGCTGTACCAGCATCGTTCATTGCTCCTGCAAAAGGAAAGGAAGGTCCTCATGATGTTCCTAACTCAGCAATTATTCTCCCTCATTTGGCCGTAAAAGCATTGGTTCGCTTGAATGCCGTAAATCCTGCCGTAGGATTTTTGAGCACAGAGAGTCCTGATCTGGCATTATGGGCATTGCGCTATATGCATGATCCAAGAGCCGTAGAAGGATTGATCGCTGCATATGGAAAAACAAAGGATCAAAAATTAAAGGATAAAATCCTGGTTACCCTTGCCAGGTTGTATAAAAAAGAAGCGGATTATGATGCTTCTTGGTGGTGGGGAACCCGTCCGGATTCGCATGGTCCATATTATAAAGCCGTTGATTGGGCATCATCACCGGTTATCGAAAAATTCCTGGTTGCTGAGGGAGCAAAAAGCAGTAGTTCCAAAAAACAGTATTTTGCTGACCTAAATGAAAAATTCAGGATGGAGATTGCTGCATTTGATATTGTAGAACCTAAGGCAATTGCTGAAAAACAGCCTACAGAGAAGAAAGTTGACCTAGAGAAAATCAAGAACCAAAAAGGACAGGTAGGTAAAACTTCTATCGAAGAGGTAATGATAGCACTACGTAAAGTAAAGGGAGATCCTACGAAAGGTAAAGCTTTGTTTAACAAACAAGGTTGCCATGCTTGTCACAGTGTCAATAAAGGCGAGGCTATGAAGGGACCATTTATGGGACAGATCGGTGGTATCATGAACCGTGAGCAGATTGCCGAATCGATCTTGAGACCTAATGCATCAATTTCCCAAGGATTCTCCACTGTCTTGGTAACGACTAAGGACAAGAAGAATTTCATGGGTTTTGTGACCCAGGAGACTGCAAGCAAGCTTGTACTGAGAGATATTGCCGGGAATGTGAATACCATCAACAAAAGCAATGTGGCAAGTAGAAAAGAAATGCCGAATTCTATGATGCCGGCCGGTTTGGCAAATTCATTGACTTTGGAAGAGTTTGCATCGCTGGTATCTTTCTTAGAAAAACAGAAATAAAAGCTTAATAAATAACAAAATAAAAGCCATGTCAAAGGACATGGCTTTTATTTTTTTGAAGGGTCTTAATCTTCTTCTTCGTCATAAAATTCCATCAATGATGAAATATAGGGATCATCCCATCCATCGACGATATCATCATAGGCCTCGTCAGGAATGTTGCTTTGCCTTACTTCTAATGAAGTACCCTTTTTATGTTCATGGAGTTTCAGGGTCACGATGGAAGGTTCTTCCTGCTCTCCGAAATACCATTCCTGGACAATTTTGCTGAACGGTTCCAATTCCAGGAACTTTCCTTGAATGGCTCCATCCCACATGGAGAATTCTCCATTGGGCACTGGGTCGATTTCTACAAGGTCGCCAGTCCATAATCTGATGGTTATTTCAGTCGTCAATGCTCTGTAAAGTTCCTCAGGTGTAGCAGGTATGATATAATATTTTTTAAATTCTTTCATTCTAAATATTAAAGGAAAAAAATAATTCCTGTAAATTTACATAGATTTATTAGCATAATATGAGTAATATTCTCCCGAATTCCTTAATAAAAAGATTAGGTATAAATCCATTTTTTGACGAAGACGCCTTTAAAGCCGCACATGAAAGCGGGGAAAAACTCACCTCCATACGCTTAAATCCTAAAAAACCCACAGAATTAGACTTTGAACTTGCCGACCGGATCCCCTGGTGTGAAAATGGGTATTATCTGAATGAACGTCCAAAATTTACCTTGGACCCCTTATTTCATGCGGGCTGTTATTATGTGCAGGAAGCATCATCTATGTTTGTCAGTCATATCTTGAAGGAACTAAAACTTCGGGAAAGGGACATCAAGGCCTTAGATCTATGTGCAGCACCAGGAGGGAAATCTACCTTGGTCAATGATCAGATCAGTCCCAATAGCTTATTGGTAGCAAATGAAATCATAAAGAGTAGATCCGTCATCCTACAGGAAAACCTGATACGTTGGGGGTTCCCAAATGTTGTGGTGACCAATAACGATCCTTCAGCTTTCAGAAGGTTGCCAGGGTTCTTCGATCTAATGCTGGTGGATGCCCCTTGTTCGGGTTCAGGCATGTTTCGAAAAGATGAAGATAGTATTGATGAATGGTCAGAAGCGAATGTAAAGCTCTGCAGGGAGAGGCAACAAAGGATTTTATCTGAAGTTGTATCTTGTTTGAGCAGCAATGGCTATTTACTGTATTCTACCTGTTCTTATTCTTCTGAGGAAAATGAAGATATTTTGGATTGGCTGATCGAAGAATATAACCTTGCTAGCATAGAAGTTCCGGTTGATCCTGATTGGGGAATAGAACTGACCAAATCTGAAAAACATAAGGCCACTGGCTATCGTTTTTATCCGCATAAAACTAAGGGAGAAGGATTTTTCATTGGCATCCTGCAAGTAAAGCATATCCAGCCTACATTCTCGACCAAGAAGATGAAAATGGAGAAATCTCCAGTTCCTAAAGACTGCCTAGTTGGATGGATTGAAAATGACAAGGACTTTTCCACATTAATGCACAATGAAAATGTCCACATTTTTCCGAAAGACTTGGAAGCCAGCTTAAAGGCTTTACAACAGGTCCTTTACCTCAAAAATGCAGGAACAATGGTAGGAAAGTGGATAGGAAAGGAGCTTGTTCCATCCCATGATCTGGCATTGAGTGTTTTTAGAGATAAAAATCTGTCTTCAGTGGAGCTCTCTTTATTAGATGCTCAGGATTTCCTAAGAAAGGAACAGTTGGACATTGAATTGTTCAATGGGGTGAAAAAAGGCTGGTGCTTGATTAATTATGAGGGGGTTTCTTTAGGCTGGGTAAAGGTTTTGGGAAATCGTATCAATAATTACTACCCAAGGGAAGTTAGGATAGCAAATCTATAACTTATAGATTTTGATGGGCTAAGATCAAAGCACAAATATCCTTTGCCACTTCCTCCTTGCTTTTTAGATCAAATGAAAGTATCTCTTCTTTTTTATTGATGACCGTGATTTTATTGGTGTCGTGTGCAAAACCGGCACCCTTATCCTGCATGGAATTGAGTACTATAAAATCTAGGTTTTTTCTCTTCAGCTTGCCAATTGCATTTTCCAACTCATTGTTTGTCTCTAGTGCAAATCCAACCAGCGTCTGCTTTTCTGTCTTTTTTGCTCCAAGGCTAGCTAAGATATCCGTTGTTTTTTTAAGGGATATGCTGAAGTCTTCGGCTTTTTTCTTGATTTTCTGATCGGCAACTTCGGTAGGGGTATAGTCCGCAACGGCTGCGCTCATGACCGTGATGTCGGCTTGATCAAAGTATTTGCTGCATGCATCAAACATCTCTGCTGCAGACTGAATATTGACCCTTTTTACGCCCTCTGGCGTGCTCAAAGCTGTTGGACCACTGACTAGGGTCACTTCAGCGCCAAGGCTGCTGAGTTCCTTCGCAATGGCATAACCCATCTTTCCGCTGGAATGATTGCCAATGAAACGAACTGGATCGATAGCTTCATAGGTTGGTCCTGCTGAAACCAGGGCTTTCTTTCCAGAAAGCGGTTTATCGGATTCGAAATAGTCTTGGATAAACTGGAAGATTTCTTCCGGTTCTGCCAGTCTACCTTCACCTACCAGTCCGCTGGCCAGATCTCCTTTTCCCGGAGGGATGATCACATTTCCGTAGGATTGGAGCAGATGGATGTTGTTTTTGACAGATGGGTGTATCCACATGTCCAAATCCATTGCCGGAGCTAAGAAAACCTTGCTTTTTGCAGAAAGATAGACTGCTTGAAGAAGATTGTCGCAGATACCTTGGGCACATTTTGCCAAAGTATTTGCAGTAGCTGGAGCAATTAAAATGAGGTCTGCCGATTCGGCAATATGGACATGGTTATTCCATTCCCCTGTTTTTTGGTCGTAATATTCAACGAAAACGGGGTTATTGGAAAGGGTAGAAAGAGTAAGTGGAGTAATGAATTGAGTAGCTTCCTGGGTCATGATAACCTGAACGGAGGCTTCTGCTTTTCTCAGTAATCTTACCAATGTTGCAATCTTATAAGCGGCGATGCTGCCGCTTATACCAATTACAATATGTTTGTCTCTTAAAGACATGGTAAATAGCTTACTCTTGTTCTTTAGATGGGTTTCTGAAATATACTTTCTCGTGTAAAAACTCGTCGATAGCTACTAAAGTTGGTTTTGGCAATCTTTCGTAGTGCTTAGAGATTTCAATTTGCTCACGGTTTTCAAACACTTCCTCTAAATTATCATTGCTGCTAGCAAACTCTGACAATTTTTGGTTTAACTCCTCTTTCATATCTACAGCGATTTGATTAGCACGCTTGCTGATAACAACGATAGATTCGTAAAGGTTATCAGTAGTTTGGTCTAACTCTCTTAAATCGCGAGTTACTGTTGAATTTGGAACGGTATTTTTATTCTGATTCATATATAAATAAAAATGGATGTACTAAAGATTATTGTTGATTGTTATTCTCGGTCTCGATTGGAACACCATTTGGTGTTGCAATACCTAAGTCTTCTTCACGTTGTTTCCTCATTTTTTCGTCATTAGCCATGATCTTCAGGGCAGAGGCAATCTTTCTGTCCGCACTTCCGCGAAGGCCGTTCAACTCATTGTTGTACTTGCTCTCAGGGTAATGCTCCATAAAGCTGTCGTAATAATCAATCATCTGATTGAATCTTTCCTCTTGACGGTGAGGGTAGGAGTTATCGGCAAAAAGATATTGTGATTTTACCAATAGATATTCGATATCTTCTGCGTGCTTGGTGTCTGGATATATTTTTAATACATTTTCCAATGCGATCACAGCTGCACGGTAATCATCTGGCAATCCCATATTGAAATACAATTTGGCATTGTCAAAAGCTTTCTTCTCTAATTTGTCACGAAGGTTTTGGATCAAATCACCAGCCTCTTTTGCTCGTTCCGACTCAGGGTACAGGTTCACAAAGAGTTGAAGTTGGTCAATCGCCTTACGTGTATTGTCTTGATCTAAATTTGATCGTGGAGAATCTAAATAATAACAGTATGCAGACATAAACCGACATTCCTCAGCTCTAGGGCTGTTTGGATAATTATCTGCAAAGTTTTTAAAGTGAAATCTTGCTGAGATATAATCTTTAAGACGATAGGCAGCAAAAGCAGTGTAATAGTTTAGATCTTCAGCATCAGCTGTGCCACGGTATTTGGCCAACAGATCTTGAAATAAGGTCAAAGCTTTAGAGTACTTCTCTTTTTCGTAGTACTTTACAGCTTCTTGATACTTCATTTGTACGTTATTGCTTGCGCGTAGTTTTTCGAATTTACTCTTACAACTACCCAAGCCCAATAAAAGAAACAAGCCGACAATTAGGCTAAATACATGATTCTTTAAAAACATCCCACAAAGATACGTGAATTAATACTAATTTTCAATTATTTAATGATACGCGAAAATACTTGATTTCAATAAGGTAATTCTTGGATGAACCTGGTTTTAACAATCTTTAACTTAAAGTGCCTCATTTTGCTGAGATTGAAGGTCTTGAGGCTAATATTAGGGTTTTTTGTTAAGTCAAATGAATGTTGAATTAGCATCGGGCATGTCACAAATAATTAAAATAATAACTATATTTACGTTTAATATATTTTATCAGGATTTAAAATGACCTTATTTGAAAGAGTAGAGCAAGCATTGGATTCCATCAGACCTTATTTACAGACTGATGGGGGTAACGTTTCTATTGAAGAAATTACGCCAGACAACGTTGTGAAGCTTAAATTGTTGGGGACTTGCGCAAATTGTTCAATGAGTATCATGACTTTTAAAGCAGGTTTAGAACAAGCGATTAAAAAGGCCGTTCCGGAGATTGTTGCTGTGGAAGCAATCAATATCACGGATATGGATGATCCCAATGCGATAAACCCCAACCAATTGTAATAAAAATATTAGATGCTGTTAACACTATTTAACAGCGTCTTACGTATGATTTTCCCTAGTTTTGTTGCTACATGAAATTCCTACAGAAATATATCTTGCTTGCTGTACTATTGGCAGTTGGTTTGAGCCTCCAAGCTCAGAACAATAAAATAGTACAGGTCTCTGGGTATATTTTAGCGGAGGAGACGGATATTGCAGTTCCTTATGTGACTATTCGAAATGAAAGTTATGGGAATGAGACATATTCAGCCAACCATGAAGGTTACTTCTCCTTTGTCGGACATACCGGTGACGAGATTGTCTTTTCTTCTATTGGTTACCGCTCCGTGAGGATTACCATTCCTAATGTCGATGGTGATAAATATACCGTCAAGATCGAATTGACACCCACCGTAGAGGAATTACCGATGGTTACTGTTGGTCCTCCACTGCCATGGGCAAGTATTGAAGAGTTCAATATGGAATTCTTGGCCTTGAATATTGGTAGTGATGATGTAATGACTGCAAAAAGGAATCTATCTCCTCAAGCTTTGGCATCTCTTTCTAAGATTGTTCCTAGGAGTGCTGAAGAAATCCAAACGTTTAATAACTTTCAGCGACATATCAATATGTCGAATAAAGCCATCAACCAAAATATGGCAAACCCACTGTTGAATCCTTTTGCTTGGGGTTCATTGATCAACCAGATCAAGCGTGGAGATTTTAGTAGACAGCGACTGAAGTATTAATTGGACTCTAGCGCTCCGCGCTTATTGATGCCTCTTATGTTTAACCTGGAGGCCATATAAGAAACCAAAGTGGAAACCGCCATTACCGTAATAAAGATCAGCACCAAATCCATATAACGAATGTCTACAGGGTAGGCGTCGAACAATGAGCCTTCGCTGGTTGTGACAAATCCGAAATGATCTTGCAATAAACAGAAAACCAATCCTAAGAAAGCGCCAGTGACACTTCCGATCAATGCAATGAGGATGCCTTGGTAATAAAAGATGTTTTGGATGAGGTTATTGCTCGCCCCTAAACTATTCAATACCACCATATCCTGTTTCTTGTCGATCACCAACATGGTCAGGGAACCAATAATATTAAATATTGCAATGATTCCGATGATCGTCACGATAAAGAAAACGATCCATTTTTCTGATCGTACGGTTTTGTAAAGGGTAGGGTTCTGCTGTTCCCGGTTCTTTACCTGAAAATCCTTGCCTAATAGAGCTTGAATTTCCTTTTGTAAGCTTGTAGAATTGTCGTTTTTCCCATAGAGTTCAATTGCTGAGATGCCTTCATGCTCATTGAGTAAATCTTTTGCAAAATCTATGGGTACAATGATTAAATCTTCGAAGCCGGGTTGATAGCCGAGAATGGCATTTGGCTTTATTACGCGTGTCCTGATATCTTCCAATGGATTGATATTGTTTGGAGATGCTTTTTTGTCAGGAATATTGAGGAATATCTGATTTTCGTCTCCTTGCAGCGGAACTTGTAAGTTTGCCTGGACCGTGGTGCCAAGAATAGCGTAATTCGTGCTGTCTTCCTTGACTTCTAACCTGCCTTCCAATAACATGTCTTCATTGGCGATTTGATGTAGGCTATTGGGTTCAATGCCCTTTAATCGCCCAATAAATTGCTGTTGGTTAAATTCAGCAAGGACCTTGTCTTCTAATACCTCGCTATATGAAGTGATTTCTGGTAATGCGCGAAGATTTTTAAAGGCTTCGCTATTGGTGGAAAACACCTTGCCTGAGGATGGTTCAATCCTATATTCTGGCGAAAAAGTGCTGTACTGTGAAAGAATAAAGCGTTCCAATCCATTGTAAAAGGATAAAACTATCACCAAAGCAGCTGTGCTCACCAATACCCCGATCATACTGATCGATGAAATGATATTGATCGCATTTACTGACTTTTTTGAAAAAAGATATCGTTTCGCAAAGAATATTGGGAGCTTCATTGTTCTAGGCTCTGATAAATGGATTAGTCTTTTTTTCTTCTCCAACAGTGGTAGTCGGTCCATGACCAGGATATACTACTGTTTCTTCAGGGAGTGTGTATATTTTGGTAGCAATACTGTTCAACAATTGCTGATGGTTGCCACCTGGAAGATCTGTGCGACCGATACTGCTCTTGAACAGAACATCGCCGCCTATCAAGAAGTTATGTTCTTTACTGTATAAACAAAGATGGGCAGGTGAATGACCAGGCGCTAAGATCAGGGATAATTCTTCATCGCCTATCTTTATGTTATCATCTTCTGTTAAGAATGTCTCAGGAATGGGCGATGGCTCATATCGGATACCCATTTGAGGAGCATAGTTTTGTACCTGTATCACTAAGGGTAATTCGCCCTCATGGAACTGTGGAATTAAATCATAGGTCTCAGATACAAATTTGTTGCCCAACACATGGTCGATATGACCGTGGGTATTGATAAGATGGATTGGTTTTAGACCATTGTTTTCAATATATTCTTTCAGATGGTTTTCTTCTTGATAATTGTGCATTCCAGGATCTATAATGATGCAGTTTTTGTTTTCATCATAGATTAGATAGGTGTTTTCCTGGTATGGATTGAATACAAATGTCTTGATATGTAGCATGTCCAAAAATAGGAAATATTTCTAAGCAATTGGGTTTTTCCTATTGATTCCAGATTTCCCAGTTTTTTTCTGCTTGCAAAACCAACATTTCATAACCATTTTTAATAGCTGCCCCTCTTTCTTTTCCTTTTTTTAGGAATAAGGTTTCTTCAGGGTTGTAAATAAGGTCATATAATAAATGTTCACTGCTGATTGCATGGTATGGCAAGGCTGGACACTCCTCGGTTTTTGGGAATGTTCCTAATGGTGTGCAATTTATTAATAATGGCGTGTTTTGGATTAATTCTTCCGTTAGGTCTTCATAGGAAAGGTTATCCTCTGTCTTAGCCCGACTAACGATCTTATACTCAATGCCTAGCTTTTTTAAAGAGTATGCAACGGCCTTTGTTGCTCCTCCATTTCCAAATATTAATGCTTTGCTATGGTTGGGTTTCAATAATGGCTCCAATGACTTTTCAAATCCATATGCATCTGTATTGAATCCTTTCAATTTAACACCATCTGTTTCATGTCGGATTTGTATGCAATTCACAGCGGCGATTTCCTTAGCTTCTTCTGAAAGTTCCGTTAAATATTGCATCACATCCTGTTTATAAGGAATAGTTACATTGACTCCGTAAAATTCAGGGTTATTCAGATAAAGGCTCGGAAATTCTTCGATTGTTGAAAGAGGGTATAAATCATAATCAATATTCTTTATACCCTCGTTTCTAAATTTTTCTAAATAATATTTTTTGGAAAATGAATGGCCAAGGGGATAGCCAATTAATCCTAATTGTTTCATCTTCCTTCTGTATATTTTTTAATTATGTCTACAATAACTTGATTTCCCTGTAATTGAGGCAAGTACTCAAATAATATATAATGCTTCTCTGGGTCTACATTTAAGGCAAGTTCCAAGAAACTCAAAGCCTCTGTATATTTCCCTGCTGCAAACATATAGGCAACCATTCGGTAATAAAGTGTAGCTTCATCAGGGTTACATTTGATGGCTTCTGAAATTACTTCAATAGCCTCTTCAAGTCTTGTTTGCTCAAATAAAAGCGATGAATAGTCCAACCATGCCTCAGCATCGGTTGGGTTTAATTCAACAACTTTTGAATAAGCTTCAATAGACTGATCAAATTGTTTCAATTTATATCGGGCATCCGCAATCGCAAACCAATAATCTGGATTTTCATCGTCGATTTCTAGGGCTTTTTTGTAAAAATGAAGGGATTCAAAATATCTTTCTTCAAAATCTAAAGTTACTCCAATGCCAAACCAAGCATCACTTTGATTGCTATCAAGCTTTACAGCTTTTTTATAGTACTGTCTAGCTTCATCCATCAACTCCAACTTTTCATAGCATTCCCCAATGGCACAATAAGTATCTGCATTAGGAGTTTCATGCTCGAATGTTTGTTTATAGACTTCAATTGCTTCTGAATAGCGATCTAAGTTTACCAGGGCATTCCCTTTATTGAAATAAGCAGATGAGAAATTCTCATTGATCAAGATAGCATAGTCATAAGCGTCAATTGCAGCTCCAAAATCACCCAATTTATGGTAAGCATTTCCTAAATTATACCATGCAGCATATGAATATGGGTCTGTATCGATGTATTGGTTATAGAATTGTATACTTTCTTGCTGTTGTTCCAATACATCATAGCAAAATGCTATTTCGTAAAGTGCATCTTGATTATCTTTATTTGCTTGAAGGGATTTCTTCAGATATGATATTGCCTTTTCGTAAGAACCCTGCATCTGATATAAACCAGCAATCTGGTAATAAACCTCATCTTTAGCATCACTTAGTTTTAATGCCTTAAAAAAGTTTTCTTCGGCTAGAGCATGTTCCTGGAGGGCAGATAGGATTGTACCCTTGATTAAATAGATATCACCTTCCGAAGGTTCTAATAATTCAGCCTTGTTTAAAGCCTCCAATGCAGGCTCATACTGTAAAGTTGATGCCAATAGCTGAGCTTTTTTAATTAAGAACAAGGTTTCGAATGGGTGTTGGGCAGATGCAAATTCTATTACTTGTAAAGCCTTTATTGGATCATTGTTAGTAATGTAATAGTCAATAATGCTTTCAAAAGCTTTTGCGTCAAAAAAGTACTGGTCTTCATTTCGAAGCATTTCCTCATAACGATCCACCGAAAATTTTTGTTCTTCCGGTGTTCCAAATTCAAAATCTTCTTCCATTATTCTCCTCTTTAAATTTTATTCGTACTCTCCAATTCCTAAATGAAAATACTATTTTTTGAACATCTGAATATGTAATTGTTTTCAACATATTCACATTTTAGACTGGGCTAGTCTGCAAAAGTAAAGTTAATAAAGTAATTACAATGTAAATACTTGTGTAAAACAACAAAAAAGCCAGCTGAAACAGCTGGCTTTTATTATTTCAAATTGTTATTTCTAACAATTATTTTTTGATCTCAACACGACGGTTTTGAACACGACCTTCTTCAGTATCGTTTGAAGCAACTGGGTTAGCTTCACCGTATCCTGTAGCGTTGATGCTTGATGCAGATACTCCAGCGTTAACTAAGTATTGTTTTACTGCATTTGCACGGTCTTTTGATAAGTTCATGTTGTAAGCTTCTGTACCTTCAGCAGATGCATAACCATCTAATGAAACAGAACCATTGCTGTCTTTCAATTCTTTAGCTAATTTATCTAAAGTAGAGTAAGATTCAGTTTTCAATACTGAGCTGTCAAATTCGAATTGAATTGGAGCGAAGTATCCTGAAGTAGTTCCGTCAGTTAATTGCTGAGGCTCAGGGAATTTGATTGGACATCCTGATCCGTCAACTACTGTACCTGCAGGAGTTCCTGGACATTTGTCAAATTTATCAGATACACCGTCACCATCAGAGTCTTTGCTTAATTGATCAACAGTACCTTCTAAAGTAGATACGCGTTGTTTCAATGCTTCAACTTCGTTACGTAATGAAGGGTCTTTCAACTCATCATATAATGTAGCAACTGGGTTAGTGAATGTTAAGCTTTCTTTATCACGAGAACCTAAAGTGAACTCTAAACCACCATATACGTTAGAGAATTTTTGTTTTCCGTCGTAACGAACTGGTCCGTATAATAAGTTGTCATCAGTGAAGTTCATTGTGTAACCTAAGTTCAAGGCAACAACTTCAGATAATTTAAATTTAACACCAACACCAACTGGGATAAATCCAGTTAAACGGTTGTCACGGTCTCCAGTAGACTCACGGTCACCAAAGATTTCTTGACCCCATTTACCTTCGTTGTTGTAAACTTCAGTACCTGTGAAATCGTTGTTAGCAAATTGAACTGGGTTGTGAGCCATAACACCTAAACCAACTTTAGCGTAGAAGTTAACAGCATTTTCTCTTCTCATGAAGTCGATAGTACCTAATTGGAATACACCATTTAAGCTAGCTGCCCAGTTAACTGAAGTCTCAGCAGATCTTGCACCGTTTGCAGTTTCTGGAGCAGTTACTAAGTCATGGTTGAAAGTTTTGATACGACCACGGTTTCCTTCTAATTCTAAACCGAATAAGTGAGAGAATTGTTTACGGATAGTTAAACCATAGTATTCACCAACTTTGTTTTGGAAATATCCAACGCGTTGTCCGAAACCGTTTTGGCCACCTAAAATAGTGTTAGGAGTAGTGATACCACCTTGAACACCAATTGACCAAGTTCTGTATTGTGATCTACCACCAAATACAGTTGGGGTTTGTGCTTGAGCAGTTTCTGCGAAACCTAAAGCGGCTACTAAAGAAGCTGCAACAGCTGTTTTTTTAATTGTAGAATAGTTCATACTCTTTTTTTTAAGGTTATTAAAATTTTTAATTGTTTCTAGTTGTAAAAATCAATTTAACATAACTTAACAATAACAATGCCAAAAAATGTTAATTTGTAAAAAGCCCTTTTTTTATGTTACCTACAGGTCCTTTTGCCGCGTAAAAATACTTATTAACATTAAATAACACAAATTTTTTATCAAAACTTTATTAATTGTCAATAAATTCGAGCATAATAACAGATGCCTGTATGATATTTACTACAAAATATAATGAATTATTGCTAGGGTTAACCCACCTAACAACGCACTTACAGGTATAGTTAAAATCCAAGCCCATAATAAACTTATGGTAACTCCCCATCGAACGGCGGAAACTCTTTTTACTATTCCAACACCGATAATTGAACCAGTGATCGTGTGAGTCGTTGAAACCGGAATACCAAAGTGCTCTGTAATCCCCAAGGTGATAGCACCCGCTGTTTCTGCACTTACTCCTTCTAATGGAGTAACCTTTGTGATTTTAGTACCCATTGTTTTTACGATTTTCCATCCTCCACTCATCGTTCCTGCTGCAATTGCAAAATAACAAGCCAATGGCACCCATTCAGGCATTTCTTCAAAACTTCCAATTACCCCTTGTGCAATCAATGCTGTTGCAATAATACCCATAACCTTTTGGGCATCGTTACCACCATGAGCAAAACTCAATCCTGCTGATGAAACTAACTGAAGGATTTTGAACCATTTCTCGGCTACAGCTGGTCTTGCTTTTTTGCAGATGTTGATAATTATTAAAGTAATGATAATGGAGATGGTCATACCAACCAATGGAGCCAAGACAATAAATGATACAATCTTTAAGGTTGCACTTAAATTAATAGCTTCCATGGGATTTGCTCCTAAGAATAAAGCATATGCCATTCCTGATCCCGCAAATCCACCAATCAAAGTGTGACTTGAGCTTGAAGGAATTCCATAATACCAGGTAAAAAGGTTCCATGCAATTGCGGCTACAAGGCCAGCAAAGATAACCTCTAGGGTGATGTATTCTTCTATGACCGTTTTGGCAATGGTATTAGCGACTTTATGGTCAGTAAAAACAAAATAAGCGACGAAGTTAAATAAAGCGGCCCATAGTACTGCCATAAATGGAGTCAATACTTTGGTCGAAACGATAGTCGCAATGGAATTGGCTGCATCATGGAAACCATTGATGTAGTCAAACGCAATAGCCAGAACGATTACGACAATTAATAATGTGGTTATACCCATAATTTAATATTGTTGTGAATTCTTATTTAATAAATTAAGCGTTCTTCACAAGAATACTTTCTAATACATTGGCAACATCCTCACATTTATCAGTTGCATCTTCCATCGCTGATAAAACTTCTTTATTCTTGATCAGGTTGATTGCATCTTTTTCATACTCAAACAGCTCGGCAACTGCTTTGTCAAAAATATAGTCTGCCTTATTTTCGACGCTGTTGATGCGTACACATGAATCGGTAATATTTCTGATGTTTTTTAAATCTTTTAGCTCAAATAAAGCTTTTGCAACATGTTCAGTTGCTTCAAGAATTAAGCTTGAAATTTCTTTCATAGCCTCGCTTGGTTCTGTAACCTTATAAAGCTCCATTCTATTGGAAGCTCCATGAATAAAATCAGCAACATCATCTAATGAACTAGCTAAGGCATGGATATCCTCCCTATCAAATGGAGTGATAAAGTTCTTGCCTAATTCTAAATGGATTTGATGTGTAAGATTATCTCCTTTGTGCTCAAGATCCTCCAATAATTTGGAGTTATCTTTTCTAAGCTGAAGATCTGTAGTATGAACGCTTTCTTTTAGAAGCTTAGCCATGTCAATTAAGTTTGATCCGGCTTGTTCAAATAATGGGAAAAATTTCTTGTCCTTCGGGACAAAGTATTGAAAAATGCTATTTAAAGACATAACTCGTATTTTAAGTAGCGCAAAATTATGCACTTAATGTTAAGTTAATGTTAAGTTTTGATAAATCGCTTAAATTAAGCTTTCTCAAGGGTAAATGAAAAGGTAGTACCTATACCTTCCGTACTTCTAACATGCACATTTTGCTGATGCGCTTCTATGATATGTTTAACGATTGCAAGTCCTAATCCTGATCCTCCGATATCCCGAGATCTACTTTTATCCGTCCTGAAAAATCGCTCAAATACTCTTGGTAGATTTTTTTCTTCAATGCCTTGACCATTATCAGTAATTTCAATCAGTACCTGGTCTATTAATAAGTGAACCTTGATATTTGTTTTACCTCCCTTGGATCCATATTTAATAGAATTATCAATTAAGTTGATTAAAACTTGTTGAATTTTCTTTCTATCCGCCTTTACATTAATTGGATTATTGCCTTTAGGGTTAAAAACAAGGGTTATATTATTTTCTTTGGCTTTATATTCCAAATCATCGATGGTCTCTTTAATAAGTGCAATGAGGTCAAATTTTTCCTTTACAATTGAGATCTCGCCAGATTCCAGTTTTGCTATTTCATCCAAATCATGGATCAGATAGCTCAAGCGATCTAAATTTCGAGAGGCTTTATTCAGAAAATTAACTGCCATTTCTGGATTGTCCTCAATCATACCGTCTTGAAGGGTCTCAATATATCCCTGAATCGCAAATAATGGGGTTTTGAATTCATGGGAAATATTAGAAAGAAATTCTTTTCGAAATTTTTCTTGAGCTTTTAATTGGTTAATCTCTATGGTTTTTTGTTTGGCCCAGTCCCTTACTTCTTTTTCTGCATCTCCAATCGGATCTTCAGATTTATGGTCCCCTAAAGCGTCTTTCAGTTCTTTGCCCAACTTCAGGTTGTGGATCAATTTGTATACAGATTTTATTCTTTCGTATACAAATTTTTGAAAAACATAGTTTAATAAGCTGAATGAAAGGACAAAACTCAGGATCAGGATAAAGGTGAAAGTAGGTAAGTCCCTCTCATAATAGTAGTTCATTCCTGATAGTGTCAAGGAAAAAACAAAACTAATGACAAGGATTAGGGTGCGAAAATTCATGTTTTACCTAATTAAAGGTGATCTCTCATTGTTTGAGATTAAAAACGGGCAATAATTGATTTACCTCCCGTAACCTTATCCCCAATGTTTACATTGATTTTTGAATCCAATGGCAAAAACAAATCCACCCTTGATCCAAATTTAATAAATCCAAATTCTTCACCTTGTTTCACCTCTTGGCCTTCTTTCACATACCAAACGATCCTTCTAGCCATTGCTCCAGCTATTTGACGGAACAATACTTCTACTCCAGATTCGGTCTTTACAACTACGGTTGTTCTTTCATTATCAGTAGAGGATTTTGGATGCCATGCTACCAAGAATTTCCCAGGATGATATTTGAAAAAGGATACAATTCCAGATACAGGATTTCGATTGACGTGGACATTGATAGGAGACATAAAAATCGAAACTTGAATCCTACGGTCCTTCAAATATTCAGTTTCTTCTGTTTCTTCAATCACTACAACCTTACCATCAGCAGGACATAGTACAATCCCATCATCGATTGTTATGGTTTTGTTTGGACTCCTAAAAAATTGGACAATCGTAATCAACAGAAATGCAGAAACAATATATATGATCCATTTCACAACACTACCGGCATCATAATAATGCGCAATGGCATTTATTATAAAAATAAATAATACTACTAATGCTAAACTGGTATAGCCTTCCTTGTGAAATTTCATAAATAAATATTTGTGCAAATATAATTATTCTCTATTAATGTCCTATTGTTCATTCTTTCTAGCAATGTTCAAGCTATGGAATTGTATCTTTCCAGATTCGTCCGATGATACTTTTCCCTTTACAGTAATCTCATCCTGAATGTATTCCCCATTTACAAACGAGGGAATATATCGCTCTACGGAATTTAATACCAACTTAAATGGTCTGCTTATCTCCTCAGGAACATCATCTATGATCTCTAATTTTGATGGGTTTCCATCCTTGCTTACCTGAACTTTATATTCGAAATTATCCTCAATAGGTGCTCTCAATTCAAAAGAATGAAAAGGTTGGGTGAGATAATCAGTTAAATAGCTGTTATAACCCGCGATTTCATCGTAATTACAGCCCTTGGAAATGAATTTTTCTGCCCTAAAGAAATTTTCAACCGGTAGAACGCTGAAAATAGGAGATGAATACTCAGTTTCATTGATTATATCATACCCGGATTTGAAAACCCCTCTATAGTAGACTTCCTCAGCAACTAAATCAGCTAATTTGTCAGCCGTATAATAAATTTGCCAAATTCCGTCTGGCACACCGTCTTTTAATTTTCCTTTATGTTTTACAAATGGATAGCCATAGGGATTATAACCTTGGAAAGGAACATTGAAATCAAACCTGCCATTTCCTCCTTCTACAACCTTCCGCCCCCGGGTATCATTGAACTCCATGATTTTCACATAGTCAGGAGAAAATTCTACAACCATCATTAATGCTCCATCCGGATAATAGTAGTTCCAATTGCCTTGAGGTCTATCATTCACAAATGTGGCTTCCCATTTAATGGATCGATTGGGGTGATAGGATTTGAAATAGCCAGTTTTTTTTCCATCGACATAAGAACCTTCAAGTATCGGCCTGCCTTCTAAATCAAAATCGGTAAATGAACCGATATATTTACTGCTTGCAGGATCAAAACTCGCTACACGCTCAATGCTCTTAAATTCACAGTCTCTATCAACTAAATAATAATTGTTATCAAAATAAAAACGGACGAGGTTTTCTCCAGATTTTTCAAAAAAAATAGGGCTTCGGTCCTGAGCGAAGCTGTCCAAGAAAATTACAATAAAGAATAAAATACTACTCAGTATCTTCATTTTGTTTAATGTGCTTCTAACCAATTTCTTCCTTCACCAATCTCTATTTCAATTGGAACTTGCATCTCAATAGCGTTTTTCATCCTATTTTCAATGATGGATTTAAATTCATTGATTTCATGATTGGGAACATCGAATACAAGCTCATCATGTACCTGCATGATCATCTTGCCTTCCAATCCTCTTTCTGCAATATCTTTTTGGATATTTATCATGGCTATTTTAATCAAATCTGCTGCAGAACCCTGTATTGGAGCATTGATGGCATTTCGCTCTGCGAATCCTCTAACGGTCATATTTGCAGAATTGATATCCCTTAGATAACGCCTTCTTTTCAATATAGTTTCCACATATCCATTTTCCTTTGCAAATTCAATTACTTCGCCCATATATTTTCGAATACCTGTATATTGAGTGAAGTACTGGTCAATGATTTCTGCAGCTTCTTTGCGACTGATTCCCAAATTTTGTGACAGACCAAATGCAGATTGTCCATAAATAATCCCAAAGTTTACAGCCTTAGCATTTCTCCTCATATCAGAATTAACTTCCTCCAATGACACCGAATAAACGCGAGCAGCAGTTGCCTTGTGAATGTCTAATCCTTGTTTAAAGGCCTCCAACATATTAACATCTTGACTTAATTCCGCCATAATCCTTAGCTCAATCTGAGAATAATCGGCAGAAAGCAATGTCCAGTCTTCATTTCGGCTGATAAAGGCTTTTCTCACTTCCCTTCCTCTTTCCGTACGGATTGGGATATTCTGTAAGTTTGGATTTGTAGAACTCAATCTTCCAGTGGCAGCCACAGCCTGATTGTAGGAAGTATGTATTAATCCTGTATTGGGATTGATCAGATTTGGAAGGGCATCAACATAAGTGGATTTCAACTTCTGAAGCTGTCTAAAATCTAAAATATCCTGTACGATGTCAGATTTGTTTGCCAAAGCCAAAAGAACGTCTTCACCGGTTTTGTATTGACCTGTTTTTGTTTTTTTAGCTTTCGGATCTAGTTGAAGTTTGTCAAATAGAACTTCTCCAAGTTGTTTTGGAGAGGCGATATTAAAGGTAACACCTGCTTTTTCATAAATCTGTTGCTCTAATACCTTTACATCTTTTTCTATTTCTTTTGAAAACTGCTTCAAGGTATCTACATCCACTTTTACTCCATTTCTTTCCACATCTGCCAACACTTTTAATAATGGAAATTCAACCTTTTGAGCTAAATCTATAGTGGAAGTTTCCTCAAGAAGAGGAGCAAGCTTGTTTTTTAATTGTAAGGTAATGTCAGCATCTTCAGAAGCATACTGTTTCACCAGCTCGACATCAACATCCCGCATATTTCCCTGATTTTTCCCTTTACCCCCGATTAAATCGGTAATAGAAACTGGAGTATAGTTTAAATAAGTCTCTGAAAGGTAATCCATGTTATGGCGAGTGTCAGGATCAATGAGGTAATGGGCAAGCATAGTGTCAAAAAACTCACCTTTAACATCAATATCATATCTGGATAGAAGAAGGATGTCATATTTTAGATTTTGACCAATTTTCTTAATGCCTTCATTTTCAAATATCTCTTTGAAAATATTCACTGTTTTTTGCGCTTCATCTTGATCTGCACTAACTGGTATATAATAACCTTCAAAAGCCTTGGTACTAAATGAAATTCCAACCAATTCCGCTTGTAGAGCATCCAAACCGGTTGTTTCCGTATCAAAACAGAAGGATGCCTCTTTGGCTAATTGCAGTGCAAGTTCTTTTTGTTTTTCTTCGCTGTCAACAAGTATATATTGGTGTGCAGTATTTTGAATGTTTGTAAAAACTGGGTTTTCGACAACTTCCGCAGGTTGATTGCTCTTTGATCCTTCTAAGTTTGCATCATTATGGACTGCAAAAAGATCCATTTGCCCAGCTTTTGGTGCCGAATTTTCAACCATGCTGAAATCCTCTCCAAAAACTCTTTTTCCTAAAGTCCGGAACTCCAATTCAACAAACAAAGGCTCTAACAGATCTTTATTAGGTTTCTCTAATTCCAATGCTTTTTCGTCCAATTCTACAGGAACATCCAGTAAAATGGTAGCAAGCTTTTTAGAAATCAATCCCTGTTCCGAAAAGTTTTCTACATTTTCTTTCAGTTTGCCTTTCAGTTTATCTGTGTTTTGGATCAGGCTTTCGATAGATCCAAATTCTTGGATTAATTTTTTAGCGGTTTTCTCTCCAATCCCCGGAATCCCTGGAATGTTGTCAACAGCATCACCCCATAAACCTAAAATATCGATGACTTCATGGACATTGTTTATTTCCCATTTCTCCAAAATTTCAGGAACACCTAAAGTTTCAGCGCCATTACCCATACGGGCAGGTTTATAGATGAAAATATTGTCCGATACCAATTGGCCAAAATCCTTGTCAGGAGTCATGCAATAGACCTTAAAATCCTTCTTTTCACCCTTTTTCGCTAAAGTCCCAATGATGTCGTCGGCCTCAAAACCATCCATGGTAATGATTGGGATATTGAACCCTTCGATCAAGCGATATATATAAGGAATGGAAGCGGCAAGATCCTCGGGCATTTTTTCCCGTTGAGCCTTGTATGCCTCAAACTCTAAATGTCTATTGGTTGGTGCTGCAGTATCGAATACAACAGCAATATGACTAGGTTTCTGATTATTTAAAACATCGAGCAAAGTATTGGTGAAACCCATAATTGCCCCTGTGTTCAGTCCGTATGATGTAATGCGAGGTGTTTTACTTAGTGCGAAGTATGCACGGTAAATTAATGCCATCCCGTCTAAAAGAAATAACTTTTTCAAATTCTTCGTTTTTTTACCTGTATAACAAAGTTAACAAATTCAAATAGACGCAAAGATTAATTATTTTTTTCCATTTTTGCGGGAATTGCTTGTATTTTTAAATAACATGGAAAATTGATATGCGCGGACTTGTAACAAAATCTACCGGTAGTTGGTACCAAGTTTTGGATGATGATGGAAAAAGATATGAATGTCGGATAAAAGGAATATTCAGAACCCAAGGTATTAAAACAACTAACCCCATTGCTGTGGGGGATAGGGTGGAGTTTGAAATTGAGCATGGCCAACAAAGCGCAGTTATCACTAAACTTGAACCGAGGAAAAACTATATCATTCGTAGATCAGTAAACCTTTCCAAACAAACTCAAATTATTGGTGCAAATCTAGATCTAGCACTCTTGGTGGTTACTTTGGCCTCGCCACCTACATCTACTGGCTTTATCGATAGATTTCTGGTAACAGCCGAAGCTTATGGGATTCCAGCGGCACTTGTATTCAACAAATTGGACCTTTTTTCTGAAGAGGGCCTTGAGATCTTGGCAGAATACATGGCCATTTATGAAAACTTGGGTTACCCATGTTATACCGTATCCGCATTGGAAAAGGAAAATATAGAAGAACTGAATGAAGTTTTAAAAGACAAGATTACCCTCATTTCTGGTCACTCAGGCGTTGGAAAATCTACTTTGATCAATGCCATTATTCCAGGAGCCGATCTTAAAACCGGTAATATTTCCGACTGGTCTGATAAAGGAAAGCATACAACTACCTTCGCAGAGATGATCGATCTTCCGTTCGGTGGGAAGCTTATCGATACTCCGGGGATTCGAGAATTGGGAATCGTGGATATCGAGCCCCAAGAACTTTCACATTATTTCCCTGAAATGCGAAACCTCCTTAATCAATGTAAATTCCATAATTGTAGACATATCAATGAGCCGGGATGTGCTGTTTTGGACGCATTGGAAAATGGTGAAATTGAACCCTCACGCTACGATAGCTATCTGAGTATCTACAATAACGAAAACAACAGGAATTAATTCCTTCAAAATTTTCCTGAAGATTTGTAGTTATTTTGTTCTTTTTCAGTTAGTTGATTTAATTCTATTTAAATATTTTCTCCAGTAAATAAACATATTGGCTATATTGTTGTTAGGAAATAACACAAGCTGGGGATAAACCGTTTTTTTGAATTTTATGAAACCTATTTGGAAATGGATTATTGGGATTATAGCCGTCTTAATTTTGGCTATTTTGGGAATTGGCTGGTATTATAGCCGAAATTGGAAACCTATTGTAGAAGAAAAACTCAAGGAAACAGTTTCTAAAGCTACAAATGGTCTTTATTCATTGAAATATGATGATTTGGACCTCAATGTGGCTCTCGGAAATGTCACCTTAAAAAATGCAGAATTGATTCCTGATTCTGCTATCTATCGGAAAATGGTACTCACTAAAGAGGCGCCTAATAGCCGCTATCATATCAAACTTTCAGCCTTAAAGGTCCGCAGATTCAATATCTGGGATGTAATCAAGAACAGGAAGCTGTATATCAAGGAAATCAATTTTGATTCCCCTGATATACATATGATTTCCGAACGTCATGCCTATAATGACACCATTCAGCCTAAACAGCCCAAAACGCTATATGATAATATCAAAGATGTTTTTAGTTCAATAAATGTTCGGGATATAAACATTGATAATGTAAGATTTAAGTTCTCGAAAATTGAAGAAGGCAAATCCAGCGATATCGTCTTGGATAGCATAGGCATCAAGGTGCATGATATTTTGGTAGATCAGGCTTCTATACATGATACGACCCGCCTTTTTTACACCAAGATGGTCGAGGTTGAAGTGCCCAAGTTTGAATATGAACTCTCCAACGGCATATACAAGGCCAAATTTGATCATTTGATCATGAATACTCAGGATCAAAATGTATTGTTGACCAAAGTTGAGTATGCTCCAAAAATGAGCAAGGCAGCATATTTTAAGACCAGAAATGAAAACATAACCATGGCGGTCATGAAGTTTGACACCCTTCGTTTCGAAAAATTAGACTTCAAGGAACTGATTGACAACCAGCAGACCATTGCGCAACATGTACAGATTAAAAACGGATCCGTTTCCTTATATAATGATAAGAGGTATCCTAAAAAGAGTATCTCCAAGATAGGGAAATCACCTCAGCAGCAATTAATGAAAGTTAAGCAGCTCATTAGGATTGATACCGTATTTGTAGATAATGTAGACGTACTTTATGGTGAACATTCTGCGAAATACAATAAAGAAGGTGTAATTACCTTTAATCATGCCAAAGGAACATTGACAAATGTCACCAATGACAGTACGTTGTTGGCGAAAAATAAATTTATGCGGGCGGATCTGCAGGCAAGGATCATGAACGCCGGTCTGTTAAAAATCCAGTTTGGCTTTGACATGCTGAGTAAAGATGGCTATCATACCTATAAAGGTTCTTTAGGTAGAATGCAAGCTCCAGCTTTCAATAAAATCTTGACTCCTCTGCTAAATGCTGAAATAGCCTCAGGAAATATTAGAAGCATCAGTTTTAATTATCAGGCCAACGACTATAGAAATTGGGGAGATTTTAGATTTGATTATGACCATCTAAAACTAAACCTGATGAACGCAATCGACCCAGGCATGAGTAAAACCAAGAAAGGGGTATTATCTTTTGTGGTCAACAACATCCTGATCAATGACAGTAATCCTGATGCCAATGAAAAATACCATATTGGCAAGGTAAATTATAAGCGTGTTCCAGAACATACTTTTTTCAAAACGTTATGGCAGAGTCTTCTGGATGGGATCAAACAATGTGCGGGAATCAGCAAAGAGCGAGAGGCAAAACTGATGGGAGCCGCTGAAAAAGGTAAAGATGTCGTTGATGAAACCAAGGGTGTAGTCAAGCGAACAGGCAATTTCATCAAAGGATTGTTTAAAAAGAAAGATAAAGAAAAAGAAGAAAAGAAAAATTAGTTTCACGTGAAAGCTTTTTTTATGAGCCGTTCATTAATGAAGATATTGCTATGTTTGTAACTTGATGGATTCGATATTTAGCTTCCTAAAATATATATTTCGTTATAAAAAGAAAACCGTAGATCAGATTGTTTTTTATGTCAGTTTGATCAGTGCTGTAACCATGGTTGTGCATGTAGGTTACATTACGGATCCGGAGGTTGCAGTAATTACCGAGGATGCAGTTGTAGCTCTATATTATGGTCTTTTTCTTTTTGAGATCATTCGAACTGCCTCATCAATACTCGTAGCACGGCGAATTAATGTGTCGCACTATACAGGGGTATTGGTCAGTGCCTATTTCCTGTTAATAACGATTTCGAGGATTACAGGTGGTTTCTTATCTACTTTTGCAAAAGACGAATGGTTATATCTTGGGATTGCCATTATATTCCTCTCAGAACTTTCGAAAAACAGCCTTTTCTTTGATAATTTCTACTTCAATCCGACCATATTATTTGTCATCAGTTTCTTGGGATTGATTATTCTAGGTGCGTTTCTGTTGATGCTGCCTCGTACGACACTGGAAGCGCCATTAAGTTTTGTCGACGCTTTTTTTATGGCCACAAGCGCCGTCTGTATCACAGGGCTTTCCACAACGGATATTTCGACCAATTTTTCTCTTTTTGGGCAATCCGTCATTATGGCCTTGATCCAAGTAGGTGGATTAGGGATCATGACCTTTACGGGATTCTTTGGGTATTTCTTTTCAGGAGGTTTTTCCTTCAAAAATCAATTGATGTTCGGAGAGATCTTAGGCGAAAACAAACTGAATTCTGTAATCTCCACTCTACTGACCATCATCTTTATCACTCTTCTTTTCGAACTGATCGGTGCCATTATGATTTTTGCCTCATTAGAAGCTAAATATTTTGACTCGGTTGGAGAGATGATTTTCTTTTCTTGCTTTCATGCCATTTCAGGATTCTGTAATGCAGGTTTTACCATTATTAAAGATGGGGTAACCAGCGATGAATACCGGTTCAACTATAATTTTCAATTGGCGGTAGCATCCATGTTTATTTTAGGAGGTTTCGGTTTTGGAACCATATTTAACCTATATACTTGGGTTCAGGAAAAAGTGAAATCTATGGTCCGTAGATTGATACAGAAGAAAAGTTATCGATATAAACCGCAGGTTTTTTCATTCAATTCCAGGTTTATTGTAGTCTGTAATGTCACAGTTATTCTTTTGGCTACACTTTCTTTCTTTATTCTGGAACAAAATCATAGTCTGATGGCGGATAAATCCTCTTTTGGAAAATGGGTAACTTCCATTTTCATGGCGAACTCTACCCGCTCAGCTGGATTTAATAGTGTGGACTTAAACTTTATCAATATTCCCACATTGATCATGTTTGTGACCTTGATGTGGATTGGAGTTTCACCAGGATCAACAGGGGGTGGAGTAAAAGTAACGACCATTGCCATCGCCTTGATGAATATTGTGGCGCTTGCCAAAGGGAAAGAATCCATCGAAATCAATAAACGCAAAATTGCATCTGAATCAGTGAATAAAGCCTTTGCCATTATTCTGCTATCCGTTCTGACCATTACCTTAAGCTTTATCTTATTGAATTTTTCAGATCCAAATCAACAGATGATTCCTTTGTTGTTTGAATCCGTTTCTGCATATACAACCTGTGGTTTATCCCTTGGAATAACCTCTTCCTTAACGGCGACGAGTAAGATTATTTTAATGTTTACCATGTTTGTAGGAAGGGTAGGAATGCTAACCTTATTGGTTGCATTTATTAAAAACACAAAGAACAAAAGTTATATTTATCCAACTGAAAAAGTATTGTTTTAAGAGATATGAAGTATATAGTATTAGGATTAGGGCATTTTGGGAGATCTTTGGCAATCCACCTTACCGAGCTAGGACATGAAGTAATCGCGGCTGATAAAAACATGAGCATTGTTGAACAGACCAAAGACCGCATTACCCATACCGTATGTCTGGACAGTACCGACCGTGATGCGGTCAGTTCATTGCCCTTAAGGGAAAGTAATGCCGTTATTGTAGCGATCGGTGAGGAAGAAGGTGCAAGTTTGATGACAGTGGCTCTTCTAAAACAACTGAAAGTAAAACGGATTATTGGTCGGGTAGTTTCAGATTTACAAAAGACTGTACTGGAAGCCATGAACATTGATGAATATATTATGCCGGAAGAAGAGGCCGCAGAGCGTTTAGCGATGCGTTTGGATAATATTGATATTGTTGACTCCTTTAAGATATCTGAAAAATACAGTATTATCGAAACAAAAGTTCCTAGCAAATACGTGGGAATGACCTTAAAAGATGCCGATCTGACCAATAAATACAAGGTTATTGTCCTGACGACTGTTCATGTAGAAAATGAAACCACTAAGGATGGTTCCACTCGGGTGAACAAAGAGGCTTCAGGGATTGCAAAATCCGATACCGTATTAATGGAAAACGACCTTCTGGTCCTATTTGGTGAACTGGCAAATATTAAAGATTTGATTCAGAAAGGTTAAAATAAACTTTTAACTAAATCCTTGCTCCAGACAAAATTAATCAATCGAAGAAGCCAAATAATCCTATAGGCTTCTTTTGTTTTATTTCAACTTTCTGATATCTCTTATCTCAAATCTCAACTCTATTCTATATTTTTGGAGCTATATCATTAATAATCCTATTAATTACTAGATGAAAACTTGGTTTAAGGAAAATCAGAATCACTTAATCATTATAGGCATCTTCTTGCTTCTAGTGGTGTTTTATTTTACGCCAGTATGGCAAGGCAAAACCTTACTACAAAGTGACGTGATGCAAGCTCGTGGTAGTCAGAAAGAAATTTTTGATTATAGAGAAAAAGACGGTACGACTCCATTATGGACTAATTCAATGTTCGGAGGGATGCCAACCTACCAAATTTGGTATGATCATGCCAATAATATCACCACCCACATCGGACCTGCTATTCGAGCTATATTTCCTCCGCCAGCGGATGTCTTGCTCATGTTCCTCCTAGGTGGATATTTCCTCTTCGCTGTATTGCGAATGAAGCCTTGGGTCGCGGCCATTGGTGCCGTCGCACTCGCGTTTTCATCCTATAATATGATATATGTCGAAGCTGGGCACATCAATAAGGCCTATGCTATCGCTTATTTCGCGCCTATTATCGGTTCGGTTATCCTCTGCTATCGCGGCAGCAAGTTTTGGGGACCTAGTCTACTGGCCCTATTCTTGGCACTTGAACTCAGGGCAAACCACATCCAGATGACCTATTACCTTTTCCTTGCCTTATTGGTATTGGTTGGGTTTGAGTTATATTACGCTATCCGTGACAAAAAATTGAACAATTTCTTAAAAGCTACAGGTTTGCAGCTGATCGGGGTTGTTGTCGCAGTTTTGGTCAATGCATCGGTGTTGTTCCCAACTTATGAATATAGCAAGGAAACCATCCGCGGAAAAGCGAACATCAGCAAAACAGATGATTCTGGTAAATCTGCCGCAGGTCTAGATAAGGAATATGCCTATGCGTGGAGCCAAGGTATTGGTGAAAATATTACCTTTTTGATACCAAATGCCTATGGTGGCCGTTCTGGAGGAACATTAACCCCAGAATCCAATACCATTAAAACCTTACAGAAAATTGGTGCATCCAAAGAAGAAGCTCTGCAGTATGCAAATAGACTTTTCCCTACTTATTGGGGTGAAAAACAATTTACCTCTGGACCTTGGTATTTTGGTGCAGGCATAATTTTCTTATTTGTCCTAGCGCTATTCGTGGTAAAAGACCGATTAAAATGGTGGATTTTAGCAGCAACCTTGCTGACTATTTTGCTTTCGTTTGGTCGTCACTTGCCATTTATATCCGATCTATTCTTTGACTACTTCCCAATGTACAACAAATTCCGGGCTGTAGAATCAATTTTGGTTATCCCTTCGGTATTGATCCCACTTCTTGCAATCATGGGATTGAACGAGATTATTACTCGTGGAAATGAAATCAAAGATCTAGATAAAAAAGTATTATATTCTGGTGGAGCCGTTGCTTTGCTGTGTCTGCTTATTGCAGTTATGCCTAGTTTGCTTTCTCTACGTATTTCAAACCATCAGGATTATGTTGCCTCATTGCAACAATATATTCAAGACCCAAGTTTAGCTAGTGAATTGGCCAATTCATTGTTGAAGGACCGTGCTGATATGGCTTCAAATGATGCTTGGCGTTCTTTCTTTATTGTGGTGTTGACATTCGCCTTTGTATGGTTTTTCGTTAAGAAAAAACTTAATGCGGGAATCTTGATTGCTGCGGTAGCCGTTATTACCCTAGTAGATCTTTGGTCAGTAGATAAAAGGTATTTAAACACAGAATCTTTTGTAGACAAGAGTATCTATGAAAAACCGATCCCTGAAAGAGAAGTTGATCAATTGATACATTTGGACAAAGACCTTTCTTATAGAGTATTTGATCTGACGACAAGTCCGTTCAATGATGCCAGTGCTTCTTACTTCCACAAGAGCATCGGTGGATACCATGCTGCCAAATTGATGCGCTTCCAAGAATTATTGGAACATCAATTCAATGGCAACTTTAATGAAGATGTGTTGGACATGTTGAATGTACGATATGTCATCACAAAAGATCAAAGCAACAATTCAGATAGGATCCAACGCAGAAGCTCTGCATTAGGAAATGCCTGGTTTGTGAACAATGTTAAATTTGTCAACAGCAACCAAGCTGAGATGGATGCCTTGGGTACCTTTGATCCGAAAAAAGAGGCCATTGTAAACGAAGGATTGAAAGGCCAATTAGGGGACAAATCCATTGGTCAGCCAAATAACGCTGAAATTAAATTGACATCTTACCATCCTGATACCTTGAAATATGAATATTCGGCAGGGAACAATGTCTTTGCAGTATTCTCTGAGATCTATTATGACAAAGGCTGGAAAGCTTACGTTGATGGCGAAGAAGTGCCTATCATCAGAACTGATTACCTATTGAGAGGTTTATCCCTACCAGGCGGTAACCACAAAGTAGAATTTGTTTTTTCACCAAATTCTATGCGAATCAGCAATATCATTTCACTGATTGCATCCATTACCCTTGTTTTAGGTCTAGGATTCGCAATTTGGTTATCTATCAAACATAGAAAAGAAAAAGCCAAATAAAACGGCTTAAGCGTATAAAAAAAGGAGATTCTTTATTAGAGAATCTCCTTTTTTTGCTTTTATCTTAGAATGCTCAGCCAGCGTGTTAAGTCTTACTCTGCGGAGTCTTGGTGTTCCCATAGCAAAGGGAAAATATATCCCCTAAAACAAGGTCAACTGCGGATCAGTGACCCTAAAGGTTTTTCTATGGTGAGGGGTCAACCCCAACTTTAAGACCGCTTGCCTATGTTTTATGGTCGGGTAGCCTTTATTCTGCATCCAATCATAATCTGGATAATCAACAGCAATGTTTTCCATGTACTCATCGCGATAGGTCTTTGCCAAGATCGAAGCTGCCGCAATGGAGAGGTACTTGCCATCACCCTTTATTATACAGGAATGAGGCACATTGGGATAAGGAATAAATTTATTGCCATCAATGATCAGGAAACCTGGTTTCACAGCAAGCATATCTAAAGCCTTGTGCATCGCCAAATAAGAGGCTTTATGGATATTGATCTTATCAATCTCTTCAGCCGAAACACTCGCAACGGCATAAGCCAAGGCTTCCTGCTCAATAATTGGCCTTAATTCCATGCGTTTCTTCTCCGAGAGCTTCTTGGAATCATTCAATACGGGATTACAATAATCCGCCGGAAATACCACAGCCGCTGCAAATACAGGCCCTGCCAAACAACCTCGGCCAGCCTCATCACATCCCGCTTCAATAAAGTCCCGCTGAAAAGTTGAAAGTAAAGTAATTGAATTCATGCTGTAAAGGTAGTATTTAGTAGTTAGTATTTAGTATTTAGATAGGTCCGTCTACAATAGATCACTTATTTATTAGATAAGAAACACTTGTCAAAATCATTGAAAATCTGGCCGAAGCCAGAGTCTAAATACTAAATACTTTATACTAAATACTACCCCAAAGAAATGTAACAACTCCGTGATTAACCTCGTTTTACACTAATTTACACTTCTTGTGTTTTTCTTTGCTATGTATTCGGGAATATAAATTTTTTTCTTATACTGCTGGTAAATACAAGATTACTTGAATTGTATGAAAAGGAATATCATTATTGCCATTCTAATCTTTGCTAGTTCAAACTTGTTGGCGCAGAAGAAAAAAGACCGATATGCTATTTTACCCACTTTCCAAGTCCAGGTCGACGGAGACCTCAAGGAATGGGAAAATCAGCTATCTGTAATAGGTCAAGATTCCAGCTGGAGCTTTGCTGTTACAAACGACGCTAACTATCTGTACACCGCAGTTCAAATCAAGAACCTTGCCTTGCAACAGGAAGCAGCTCGAAATGGTATCATCGTGAATATCAACCCTGAAGGAAAAAAGAAAGATGGGGCCATTTTAATCTTTCCGATTCCAGACAGCGAGTCAGTCAGAGCAATGGTAAACGATGAAAACCTCCCGAATATGAATGTTCGCGAAGAGTTGATCAAGCGAAGCAGGGGGTATGGCGTGAAGGGTTTTGCTCGGATTGTAGATGGTAGGCTGTCATTCGAAAACACGTATGGCGTGCTGGCACTAGCAAAATTGATGGACAATGATGTTTTGGTTTATGAATCAAAAATTCCGATTCAATCAATTGGTATCAAGGATCTTAAAGATCCAGTTGCTATCCAAATCATGATTAACAATAGATTTACCATATTACAGAAAACTATCAAAAGCAGACCTGACCCCAGGGGATCGATGTACGGTCGATACAGCCCAACGGTTAAAAGTCCGTATAAGACCAAGATAGATGCTTGGATCTTAGGGACGCTGAACTAGAATTAGTTTAATTGATATATGGATAGATTATTGAAAGCCTTGATATGCTTATGCTTCATGGCAATGGGAATTACCGTATACGGTCAATCTGGCCGTGTCGTATCTGGGATGCTTCGGGATACCGAATCAAGACCCATATCAGGAGCGTCAGTGCGGTTGATAACGGCATCTGACACCATAGCAACTAGCTCTACCAATGCTGGTTTCTATACCTTTGAAAATGTTAAAGCCACCAAATTTAAGATCAGGGTAAGCAGCCTAGGCTTCTCACCTTTTGAAAAGGAAGTGGACTTTCCTGAAGGGCAAAAGGAAATCCAAATCCCTAGCTTTGAATTGGCCGTCAATGAAAACCAGATCGAAGAGGTGGTGATCCAAGGCGTACTGACTGTTCAGGTAAAGGGGGATACCGTAGAATACTCTACCAAAGACCTCAAACTCCGCGAAGGATCAGTTGCTGAAGACGCCCTTAAGAAATTACAGGGGGTTGAAGTCGACAAAGACGGAAACGTAACGGCCCAAGGTGAAACTGTAACCAAAGTCAGGATCAACGGGAAAGACTTTTTCGGTGGAGACGTCAAAACCGCTACCCAAAACCTTCCGGCCAATATTATCGAAAAAATTCAGGTTGTAGATGACTATGGTGACATGGCCAATGTGACCGGAAATAAATCTGGTGAATCGGAAAAGATCATCAATATCCAAATTGACCCTAAATATAATAAAGGCTTTATGACAACCCTTCGTGCCGGGTACGGTTCTGAAGATCGATACCAAGCAACAGGTATGTGGATGGGGATGACCGATAAAACTCAAGTCTCAATCTTGGGTAACCTAAACAACGTGAATGCGTCCCTGTTTGACTTCCGTACCATTGGCGGTGGTGCAAGGATGCGTCAAGGTGGTGGTGGCCGACCGGGCGGTGGCGGTGGAATGTTTGGCGGCGCATCGGGTCTAACTGATGTTGGATCCATCGGGGTCAATATCCGTCATGACTTCTCTGAAACGCTTAAAGTATATGGTAGCTACTCTTTTGGTCGGGATGATAATACAACATTGACGAATAGTTTGACAAACTATATCATGGGTGCTGATGGTGGTAACCTGGAGCAAAGTTCTGACTCCACTGCAAATAATATTGTTTCAAGCCATCGCTTTGAAGCTAATTTAGAATGGAATATCTCAGACAAGGATTATATAAAATTAACACCTCAGGTAGGGTTTTCTGGAACTACTTCAAACTCAAATTCTGTTAGTAACTGGTTTGATTTCCAAGAAAATACGGAAACCCGGGATAATAGGGTAGAAAGTGGAAGCTTGGATGCACCTAGGTTTGGTATCAGTGGTCTTTATAATAGAAAATTAAATGATAGGGGAAGGAATTTCTTCATGAACTTCAATTATGACAATGCCGCTACTACCCAGGATTACCAAGGCGTATTGGATCGCTTAATACAAGATCCTAACAACGCCAATACCAGCATGGCTGAAATCTATGAACAAACTATCCGTGAAGTCAACAACAAAAGTTGGAATGCAGGGGCTAGTGTATCATATCTAGAACCAGTATCCCAACATGGAAAGATTGAAATCCAGTACGATTTCAATAAAAACAATTATAACAATAAACAGAATCAGGATGCCTTTGATGAAGAAGGTGATGCATTACCTAATTTAGATGATCGTATCCTTAATTATCACTACGATCAAGATTATTCTTTTACCACACATAGAATTGGAGCAAATTATGCTTTTGAAAACGATAAGGTAAAATACTCCATTGGTGCTGCGGTTCTGCCGTCACTATTAAAAGGTACGGCCTCCAGCGATGCAGATAATGCAATTATCGATCGTTCAAACCTGAACTGGATGCCTATTGCAAGATTTGAATATAAGTTCTCTAGACAAAAGAACCTGAGCATCAATTATAATGGGTCTTCGACAGAACCTAATATCAATCAGATTCTTCCTTATGCGGTCGGAAACTCTTCTACCAACATCGTTTATGGTAACCCGAACCTGAATCCTGAATTCAGACATAGGATGATGTTGAGGTTCCGTGGAGGCGATTTCCAAAAAGGGAACACTTTCTTTGCGATGGTTAATGGTAACTTGACTTCAGATAAGATCGTATCTTTCGTAAAACGCGAAAACAATCCTACAGGTGGTTTGATTTCCGAAACTAGGTACCTGAATGAAGAAGATCCGGTATATAACCTAAACTCATTTTACCACTTCGGAAAATCGCTGAAGGAAAAAACCTACAACTTGATGTTGATGGGAGGGGTGAGCTATAACAAGAACATTTCCTATACCGCTAGGGAATTGAGTGCGACCGAAGGGATGAAGAATATTTCCAACAACTGGGTATTTATGCAAGGATTGATGTTCAGATACAATCCATCTGAAAACTTTGAATTGAACCCAGGAGTAAGATACTCGTATAACTACACGAGAAACTCACTTGGTGATTTTAACAATAACGTTTCTTCTTGGACACCTACCTTGATAGGATCGGTGAACATCACGCCTACTACCATATTTGGTGCTGACCTTTCCAAGTCATTCAATAGTGGATATGGACCATTGACAAATGCCAATCCATTTATCATCAATTCTTACATCGAACAAAGACTTTTGAAGGGCCAACGCGGAACCATCCGTTTCCAAGCATTCGACTTACTGAATGAGCAAACCAACCTTTCAAGGACCGTTCAAGAAAACATGACCATCGACAGGCAAACAAACCGCCTAGGTCGTTACTTCATGCTTACATTCACATTCAAGCTTCAAAAATTCTCCGGAGTAGCACCAACCGACAACGACGGCATGCCTCCAGGAATGAGAAGACCTAGGATGTAGTAAAATAGATTTGAGTATTGAGATATAAGAATTGAGAAAAGGACTCAAAATCATGTCTGAAGATTATTTCTAACATATAAGGTCAGGGATTTTCCCTGACCTTTTTTTGAATAAGGAATTTAAACTTCCTTGATTATTAATATATAATGATTTTTCATTCTGCTTTGCCGCTTTATCGTCCTCTCATATCTCACATCTCACATCTCAATACTATTCCATACCTTTGTCATTCAATTTTTCTATATGGATCATAAGATATTCCAACTTGACAACGGGTTGCGAGTTTTGTTTCAGCCTCATTCCTCTTCCATAACGCATATTTGTTTGATTGTGGATGTCGGATCTAGGCATGAGGAGTTTGGTAAGTTTGGAACGGCTCATTTTATTGAACACCTGTTATTCAAGCGTACGGAACGTAGGAGCACCAATCAGATCTTAAACCGATTGGAGTCTGTTGGGGGCGACTTAAACGCATATACGACCAAGGAATATACTTGTATACATGCCTCTTTTTTAAATCCTTATCTCGAGAGGGCATTGGACCTATTCGAAGACATCCTATTTCACTCCGTATTTCCGGAGGAGGAGATGGATAAGGAGAAAGAAGTCATCTTGGATGAGATGGCATCCTATCTCGATAGTCCTGAGGAGTCCATTATGGATGATTTTGAAGATCAAGTCTTCAAGGACACTGGACTAGGCCACAATATCCTCGGACTTGAAGAGGACTTAAAGGCTATTCAACAAGACGATATCAAGCGATTCATTGACCAACATTATGACACTTCCAAGATTGTAATTGCCATTTCAGGTAATTACTCGGATAAAAAGGTGCTCAAGATAGCCAATAAATGCTTTGGCAATCCAAATAATCACCAATGGATTCATGCAGCTGAAGATATGCGAAAGCCCGAAGTTGCTTTGATCGAAAAAGAAAGACCCATCAATCAAGCCCATGTAGTATTAGGTGGACCAGCTTTTGGAATCCATGATGACAGAAAAACTGGCCTCTTGCTATTGAACAATCTATTAGGGGGCTATGGGATGTCCAATATCCTGAACCTCAATATCCGTGAAAAATACGGGATTGCTTATACCATTGAATCCAACTACAGTCTTTATTCAGACACTGGCTTGTTCAGTATCTATTTCGGTACGGATGCTGAAAAAGTAGACAAGACCTTAAAGTTGATTTATAAGGAATTGACTAAATTAAAGGAACAGGCATTGAGTGCACAGGCACTAGAAAAGGCGAAGAATAAATTTAAGGGGCAGATTGCACTCGCAGAAGAAAATAGGATGAGCCTATTGATCGCAGAAGCAAAAAACATCTTAGATTATGATCGTGTTGTTGGCCTACCTGAAGTATTTGAAAAAATTGATTTGGTAAGCTCCAAAGAGATTTTAGATATAGCAAATGAGGTTTTCAGTAAAGAAAATCTTTCATCTCTTTCTTTTCTACCTGAAGATTAAGTATATTTTTGTTGAATTAAACTAATGCATATGAAAACAGCATATATTTTTCCTGGCCAAGGCGCACAATTTGTGGGCATGGGTAAGGACTTATACGACTCAAACGAAGATTCAAAGGCTTTATTCGAAAAAGCCAATGAAATTTTAGGCTTCCGTATCACCGACATCATGTTCAATGGAACTGAAGAGGATCTGAAACAAACTAAAGTAACCCAACCAGCTATCTTTTTGCATTCTGTGATTTTAGCTAAGGCCTTGGGCGATAGCTTTCAGCCAGCAATGGTTGCAGGACACTCCTTAGGTGAATTCTCTGCATTGGTTTCTGCAGGAGCACTATCTTTTGAAGATGGATTGAAATTGGTTTCTAAGCGTGCTAATGCAATGCAAAAAGCAACAGAATTGGAACCGGGAACCATGGCTGCTATCTTAGGTTTGGACGATGTAATTGTAGAAGAGGTTTGTGAACAAGTTGATGATATCGTCGTTGCAGCAAATTATAACTGTCCAGGACAATTGGTTATTTCAGGATCTGTTTCTGGTGTTGACAAGGCTTGCGAAAAACTATTGGAAGCAGGTGCTAAACGTGCTTTAAAGTTAAACGTAGGTGGTGCATTCCACTCGCCATTGATGGAAGCAGCAAAACAGGAATTGGAAGCTGCTATCTTGGATGTTGAAATCCAAGTTCCGGTTTGTCCTATTTATCAAAACTACGATGCATTGCCTTACCAAGATCCTACAGCAATTAAAGATAACCTGATTGCTCAATTGACTGGTGCAGTACGTTGGACACAATCTGTAGAGACCATGTTAGCAGATGGTGCTGAAAGTTTTGTAGAGGTTGGACCAGGTACGGTGCTTCAGGGGTTGGTTAAGAAAGTTAATCGTCAGATCCCAACTTCTTCAGCATCTATCGCTGAGTAAAATAAAAAATTAATTATTATTAAATAGGAAGATATAAGCCCTGCAATTTGCAGGGCTTATTTTGTTAATACTAATTTCTATGGACATTTTCCTTTGTAAATAGGTGCAATGCTAATGAATGAAATTGCCATTGTGATGAGTTTGTCGATATTATTTGAATGGATTTTAGTAGGAATAGTGATTTTTTTAGGTAAATTCATGTTGAATTAACACCTATAACTCAGAAATAGAACTAATTTCCTGTAATATCATTTGTCTTATATTCATTGGACCATTAAATAGAATTTTTTGGAGAATGGAGGGTTCCTTTTTAGAGAACGATTTTTATGCAAAATGTCCAAAATATTAATGATTTATTTCTTCTTCAGAAATTGAAAGATGGAGATAATATTGCTTTTCAAGAGCTTTACAACAAGTATTTTGGCACATTATATTTGCATGTCTATCAAAAATTGAAAGATCGAGAAGTCGCAAAAGACATAGTCCATGATTTATTTATAAGTATTTGGCAAAAACGGGCTGACCTTTCCATTAATGGCCAAGTTTCTTCCTATATGTATGCGGCAATTAGAAATAGAGTTATTGACTATATTTCTAAAGAAAAATCTAAGTTAAAATATTTAGAAAGCCTCACTGAGCCTAGTCAACAAATATCCTCAGAAACTGATTATTTATTGCGTGAAAAACTACTTGCTGAACAAATCGAAAGTGTTCTGGATAGGTTATCCCCTAGGGTTAAGGAAGTTTTTGAATTAAGTAGAAAGGAATATTTAAGTCATAAAGAAATAGCCAATAAGCTAAATATTTCTGAACACAGTGTTAGAGGATATATTAAACTAGCACTGAGATTGTTGAAAATGAAGTTTGGGAGCATTCTTTACCTGATGTTGATTTTCTTTTGTAAATATTTATAATTATTACCCCCCCAATACACCTTTCATTCGTCATATAAGTAATCAAGGATAAACTTCAATGGCGAATCATAAAGATTCTATAAAAAAGGAACTATTAGATAAATATATATCTGGTAATTGTACTGAGTTTGAAAAAGCTCAAGTTGAGGATTGGTATCTAAATATTAATACAGATGGCAAAGACCTCTCTGACGCGGAAATAATTGATGACCTAATCGAAATCCAAGGAAAACTTAATTTAATCACTAAAAAGAAGGATAAAAAGGGGACTTACCTCTTGTTAGCTGCTGCATCTATAATTGTTGCTTTGTGTTTTGTCTTTCTATGGAATAATAAAATAGTTCCTCAAAAAAACCGAACTCAATATGTCGTTACTAAAGGTGAAAATGTTATGCCTGGATCAAAGAAGGCATATCTATCTTTAGATGGGCAGGCTTCAATTCCATTGGACGAGGACAATAACGGTATAGTTTCATCAAATTCTTCCATTCATTATGCAGATGGTACTAAAATAAGTGAATTAAATGTTGCCCAATCTGTCACTATATCTACACCTGCTGCCGGTCAATTTCAGGTTACACTTCCTGATGGTACCAAAGTTTGGTTGAATGCACTTTCTTCTATCAGTTTTCCATCCGTATTTGATAAAAGTGAGCGAAAAGTAAGCATCAAGGGTGAAGTCTATTTTGATGTTTTTAGAGATGAAAAGAAACCCTTTACTGTAAATGCAGACAGGCAAATCATTGAAGTATTAGGGACAAGTTTTAACATTAATTCTTATGAGGACAATGATAATACCTATACAACGCTTATCTCGGGTAGTCTAGCCGTGAAAAATCCTAGCCTAGACAATAAAGTTATTTTGAAGCCGGGACAACAAGCCGTTTCTAATATAAACTCGCTTCCTAAGGTGAGTTCTGTCAATGTCGAAGAGATTTACTCTTGGAAGGATGGGATGTATATATTGAATAATGAACCCCTAAATGAATTTGCAAAAAAAATAGAAAGATGGTATGATGTCAAAGTTGACATGGGTAAGCATGGATCAAAACGTCTTTCAGCAATAATTCCAAGGAATGCAATCTTATCGGAGGTTCTGGCAGCAATTGAATTGAAGACAGGTATTAAGTTTTATGTTGAAGAAAGGAGGGTTATGGTAAAATCTTAAATCTAAGGCGCTCACTATAAATGGGATGTAAGATCTTGCGAAAGGCTATATTCTTACTTTTTAACCTAATTCATATAATAACCTTAAACCTACAATACTGTAAAATCTCATTTTCCATGTATTGTTTATGAAAATACTTATGATCAATATTAATATTGGGTATTTTATTAAGTACCTACATTTCTCGAAGACTTATTTTACAATAAAGTTAACCGTACTGATTTTTCTGAGTTCAATCATGCTTTCATTAGGAAACATTAGAGCACAACAGGTTAGCTTAAATTATAATAATACTAATCTAAAAAGCATCTTGATTGACATTAGTAAGCAATCAAGTTATACATTTATCTACGATGAAAAGGACTTAGATGTAAATTCTGTTTTTTCAGTTAATGTTAAGAACAAAAGCATTTCTGAGGCTTTAAACGTCTTGTTCAATGGCAAAGCCATAAAGTATCAAATTAAAGGAAGATCAATTGCCTTAACAAGTAATACCGAATTTGAGCGTACTAAGCCAGAAGTAAAAGAAATTGACCAAACACGTGTTGTTTCTGGGAAAGTCATGAACGAAAGTGGTGAAAATCTTTCCGCAGTCAGTGTGTTGGTTAAAGGTACTTCCCAAGGGACCAGTACCGATATAGATGGAAAGTTCGCTATAGAAGTTCCTTCTGAAAACTCCGTATTGGTATTCAGTTCCATGGGCTATCAGAGTCAAGAAGTTTCAACCCAAGGGAAAAATCAACTTTCAGTGGTTCTAAAAACGGTGAGCAGTGATCTGGAAGAAGTTGTAGTCGTTGGATTTGGATCTCAAAGGAAGGAAAATTTAACGGGAGCAGTAAGTACGGTAAGTGCTAAAAAATTGGAAGATCGACCAATTGCAAATCTCGGACAGGGTTTGCAGGGATTAGTTCCAAATCTAAATATTTCGTCTGCTAATGGAAAACCAGGCACAGGTTCCTCATTCAATATCAGAGGGACAGGGTCCATAAACAGTGGCACGGCAACCCCTCTGATCCTTGTTGATGGTGTACAAAGGGATCCGAATTCAATTGACCCATCCGATGTTGAGAATGTTACCGTCCTAAAGGATGCCGCAGCTGCCGCAATTTATGGGGGTAGGGCCGCATATGGGGTGATATTGATCCAAACCAAAAATCCTAAAAGTCAAAAACCACAAATAAGCTATTCAGGAGAGTATACCATGTCTAGGCCGACAAAAATGGCAGAGTATATTAATTCCGTTGATTATATCAGAATGCATAGGGAAGCCAATAGAAATGGTCAGGATGGAGGAACAACCGCTACAGAAGCTTTTACAGTTGAAGATTCAATCCGGGCCGAGGCATATTTCAATGACCCTGCAAATAATTTACCTGTTTATGTAGATCCCGGAAACCCTGCAAAATACAGATACGTTGGGAACACCGATTGGATAAAAGAACAGTATCCAGGTTTTGAGCCCATGCAAAGGCATAATTTATCCTTGCAAGGAGGACAGGGTTCAACATCTGTTATTGCTTCGCTAGGTTATCTTGGTCAGAAAGGCCTTTTTAAGGAGGCTGGTCAAAAATATGAACGCTTGAATCCTTCCTTGAAAGTTAATTCTGATATTACAGATTGGCTTACAATAACTGGGAATTTTGCCTTGACACACATCTCTGATAAAGAAGCAGCGGGAGTGGTTACAGGCGGGACATCTAGTGGATGGATTTCTGGAGATTTAAGACCGATAATGCCTATCAGGCATCCTGATGGAAATTTCGCTGGACAAGGTAGTTTTACCAATCCATTTGCTGTGGCTGCAAATAATGGAAAAAGGAAAAGATATTCCAATGACTTATGGTTAACGGGAGGGGTGAAAATTAAACCAATAAAAAATGTCTCCATTGTGGCCGACTATACTTGGAACGCCTACAATAATTTTAATCAAAGTCATCAAATTCCATTTAAGGAATATGGTGTAAATGGGATATTATTAGGGACGTTTCCATGGACTAGCCCATCTTCCGTTTCTGAAACCACAGACAATCACAATTATTTTGCATTGAATGCTTTTGCTACTTATGAAAACACCTTTGCTGAAAAGCATTATTTTAAGGCCATGCTTGGGGTTAACCAAGAAAGTAACCATTATAAAAGACTAGGTGTTTTTGCGAATAATTTAGTAGATCCTACAAAACCTGCTATAAATCTAAATAATGATCCTAGACCAAGCATCACTGGTGCTGAAAACGAATGGGCTCTATTTGGAACGGTATTTAGGCTGAACTATATTTTTAACAGTAAATATTTGCTAGAAATAAATGGCAGATATGATGGTTCGTCCAGATTCTCATCAAAAACCCGATATGTTTTCACCCCTTCGATTTCTGCAGGTTGGAGAATTTCGGAAGAAGGTTTTATGGAAGGGATAAGGGATGTTGTGAATGATCTAAAACTTAGAGGATCCTATGGTGAATTACCAAATCAAGGATTCGATCAAAATCAGCTTTATTCCGCAGCGAATTTCTATCCATATATTCCAACAATGCCAATCAATAATAGTCTGAGCTATATTTTTGGCAATCAAACCGGAGTTGGCGTATTGGCCCCAGGATTAGTTAGGAATGACTTTACTTGGGAAAAGTCTGCAACAACAAACTTCGGGCTGGACTTTACATTTCTAAACAATCGTTTATCAGGATCTTTTGATGTATATGAAAGAAGAACTAGGGATATGCTAGTTGGAGGTGTTCCGCTACCCGCTGTTTTAGGAACTGCGTCTCCAAACCAAAATGCTGGGACTTTAATTACCAAAGGTTGGGAACTAAGTATAGGATGGAACGATCAAATTAATGAAGACCTTTCTTATGATCTCTTATTGTCTTTCGCTGACAACCATTCTAAGCTTACAAAATACCCACTTAACACGAGTCAAATTTTCAGCAATTGGTATGAAGGCAAATTAGATGGAGAAATTTGGGGTTTTGAAACTCAAGGCTTTTTTACAAGTCAACAGGAAATAGATTCGGCCCCTAACCAGAGTCAAATTTGGGGAGGTGCTTGGAGACCTGGAGATATTAGATATGCAGACCTAAATAATGATGGGAAGATTGACTTTGGCAATAATACGGTTTCCAATCCTGGTGATAGGAGGATAATCGGTAATTCTACTCCTCGTTATTCATTTGGATTGAATTTAGGGGTAAATTATAAAAGCTTTGATTTCACTGCTTTCCTACAGGGTATCGGCAAGCGAGATGCTTGGATAAGCAATAGTGCATTTTGGGGATTTACCAGTGAATGGAATGTTCCTTTTATATATGCCACCGATTACTGGACTCCTGAGAATCAAGATGCTTTTTTCCCAAGGCTTCGTTTTGGAAATGGAGGAAACTCACAGACTCAAACCGGTTACCTACAGGACGCCTCTTATCTGAGGGTGAAACAATTGACGATAGGATATACTCTTCCTCAAGTTTGGGCTAATAAGGTAAAACTTAGCCGAGTAAGAGCTTATTTATCAGGTCAAAATCTATTTACTTTCACCAAACTTTTCGATGCGTTTGATCCTGAAGTTTTCAATTTCCAAGACGCACCTCAAACTAGGTCATTTGCGTTTGGACTACAATTAGGATTTTAATTTTTGCTAAAGTACTTTGAATATGAAAACTATAATAAGAATTATATTAATAAGTCAAGTGGTTTTGCTTTTCTCATGCAAAAAAGACACTTATTTAGATAGGTTTCCGCTTTCTTCAATTTCGGAACCCACGTTTTTTAAGAATGAAAATGATCTGATGCTTTATGCAAATCAGTTTTATCCTTCACTACCTGCTCAAAATTTTATCCAGGACAATCAGTCTGATGATAAGGTGCCAAGTAGTATCAATAACTTTTTAGCTGGTCAATATGTGGTTCCTACAGCGGATGCTTCTTACAATTGGACGAATATCAGGAACGTAAATTATTTTTTACAGCGATATATGAATGCTGAAGCTTCACAAGCTGTCAAAAATCAATATGCAGGTGAGGTCAGGTTTTTTAGAGCCTTATTTTATTGGGGATTAACAAAAAGATATGGCGATGTGGCATGGTACAGTAAAGATTTGACGGAAGACAGCCCTGAACTATATGCCCCAAGAACATCCCGTAATATTGTCATGGATTCTATTTTAGCTGACCTAAATTTTGCAGTAGAAAATATTCCTGCAGATAATGTTTCAGCTGGAAGAATTCATAAATATGCAGCAGCGGCCTTAAAAGCTAGAATATGTTTATGGGAAGGCACAAGGAGGAAATATTTTAATGTTGAAGGAAGTGAGAAATATTTGCAGGAAGCCTTGAAGGCAACAGATCTGATTATGGATTCAAAGAAATTCTCACTCTTCACAACAGGAAATCCTAAGACGGATTATTATAATCTGTTCATCCAACAAGAATTAAATAGTAATCCAGAGTCTATTTTAGGACGCCGGTTTTTACAAAGTATATTGATGAATGGAATCAGTAGGACTTTAGGTGAATCTGGGACAGGATATAGTAAAGATTTTGTTCAGAATTACCTTTGTATAGATGGATTACCTACGGCTTTGAGCCCTCAATATAAAGGTGAGGATACCCCTGAAAATGAATTTGCAAATAGAGATCCGAGAGCACAACAGACTATTGCTACCAAAGGGTTTGTACTTTTGCAAAATAGCGATGGTTCTAAAGATGTCATTGATCTTCCAAGAATTGGGACCAATACGGCTAATACGGGCTATCAGTTGATAAAAGGGAGAAGTTCCGATCCAGCAATGTGGCAAGCGAATCAATCGACTTTGGATTTCTTTATATTTCGATATGCAGAGATTTTGCTGATCTATGCGGAAGCAAAGGCGGAACTGGGCCTTGCCACACAGGCAGACATTGACAAAAGCATTAATCTATTGAGAAAAAGGGTCGGGATGGCTGATATGACCATATCAACCTTAAAGCGTGATCCTAATTCTTCATTTCCCGAAGTGTCTGTTTTAATCGATGAAATTAGAAGGGAAAGAAGGGTGGAATTGGCCGATGAAGGATTCAGGTTTGATGACCTATTAAGATGGAAGGCTGGTAAACGAATTGAAAAGCCAGAAACAATACTGGGGATGAAGCTAACGCCCGAGCTGAAAGCAAAATATCCCGCTTCTCAAGTAAATGGGATAATTGTAAATCAAAATAATTATGTCCGTTTATATACCTCAATTGAAAAAAGGCTGTGGGATGATAAGATGTATCTTTTCCCGATACCACTAGAAGAAATCAGTTTAAATCCTAACTTAACCCAGAACCCGGGATGGAAATGATAATTAAGAAATATGCGATTTGTCTGTTTTTCCTTTGTTTTGGAGGGACCTGTTTGGCTCAACAAAAGGAAGTAAAGCCTTCTTCCGCCCAAGTTGATTGGGCGGAAGCAGAAATTGGAGCGATGTTCCATTTTGATGTGGTGAATTATGTGCCCGATTATAACTGGAGAAAATGGGGTTCACATCCTCCTGCATCCATATTTAATCCCAGTAAATTGGATACTGATCAATGGATCAGGGCAGCCAAGGCCGCAGGAGCAAAATATGCTGTCCTGGTTGCAAAGCATGGCTCTGGATTTAGTCTGTGGCCTACAAAAGCACATGACTATAATATTAGTAATTCTCCCTGGAAGAATGGAAAGGGAGACCTAGTCCTTGATTTCATCAATTCCTGTAAGAAATATGGCCTCAAGCCAGGGATCTATGCTAGTGCCTCTGCAAACGGTTATTTACATGTGGATAATCCCGGTAAAGTCCAGGAAGGATCGCCCATAACCCAAGAAGAGTATAATAAGGTTGTTGAGACTCAATTAACGGAATTGTGGACTAATTATGGAAAACTTTTTGAAATTTGGTTCGATGGTGGAGTTTTACCCGTAAATGAAGGCGGGCCAGATCTAGCACCCTTATTGAAAAGGTTGCAGCCTGATGCGGTGGTATTTCAGGGCCCCAATGACGCGAATAATTTGATTCGTTGGATCGGGAATGAAGAGGGACGAGCTCCTTACCCGAACTGGAGTCGATCTGATTTTACAACCTCTGCGACAGGGACTATTGTCATTGATGGTCTGAGCGGGAGTCCTAATGGTAAAATTTGGTGCCCTGGAGAAGCTGATTTTCCACTTAGAACAGGATGGCAAGGAGGGTGGTTTTGGAAAGAATCAGGACAAGATATGCTATCTTTAGAGCAATTGGTCAGTTCCTATTATACTAGCGTAGGAAGAAACTCCAATATGTTGTTAGGGATCGTAGTTGATACGAGTGGTTTAGTGCCGAAGGAAGATTTTCAAAGGCTTGAAGAGTTTGGGCATGAATTGCTAAAGATTTCCTCAAACCCTATTAAATCTCAGAAAAATCTTGTTGGCAATTCAGTCACTCTTGACCTTAAACAACCAAAAGATATTAATCAGATCATTATTCAAGAGAATATTCGGAACGGTGAAAAAATTAGGAAGTATAAAGTTGAAGCATGGATCGGAAATAAATGGGTCGAGATTTGTTCTGGGGAATCAATAGGGAACAAAAGAATCCAAAAATTTGATGATATTTATACATCAAAAGTTAGATTAACCATAGTTGATTCTGAAGGATCTCCTGAAATTAAGGCTTTTTCGATTTTTAAAGTCTGAGACTGATCTAGATGTTTGATTGATTCACCAAAATTTCTCGATTTTATTCTGACCTTATTCGAGACACATTCCGAATTTTCCGAATGTGTCTCGAATAAGGTCAAAGCAAGGTCCGGAGCATTGCACAAAAAAACGCTTGAAATTTTCAAGCGTTTTTATTTATGTTTTTGATCTTAAAGACCAAATGCTTTTTTCACTGGCTCGACAAAATCTAGCTTTTCCCAAGTGAAAAGATCCACTTCCAAAGTTTTGGTTTCGCCATTCGAGTTTTCGAAAGTTTTGCTTACCGTTTTTGGTGTTCTTCCCATGTGGCCATATGCTGCGGTTTCAGCGTAGATTGGGTTACGAAGGCCTAAGCGTGTTTCAATGCCGTAAGGAGTCATGTCGAACAGCTCAGCAATGATCTTGGCGATTTCTCCATCAGTTTTGTTCACCTTGTTGGTTCCGTAGGTATTCACATAGATACCCATAGGATCTTTTACACCGATAGCGTAAGAGATCTGTACCAGGATTTCGTCAGCAACACCCGCTGCCACCAAGTTTTTGGCAATATGGCGAGTGGCATAAGCTGCAGAACGGTCCACTTTGGATGGGTCTTTTCCAGAGAAAGCACCGCCACCGTGCGCACCTTTACCGCCGTAAGTATCGACGATGATCTTTCTACCTGTCAAACCGGTGTCGCCATGAGGTCCACCGATTACGAATTTACCGGTAGGGTTGATGTGGTATTTGATTTTATCTGTGAATAGCGCCTGTAGTTCAGGTTTCAATTGAGCCTTTACACGAGGAACCAAGATGTTTTCAATATCAGATTGGATTTTCGCCTGCATTTCTTTTTCAGAAGCGAAGTCATCATGTTGGGTTGAGATCACGATGGTGTCGATGCGAACCGGTTTATGGTTGTCATCATATTCCAAGGTTACCTGTGATTTAGCATCAGGGCGAAGGTATTGGATTTCGTTGTTCTCGCGTCTTAGAGCTGCAAGTTCATATAAAAGACGGTGGGAAAGGTCCAATGCCAGGGGCATATAGTTTTCAGTTTCGTTATTGGCGTAACCGAACATAATACCTTGGTCACCAGCGCCTTGTTCTTGTTTTGTGATACGATCTACCCCTTGGTTGATGTCGGCGGATTGTTCGTGAATTGCCGAAAGAACTCCACAGGAATTCGCTTCGAACATATACTCGGATTTAGTATATCCGATTTTTTCTATAACCTGGCGAGTGATCTTTTGAACGTCCAAGTAGATTTTGGACTTCACTTCACCTGCTAAAACCACCTGTCCAGTAGTAACTAAGGTTTCAATAGCTACGCGGGCATCTTCATCCCAAGCGAGGAAGTTGTCGATTAAAGCGTCCGAAATTTGGTCTGCGACTTTGTCAGGATGTCCTTCAGATACCGATTCGGAGGTAAATAAATATGCCATAAAAATAATAAACGTTTGAAGGGAATAGCAGGCAGTATGTGAAAAATCATTTGTCCCGAATGGTTTTAGCACTTTTTTACTGTGGTTGCAATCTCCCATTTACATTATGATAATGCTAAATGCAAATCAGTCCACATTTTGTGTGGCACAAAGCTACGATACTTTGCAATATTTAAAAAGTATTTCATCCAAATTATTATCTTTAGCGGAATTAAATGACGTAAATGAGAAAGAAGCGCATACTGTTTGTAATCAATCCAGTATCTGGTGGGAAGAAGAAAACAACGTTTAATAAACAGGTACTCGAAGTACTGGATTTAAACAGGTTTGACCCGACGTTTAAGATTACCAATCACGCTAATCACGCCTATGAACTTGCTAAATCTGCGATAGATGAGCAGTACGATGCCGTCATTGCCGTAGGTGGCGATGGCACGATCAATGAAATAGGGACGGCCTTGGTGGGCAGTGATATTCCATTGGGCATTGTCCCTGAGGGTTCTGGGAATGGATTGGCGCTTTATTTAGGTATTCCGATGAATGAGTCGGCAGCTTTGCGCAGGATCAATCGGTTTGAATCGGTCGACATCGATTGTGGAAAGATCGGGGAACGTTGTTTCTTCAATATTGCGGGTATCGGTTTTGATGCTTCAGTAAGTGATCGCTTTGCTTCGGAAACATTTAGGGGGCCGGTTGGATACCTTCGCACGATAATTAACGTTATTAGTAAGTATAAGCCTAAGAAATACACATTGAACATTGATGGTAAGGTCTATGAACGGGAGGCCTTTATGATATCGGTTGCGAATTCACCGCAATATGGCAATAACGCCTACATTGCGCCGAATGCATCCATCAATGATGGGGTATTGGATGTATGTATTGTGCATAAATTTCCGTTATATACATTACCGATGATGATCTTCCATCTCTTCAACAAGACTGCGGACCAATCCGAGTATGTAGAAATAATACCAGGGAAGAAGATCTGTATCGAGCAGGAGGGAAAGGCACCATTGCATTTGGATGGAGAGCCGATGGATTTAGGAAACAAGATTGATATAGAAGTGCAGGGCAATGCCCTCAAGATTATTTGTTAGTTATGGCAAAACAGAAGAAGCAAAGATTCGAAGGGATCGTTTATTCGACCTCTGACGATTATGAATATACCGATTCGGATGGGATGGAGGAAGTGGACACCCTTCCCAATGAGAAGCAGAAACTGAAGGTCGGCTTGGACAAGAAACAGCGGAAGGGGAAGGTTGTGACCATCGTGACGGGATTTATAGGGACTGGTTCAGATTTGGATGATTTAGCCCGTAAATTGAAGCAGCGATGTGGCGTAGGGGGGAGTGCCAAGGATGGTGAAATATTGATACAAGGTGATTTTAAAGAAAAAATTATACAATATTTAAGTTCGGAGAAGTATCAAGTTAAATCCTTTGGTGGTTAAACATGGAATTGTCCTGTAAACGTTTAAAAAACAAAGAAATAATGGGGATTTGGTTAAAAATAGGGGGTGCAAAGGCGGGCGGTATTGTAAGTAAATACTCACTTATTTTTAACATTTAACGATTTGATAATTTGCAATTCAAAAAAAAAATGGTTTTCATTGTAAAAAATATGGAATATTCAACCGTTATGTGATACGACAAAAGAAGCATTGATTTGAGAGCTGCTGAAGAACGTCAATGAGTAGGTAACACAGCCTAAAAGTTAAATAATCAGATATCTTCAAATTAATTTTGTTTTTAACAGAAAATGCTATATTTGTTTTGAATTAATGTAAAATAACGGCATTTAGCTTGCATTAAATTGAATTTAACTTAATAATTAAACAACAGTAAAAAATCTAAAAATTAGTAAAAAATGGCAAACGCACCAAAAACTACAACCCCAGCTAAACAAGAGAGTGGCAATGCGGGTAATCTATTTGCAAGTTTAGCAATTATCATTTGTCTAGTAATTGGTTTCTTGGTTTACAAGTTTGTGATGGGTGATCCTTCAAACTTTATCGATGAGAATCCAGCGAACCAACCAAAACCAGGTAACTACTACGGTATGGTTTACCATGCAGGTTACGTAGTACCAGTTCTTCTAGGTTTATTCTTAATGGTATGGGTGTTTTCAATCGAGCGTCTTATCGTTATTGGTAAAGCATCTGGAACAGGAAACGTAGGTAACTTCGTAAGAAAAGTACAAGGATTATTGAGATCAGGTAACATTGATTCAGCTATCCAAGAGTGTGACAAGCAAAAAGGTTCCGTAGCGAACGTAATCAAAGCTGGTCTTTTAAAATATAAAGATGTTGAAGCACATCCAGGATTAGATACAGAGAAATCGGTATTAGCAATCCAAAAAGAAATTGAAGAGGCTACTACCTTAGAAATGCCAATGTTAGAGAAGAACTTAACCGTTATCGCAACATTAGTTTCTATTGGTACATTGACAGGTCTATTAGGTACAGTAACAGGTATGATTAAAGCGTTCTCGGCTTTAGCTACAGGTGGTGCACCAGATTCAGCAAAATTAGCGAACGGTATTTCTGAGGCCTTGATCAACACGGCAACAGGTATCGGTACATCTACAATCGCGATTATTTTCTACAACATCTTAACTTCTAAGATCGATACGTTAACATATTCTATTGACGAGGCTGGTTTCTCAATCGTACAAACATACGCTGCAAACCACAAATAAGAAGATTCGAAAAAAAGTTGAATTTATTTTATGCAATGTTCAACGGTTTCGCATCATTATTAAAAAGAAATAGAGTGTTCACATTAAAGAAGTAAAGAAATGGGAAAAGCAAAAGTAAAAAGAGCCAGCACATCGATCGACATGACGGCGATGTGTGACGTGTCTTTCTTGCTTCTTACATTCTTCGTTTTGACAGCAACTGCACGTCAGCCAGAAGTAATGCCCGTAGACACCCCTGCATCCACTACGTTGGATAAATTACCGGACGATAACTTAGCAGTTATCACCGTAGGTAACCAAGGGAAAGTATTTTTTGGAGAGAAGAACCCTGAGGTTCGCGTAAAAACTCTTAAGAATATGTCGGCAAAATATGGTGTTGCGTTCTCAGAACAAGATTATGAGAAGTTTAAAGGACTAGATGAGTTTGGAGTACCTTTCAAGCAATTGCGTGCCCTACTTTCATTACCAAATGACAAACGTACTTTAGAGGTTCAACCAGGTATCCCCGTGGATAGCACCGAAGAACTTTCAAACGAGTTGTATCATTGGGTTCAACAGGCTCGCTTGGCAACGGTAGAATTCAACCGTGACCAAGAGACCAAAGTGAAGAACTGGTCAGATCCAGGAGCGATGAAAGTAGCGATCAAAGCAGATGCGGAAGAGAAGTACGCGGTAATGAATTTGATTATTGAAACACTGAGAAACCAAAAACAAAACAAATTCTTCTTTGTTACCGGTTTACGTCAGGAAAAATAATAAGAGAAAATGGCAGAATTAAATCAAGACTCCGGCGGCGGCAAAAAAGGCGGCAAAGTTAGGTCGAAGAAAAATGGAGGTCGTGTAGATTTAACCGCGATGGTGGATCTAGCATTCCTTCTGATTACTTTCTTCATGCTAACAACTTCCTTGAACAAGCCACAAGCCATGGATGTTAACATGCCTGATAAGAATAAGGACAAGAATGAGTTGAACCCTGAGATTGAAATCGCAGATAACCGTTCGATCACCTTATTGCTAGGATCAGATAACAAGATCGCTTGGTATTATGGACAATTAGCAAACCCAATCTCGGCACCCGCTGTAGTAGACTATAGCAAAGAAGGAATCAGAAAGATCGTCCTTGAGAAGAAAGCTCAGGTTCCGCAGGTGTCAGGAGGAAAAGACCTAATCGTCGTAATCCGTCCAAGTGACAGATCAGTACAACGTAACCTCGTTGATATACTAGATGAAATGAAAATCACTGATGTTAAACGTTTCATGATTTCGAAAATCAAACCTGAAGAAGTTGAGGTTTTGAAAACAAACGGAATCTATAACGAATAATTCATCAGACAAAAAGGAAAAAAATGATCGGTTCAAAATTAGATTTATTTAAGAAAGAATGGCTAGATGTCGTTTTCGAGAATAGAAATAAAGAGTACGGAGCATATGCATTGCGTAAATACGCACCAAAAGCTACCAACATCGCTTTATTCTCAGTTTCGGCAGTAGTCCTTGCTTTCACGGCTGTAAAAGCCTTCGATATAAAGCTTTTTCCTGAGAAACCTGTTGAGGAAGTAGTAGAAGTTACTCCAGTTACTTTAGAGGATTTAGAGATCCCTGAACCACCTGAAGAAGAGGAACCACTACCTCAAGAGGAAGAGCCACCTCAGCGTATCGCGGAGGAACCACCGGCGGAAGACCTAATCCGTTTCCCAGAGCCTAAGGTTGTTGATGCGAGACAAGTAAAAGAAGAGGTTGTTTCTCAAGAAGAGATTAAAGAGAAAAACGCTACTCCAGCACGTATTACCCTGAAAGGTACCCCAGGTGCATCAGGTGTTCCTACTGGAGAGTTCGGTCCGAAGAAAGTGGAAGGTGCTATCACGGGTAGTACAAAAGGAGTTGAGGACGGAGACGCTAACAAAGTCTATGACTTTGAGGCAGTTGAGGTTCCAGCATCTTACCCAGGTGGTATCAACGCATTCCGTCAATTCGTGTCGAGCACCCTTCAATATCCACAAGCTGCTATCGATGCAGGTGTGAAAGGTACAGTAGAGTTGTCATTCGTGATCGACAAAACAGGTGCTTTGACAGATATTAAAGTGGTAAAAGACGTTTCTTACGGTACAGGTCAAGCAGCGATCACTGCATTGAAGAAATCAAAGAAATGGCAACCAGCTATCCAAAACGGTCGTCCGGTTCCAGTTCGTTATTCATTGCCAATTCGCTTAGACTTGTCGCAAATGTAATTCGATATGTCGAATCATTCAACAAGAAATAATTTTAGACAGAAATCGCCCACACAGCGATTTCTGTCCATTTTAGGACTATTCATGTTCCTCTTTTATTTTGTGTTGGGATTGTTGATCATCTTTTGGAGCGGATTTCCAATTGAGATCGATCCAACCTATAAAAAGATCTTCGGGATACTCCTAATCGTCTATTCATTTATGCGTTTTGCCCGACTTTGGCAAAATAATTTCAGGAATTAATTAATCCTTGAGGCATTAAATCATTCTAAGATAATATGAAGGGTAGATTATGGTATGTACTGGCGATGCTTCTGATTGTAGCTTCAGCGATTTCCTGTTCACAAAATAGAAATAAAGGACAGGAAAGTGCAGACAGCACGACAGCAGGCGCTGGCACTTCAAAAGATGATATATTGACAGGTGAACTTTCGGTCATTGTTGATGAAGCAGTCCTTCCAATCATGCTGGAACAGGTAGAGGTTTTCAAGACATCCTATGTCAATGCGAACATCAAACTGATTCCATTGCCAGAACGCGAAGCGATCAATGCTTTAATTAAAGGCGAGGCGGATATTGCGATTTTGAGCAGGTTATTGAACAAGGAAGAAAATGCGGGTTTCAGCAGTCGAAAAATTAGCCCGAGGACATTTCCGGCCTTCTATGATGGGGTGGTTTTTTTCAATAATTTGAGCGCTAGAGATACTTCAATCGATATTCCGACGTTAACATCTTTATTGAAGGGTGATTCCAATACGGGAAAACGTTTGGTTTTTGACAATGTGAATTCAAGTACTCTTCGACGCGTGAAAGAATTTGTAAAATTGGATAAAGTCTCAGGGCAATCAGTAAAAGGTATGAAGACCTCCAAGGAGGTTGTAGAAGAGGTATTAACGGATGCAAATAGCATCGGTGTAATGTCCTATGGTCAATATTTAGATTGCGTTTCACAATTTGGAGAAGAAAATAAAATTCGTATCTTAAGCCTTCAAAGTTTGAAAGACGGGAAAAACCTTGGTTTTTTCAAGCCTTCTCAGACCACGTTTGCTACCGATGAATATGCGTTGAAGACAGAGTTTCACGTGTTGAATTATCAACCAAATTTGGGATTGGGAATTGGATTTTCTGCTTTCTTGACAGGAGACCGTGGGCAGCGGATTGTTCTGAAATATGGACTCTTGCCGGTCACGATGCCAGGTCGAGAAATCATCATTCGAGAAGACAACATAAATTAGTTTATAACAAAGAGTAAATAACAGATTATGACAAACAGCAAATTATTTTTAAGCCTTTTAGTTGCGGGAGCTGTTGCTACAGGAACAACACAAGCTCAAAGTATCAAAGATGCAAAGGCTGCAATTCAAGCTGAACAATATGACAAAGCTAAAGCTATGTTGCAAAATTTAGTTCAGAAAAAGGCAAAAGATGGTGAAAACTATTTTTACTTAGGTCAAATTCACTTGATCAACGATAAGGTCGATTCGGCACAGATCGTTTTCCAAGAAGGTGTAACAAACGCTCCTAAGGAAAAATTGAATACTGTAGGTTTAGGTATCGTAGACCTTGAAAAAGGAAATGTGAGTGCTGCTGAAACAAAATTCTCAGAAGCTTCACAAGGCATAGGCAAAAAAGAGTATGAAATCCCTTACTTTATCGGTAGAGCGTACATTGATGCACCAAAACCAGATTACAAGAAAGCGGTTGAATACTTGACTAAAGCGAAAGAAATGAATGCTAAGGATGCATTAATTCCTACAGCATTAGGTGACGCTTACGCTGGTTTACGTGAAAGTAGCCCTGCATTCGTAGCTTACCGTGACGCTTTGGCAATCGATGGAAACCTATTGGCTCCAAAAATTGGTCAAGCAATCATTTCAAGAAGAGCGCAAGCTTATGACGTAGTATTAGAGCAATTGACTACATTGGCAGGTGAAAACCCTGAATATGGTCCAATCTACCGTGAGTTGGCAGAGACTTATTACTTGTCATCTATCAAAGCACCAGAAGAGCAATACCGTGAAATCAACCAAAAAGCAGTTGAAAACTACAAAAAATACTTGTCATTGACAGGTGACGCTTCAACAGACGCTAAAGTACGTTACGCTGACTTCTTGGTTTATTCTGGTAACTACGATGAATTGAAGACAGTAGCTCAAGAATTATCAACTGTGGAAGGTGTTGATGCCAAAGTATACCGTTACTTAGGATACATCTCCTTCTTGCAAGATAAAGATTATCCAAAATCATTGGAGTATATGACTACTTTATTCAGCAAAGTTGATACTGCACGTTTGATCGGTCGTGACTACTTGTACGCTGGTTTGGCAAATTTAGTAGCAGGTGATGCTGCAAAAGGTGCTGAATTATTGAAAGTAGCTGAAACAAAACAAACAGAAGATGAGAACTATGATGAAGAAATCTCAGAAACTGCTTTTGAATATTTCAAAAACGGTGAGAACGAAATCGCATCTAAGATCTTTGCGATCCCAGCTAGCAATGACAGTTCAGATTACTTCTTCGATTCAAACTTCTACTTAGGGCAAATTGAGTACGGTATCGGTTCTAAATTGGTAACCGTTCCTGAAGGTACTGAATTGACTCCTGAAGAAGTTACTGCTAAGATGAATGAGGCTAGACCACATTTAGAGGCTGCAGTTAAATCGTTGGGTACAGTAGCTGCTTCAACTAAGAAAGAAGTTGTTGACAAATACAAAATCCCTGCGTTATATTACAAAGGATTAACTGAATTAGCTTTGGATAACGTAATGTACGATCCAGAAAACGCTAAAGGTCTATTCGTTGATTCATTCACTCAATTGCTATCTGCTATCACAGCATCTGGCAAAGCTGAAGAAGAAGCGAACAAAACTTACGCTGCTGATGCTAATAACTATATCGGTTACTTCGCATACCTAAAAGGTGACACAGCTAAAGCTAAACAACATTTTGGTGAAACATTGAAGTTGAAACCAGATGATGCTTTCGCAACTCAAATGATGGGTGCTTTGTAAGCGTATAGATCATAAAACATAAAAAAGGCCGCAAAATGCGGCCTTTTTTATGTTTTATGAGATTTGAGTATTGAGATGGGAGATATGAGACCGGAGGGGGTGTGAACCAGGATGAAAGGGATTCGAGGATAGACCAAGATTTTGGGAGGAACCAGGATGCTAAGGATGAGAGGATGGACCAAGATTGCAACAATATTGGGTAGAATGGCGTCAAATTTTGTAGGCCTTATGTTTGTATCTAGGACGTGCTAATACAAAGAGATAGCATAAGATTATTTGTTTATATTTTTATATAACCAAAATAACAACATAAATCCTAATCTTATGCTACGACAAAATACGGATTTAAATTTTGATGGACAACCGATCTATATCGGAATAGATGTCCATCTAAAGAGCTGGAACGTTGCGATCTACAGCAAGGACCTGTTCCTTAAGTGCATCCACCAGGAATCCAACGTGGGGGTCCTGGTGAACCATCTCTGGAAAAATTATCCCGGAGCCTCCTACCATTCGGTATATGAGGCGGGGTTCTGCGGTTTCTGGATCCATCGCGAACTCCAGGCGCACGGGGTCCACAACATCGTGGTCAATCCCGCCGATGTCCCCAGCACCCAGAAGGAGCTGCTCCACAAGAGCGATCCGATAGATAGCAAGAAACTGGGCAGGGCCCTTCGGGCCGGTGTCTTACGGGGGATATACGTCCCTTCGCCCGATTGTGAGGACGCCAGGTCCCTAGTGCGGCTGCGCCATTCCACGGTGAGGGAGATCGGCAGGATGAAGAACCGGCTGAAGTCATTCCTGTACACCAATGGCATCAGCTACCCCGAGGCCTTCCTGCACAACGGGACGCACTGGTCCAGGCGGTTCATGGCGTGGCTGAAGGAGGATGTCCACATCAAGGGCGAATTTGGCAGGCGGACGCTGGAGCTGCTGGTCCGGAAAGTGGAGTACCACAGGGGATTCCTGCTGGAGCTGAACCGGGAACTCAGGAGCATGATGGCCCAGCAGGTGCATGCCGTGGACTACGCGCTGCTGCGCTCTGTCCCGGGCATCGGTCCGGTGACGGCCATGAGCCTGCTGGTCGAGCTGGAGGACATCCGGCGGTTCGCCAACAGCGACCACCTGGCCAGCTTTATCGGCATCGTGCCGACCAGGCACAGTTCAGGTGAGCGTGACCCGGACGGAGAACTGACCTTCCGCAGGCACGAGCTGCTGAGGCGGATGCTGGTCGAGGCATCCTGGATCGCCGTGCGGAACGACCCGGTGCTGGCCCTGGGCTTTTCAAAGGCCTGCCTGAAGATGAAAAAGAACCTGGCGATCATCAAGGTCGCAAGGAAACTGGTCAACCGGATAGCGTATGTGCTGAGGACCAGGGAAAAATATGTTATTGGAGTAGTGAAATGACGGTACTTGGATAGACACAAAAAAATTGGGTGACCGCTATTCGCCCCTTGCGGCATTGCGTCCGCTCTCATTGTAGTTTGCGGCACCCATACTTTACAAACTGAAAAAGACACTGCAGCCATAGGTCTGCTCATAGAAGGTTGTTTGAAAAGTAACTGTCATATCGCAGCTGTTGGAAAAACCATCAGCTGGGCAACCTTTGGCCCAAAGCAAGGGAAAGGGAAAGGAAAAACAACCATAGAGGCAAATAATCAAGAAAAAATTTGGAATACAACATAGAAGGGGCATATCGCATACGCCCGCCACAAGCAGGCACATATGATGGAGATCAATAAGCCTCTTCCAAATCACTTCGATTCCTTCATTAAGCATCAAAAAAAATGGTTTCCTCATCTTGCGATTTCGGAATGATTGGCATCCTAAAAAACAACAATAGATTCTTCGCTGCGATCTGAATCCCTCTCTGGGAATATTTGATTCTGAACGATTAGTGAAGAACCTGTTCGCCAATGATGTCATTTTCTATTTAGTTCCGAGATTCTTCGTGCCTACTAATGACATTTTGGTAGAACTGTGTTTCTAGCTATTCAGGCGCATATCTATTTATCAAAGGAATATTTTTATACGCCATATATCCCCAGCGGGGATAAATTATTTTAGCATGGATGGGAACAATATAGGGTTTATGCAAAAACGATGTTCGATTAATCGAACATCGTTTTTGCGCGACTTCCAGGCTAACGTGCCATGTCTGCTAAAATAATGGAACCCCAAAAGGGGTTCTATATTTAAAAAATAAAAGAGCTAATTTATTTTCATCGCCAACATGCTGTCATCACCTTCCAATAAATTTAGCTCAAATTTTTACTTCTCAGATGGCCGCGGAAATGAAACGCTTGCCTTTTCCACAAATATTCCACCCCCCTGGGGGTTCTTGTATCCTCAAACAACCCACCTCCTCTGGAGCTAGTATTTCTCTTTCTCAAAACCCTGTTACCTTGCTATTTATAATGATTCAAAATAACAAAAAGCCGAGCTATCCGGTTGTCCCTCACTTTTTTTATTGACATAAATTGTTATTTTTGCTAGACTACTAATAGCAATAAACTAAAGATATGGAAGGATTAGCAGGGCAAAGTGCACCTATAGATTATATTCCTATATTAATTCAATTGGCTGTGGCCGTTGGTTTCGGTGTTACAACAATTATCGGCACCCATTTAATTGGTCCAAAAGTGCGTACAGAGAATAAATTGAGCGCTTTTGAGTCTGGGGTTGAGGTTGTAGGGAATGCTAGGCAGCCGTTTTCCATCAAATATTTCTTGGTAGCAATCTTGTTCGTCATCTTTGATATCGAGGTGATCTTTATGTATCCATGGGCAGTTAATTTCCGTGAATTTGGCGTGCAGGGGTTGATTGAGATGTTTGTATTCATGGGCTTATTGCTTTTAGGGTTTATTTATGTCATAAAGAAGAAGGCATTGGATTGGGACTAACCTTTGGTTAATTCCTTGAAGATCACTTTAATAAACAAAGAGATGAGTAATATAACCTTATCAGATGCGCCTCCAGGTGTAGAAGGAGCAGGATTTTTTGCAACAACATTGGATAAAGCCATAGGCTTGGCGAGAGCCAACTCCTTATGGCCATTGCCATTTGCAACCTCCTGCTGTGGAATTGAGTTCATGGCAACGATGGGATCTACCTATGATTTAGCGCGATTTGGTGCTGAGCGTCCAAGTTTTTCACCGAGACAGGCGGATATGTTGCTTGTGATGGGAACCATTGCCAAGAAAATGGCTCCAGTATTGAAGCAGGTTTATGTGCAGATGGCCGAACCACGTTGGGTTATCGCTGTCGGAGCATGTGCTTCTAGTGGGGGTATTTTTGATACCTATTCCGTTTTGCAAGGGATTGATGAGATCATTCCGGTAGATGTTTATGTCCCTGGATGCCCTCCGCGTCCTGAAGCAATCTTAGATGGAGTGCTTAGGCTTCAAGATATTGTAAAGAACGAGTCTTTGAACAGAAGAAATACGCCTGAATATAAGGCTTTGTTAGAAAAGTACGGAATTGCAACAGATAATGGATAAGTTGACTAATCAAATGGTTATTGATAGTCTGAACGCTAAATTCGGAGAATCAGTAAACCATATATCAGAACCTAAAGGACTTCTAACAGTCGAAACCGATAAGGAAAATATCATAGAGCTGCTTTCGACCATCAAGAATGATGAGGCGATGCAGTTTATCTATTTGACTGATATTACGGCAGTCCACTATCCGGAGCGTGAAAAGCCTTTCGCTGTTGTGTACCATGTCCATAGTTTAGTTCATAATGTCCGCATTCGGATCAAGGTTTTCTTGGAAAAGGAAAATCCGAGCATTCCAAGTGCTACCGTTCTTTGGAATGGGGCGAATTGGATGGAACGTGAAACTTATGATTTCTTTGGGATCAATTTTGAAGGCCACCCAGACTTAAGGAGAATCCTTAACATGGATGACCTGGAAGTTTTCCCAATGCGTAAGGAATACCCGCTGGAAGATCCAAACCGTGTAGACAAAAAGGATTTTTATTTTGGACGTTAAGAGAGGATGTCATGAGTAAATCGATTTCAAGAATATCACATAATGCACCAGTCTTTGATGATAATGATCCTCAAGATGACTTGGTAACCCTAAATATTGGTCCTACCCACCCTGCAACGCATGGTGTGTTTCAAAATGTTGTGCAGATTGATGGTGAACGTATCGTCAGTGGTGTTTCCACCATTGGCTATATCCACCGTGCATTCGAAAAAATTGCAGAGCATAGACCTTTCTATCAAATTACACCTTTAACAGACCGCCTGAACTACTGTTCATCGCCTATCAACAATATGGGTTGGCACATGACCGTAGAGAAACTCTTGGATATTGAGATTCCAAAACGCGTTCAATATATGCGTGTCATTGTGATGGAGTTGGCGAGGATTGCAGACCACATTATCTGTAATGGTATTTTGGGGGTTGATACAGGAGCCTTTTCAGGATTCCTGTACGTAATGCAGGAGCGTGAGTTCATCTATGAAATCTATGAAGAGATCTGTGGCGCCCGTCTGACGACCAATATTGGTCGTATCGGTGGGTTTGAACGTGATTTCAACGAAGTGGCTTTTGAAAAGATCAGAGAGTTCTTAAAGAGATTCCCGCCAGTTTTGAGGGAGTTCCAAGAGTTGTTTGACAGAAATAGAATTTTTATCGAGCGTACCTCCAACGTAGCCGCGGTTACCCCAGAGGAAGCATTAAGTTATAGCTGGTCAGGTCCTATCTTACGCGCAACAGGCGTGGATTATGATGTGAGAGCGCATTCACCGTACTGTTCATACGAGGAATTTGATTTTGATATTCCAGTAGGGACAAACGGCGATGTTTACGATCGATTTATGGTCAGGAATGAGGAGATGTGGCAATCTCTTCGAATCATCGAGCAGGCCTTGGAGAAAATAGACAAAGATCCGAAAGGCATTTTCCATGCGGATGTTCCTGATTTTTACCTGCCACCAAAAGAGCAAGTATATACAAGTATGGAGGCCTTGATCTATCACTTTAAGATTGTGATGGGAGAATGGGATGCTCCAAAGGCTGAGGTTTACCATGCCGTAGAGGGAGCAAATGGTGAATTAGGTTTCTATATGGTTCATGACGGCGGAAGAACTCCGTATCGTTTACATTTTAGAAGACCATCATTCATCAATTATCAGATGTTTGCCCCGATGAGTAGCGGAATGTTGATTTCAGATGCGATTATCAATATGAGTAGTTTAAACGTAATAGCTGGTGAATTAGATGCTTAGTGTTAAAGAAAATATGATTGTCGAGTTTTCGACAGAACTTTTGGGGAAATTCTCCGAAGTGGTAAGTCGTTATCCAGAAGGTAAACAGAAATCAGCTTTATTGCCTATCCTTCACCTTGTGCAGGAAGAATATGGCTGGTTAAGCGTGGATGCCATGGAAAAAGTGGCGACCTTCTTAAGCATAGAGCCAATTGAAGTGTTTGAAGTAGCGACATTCTATACCATGTATTTCTTACAACCGCAAGGTAAGTTTGTCCTGGAGGTTTGCCGAACGGGTCCATGCTGCCTAGTAGGAGCAGAAAAGATCATGGCTCATCTTGAGGAAAGGTTAGGCGTAAAAGAAGGCGAAGTAACTGCCGACGGGATGTTTTCATGGCGTGGCGTCGAGTGTTTGGCGGCATGTGGATTTGGCCCGGTCCTTCAGATCGGTCCAAGCTATACCTTCTATGAGAACCTGACAGCAGAGAGTGTCGATCAATTGATCGGCGATTTAAAGAATAAATCAAAAAGCGAGGCTTAGTAATATGGGACGTAAGTTATTATTAGAACATATCAATGTGCCAGGAATCAACACCTTCGCTGTTTATCGGGAGAAGGGTGGTTACCGAGCTGTAGAGAAAGCCTTGAAGAGCATGTCTCCTGAGGATGTCGTGGAAGAGGTGAAGAAATCAGGTCTTCGTGGCCGTGGTGGAGCAGGGTTCCCTACAGGCATGAAATGGAGCTTTTTGGCGAAGCCAGAAGGTGTTCCACGTTATTTGGTCTGCAATGGGGATGAGTCGGAGCCGGGAACATTCAAGGACCGTTACTTAATGACCTATATTCCGCATGCTTTAATAGAAGGAATGATCGTTTCCAGCTATGCATTAGGTGCGCATACATCATATATCTATATCCGTGGCGAGATGATGCCTCAAATCCGTATTATGGAGAAGGCCATCGAAGAAGCAAAAGCGGCTGGATTTTTAGGTAAAAATATCTTAGGGACAGGTTACGACCTAGAGATCTATGTACAACCAGGAGGTGGTGCCTATATCTGTGGCGAGGAAACTGCCCTGTTGGAATCCCTTGAGGGAAAAAGAGGTAATCCTAGGATTAAACCTCCATTTCCAGCTGTTGCCGGTCTATATGGCTGTCCGACGGTGGTAAACAACGTGGAATCCATTGCAGCTACGGTACCAATTGTCAACGACGGTGGTGAGGAGTATGCAAAAATTGGAATTGAAAGAAGTACGGGAACTAAATTGATTTCAGCTTCAGGCAATATTGCAAAGCCTGGTGTTTATGAAATTGAGATGGGGCTTCCAGTAGAAGAGTTTATTTTCTCTGATGAATATTGTGGAGGTATGGCAAATGGAAAGCGATTGAAGGCCGTTGTTGCCGGAGGATCGTCCGTTCCTATCCTTCCAGCAAACCTGATCGTAAAAACCATGAAAGGCGAACCGCGCCTGATGACCTATGAGTCATTGGCAGATGGCGGTTTTGTCAGTGGTACCGCAATGGGTTCCGGCGGTTTTATCGTTTTTGATGAGGATCAATGTATTGTGAGGAATACCTATAACTATACACGTTTTTACCGTCATGAGAGCTGTGGACAATGTTCACCATGTCGTGAAGGTACGGGCTGGATGGAAAAGATCCTGAACAAGATTGAGACGGGTCATGGCGATATGTCGGACATCGACCTATTGTGGCAAGTGCAACAAAAGATTGAAGGCAATACCATCTGTCCACTTGGTGATGCAGCAGCATGGCCTGTTGCAGCGGCAATCCGTCACTTTAGGGATGAATTTGAGTGGCATATCCTTCATCCAGAAGAAGCCCAGAAGAGAAACTACGGTTTAGCACATTATGCAGATCCATTGGTTCCAGTAACGGAATAATTAGGGTCATTTTAACAAAAAGCAACAATGGCAGAAGAAGTTCAAAATTTTAAAGTAACGATAGACGGAATAACAATTGAAGTTGCTCCGGGTACTACGATATTAAATGCTGCTAGGCAGATTGGTGGGGAGATCGTACCTCCGGCGATGTGCTATTATTCTAAGCTGGAAGGTACAGGCGGGAAATGCCGTACCTGCTTGGTGAAAGTAAGCAAAGGATCAGAAAAGGATCCAAGACCAATGCCTAAGCTGGTTGCATCATGCCGTACAACGGTCATGGACGGAATGGAGGTGCTGAATATTACCTCTCCAGATGTCGTGGATGCAAGAAAGGCGGTCGTGGAGATGTTATTGATCAACCACCCGTTAGATTGCCCGGTCTGTGACCAGGCAGGCGAGTGTAAGCTTCAGGACTTGAGCTATGAGCACGGTGCTGAGAAGACCAGATATGAATTTGAGCGCAGGACATTTGAGCGAATTGATATTGGTGAAAAGATCCAGCTGCACATGAACCGATGCATTTTATGCTATCGCTGTGTATATGTTGCGAATCAATTGACAAATAAAAGGGAACATGGGATTTTGTTCCGTGGAGACCATGCAGAAATTTCAACCTATATCCACGAGGCCTTAGATCATGATTTCATTGGGAATGTGATCGATGTATGTCCAGTTGGAGCATTGACAGACAAGACATTCAGGTTTAAGAACAGGGTTTGGTTTACCAAGCCGGTGGATGCGCACCGCGATTGTCCAAAATGTTCTGGCAAGGTTACATTGTGGTACAAAGGACCCGATGTGATCCGAGTGACAGGAAGAAAGGATGAGTATAATGAGGTTGATGAGTTTATCTGTGATACCTGTAGGTTTGAGACCAAACGTACGGATGAGTGGATTTTAGAGGAGCCGACCAAGATCAGCTATCAATCGGTTATTGCTTCCAACCACTACCATCAATTTGATCCTCCAAGTGTCATCAAGGACAATCCTGTATTGCAGGAAGCCAATGTGGAGCAGTTAGCAAGATCTGAAAAATTAAAATAGAAAATAGGGAAGATGGAAACGGCCTTTATTTTAGAGAAATTAATCTTAGTTGTCATCATATTCGTGGTTACCTTGGTCATTGCCATGTATTCCACGTTAGCTGAGCGTAAGATTGCGGGTTTTATGCAGGATCGCCACGGTCCGGATAGAGCTGGAGCATTTGGTATCTTACAGCCTTTATGTGATGGTGGTAAATTCTTTTTCAAAGAAGAAATCATTCCTGCGGGAGCACATAAAACCTTATTTATTTTAGGGCCGACCATAGCCATTATTACAGCCTGTATCAGTTCGGCGGTAATTCCTTGGGGGCAAACCTTGACCATTGGTGACAAAGCGATCAGCTTACAGGTTGCCGATGTGAATATTGGAGTGCTTTACATCTTTGGGGTTATTGCTCTTGGTGTTTATGGGATCATGCTTGGTGGATGGGCATCGAACAACAAGTTCTCGTTAATGGGAGCTATTCGTGCGGCTTCACAAAGTATCAGTTATGAGATTGCCATGGGACTTTCCTTGATCGCCTTATTAATGGTGACCGGAACGCTATCCATTGGAGAGATCGTAGCACAACAATCAGGATTTGTAAACTGGAATATCTGGGTTCAGCCTCTTGGATTCCTGATCTTTATGACCTGTGCATTTGCGGAATGTAACCGTGTACCATTTGACTTGCCAGAATGTGAGACTGAATTGGTTGGGGGATACCATACGGAAT